>NZ_JAVDDT010000006.1 GCF_030848495.1 Natronospira bacteriovora
TGAGTGCTGAGTGCTGAGTGCTGAGTGCTGAGTGCTGAGTGCTGAGTGCTGAGTGGGGGCGTTAGAGGGTGTTGGGATGGTTTGGGTGTGACGGCTTCGAAGATGGGGTGAAAGGCCGAAGCCTTCGGCTTCCGCGCTTTGCGCGTATTAGGCCGGCCTGTGGCCGGCCGTTGGGCGCCGCAGGCGCCCGGGTTGCCGCCTCACGCCTTACGCCTCACGCTCGAAGCCGCAACACCCCAAGCCACCCCGGCATCCTCTAACGCCCCTCCGATTCACACCCGGCCCCGCCGACCCGCACCCTCTCAGCACTCAAAACCAAAGCTTCTGAAGACAATAGGCACACACATACGCTAGACTGAGCTCATGAAGACGCTAGTCTGGAGCTCAGAGAAGAACCAGAAACTGATCAAGGAGCGGGGCGTCTCGTTTGAGGACGTCCTGTTCGCGCTCCAATCCGGCCGGTTGCTTGATGACCTGATTCACCCGAAGCAGGAACAGTATCCCGGGCAACGGCTGATGATTGTGGAAATCGATGACTACGCCTGGTTGGTGCCCTACGTCGAAAGTGAGAGTGAACTGTTCCTGAAGACAATCATTCCCAGTAGAAAAGCGACCCGGAAATACCTGGCAAAGAGGTCCCCATGAGCAAAAAACAGCTCGACAAAGAGGAACAGGCGCTGGTGGATGCCTTTGAGGCTGGAGAGTTCCAGTCGGAACTCACCGAAGCCCGTGTGAAAGAGCTCCAGGAGGCGGCGGACGCCACGGCCCGAAAAGACAAGCGCATCAATATCCGTATCTCCAGTCGAGACCTTGAACTGCTCAAGCGCCGGGCCTTGAAAGAGGGGCTGCCTTACCAGTCCCTGGTTGCCAGTATCCTGCACAAATACATCGCCGGAAGCCTGAAAGACATCGAGTCCGACAACAACCATCGCTGATCCCAGTCACTTGCGCGAGTAATTCGGAAGGCGCCTCTGTGGTAGCGGCGTCCGCCTCGATCAACGCTTGGCCAGAGCCGTTAGCGGGCAGGGAGGCACCGCACGTTCACCGGCTCCGAAGGTGAGGCGTAAGGCGTAAGGCGTGAGGTGAAAGGCCGAAGCCTTTGGCTTCCGCGCTGCGCGCGATCCGCCCGGCCGGCAGGCCGGCCGTTGGGCGCCGTAGGCGCCCGGGTTGCCGCCTCACGCCTTACGCCTTACGCCTTACGCCTTACGCCTTACGCCTCACGCTCGAAGCCGCAACACCCCAAGCCACCCCGGCATCCTCTACCGCCCCTCCAGTCCACGCCCGGCGCCAGCCGAATGCCCAGCCCCTCCGATCAACCCCGGCCCCTCCGACCCGCACCCTCTCAGCACTCAGAACTCAGCACTGAGAACTCCCTTCCCCCCCTTGCCCAGAACCACCCAAACCCGGCAATCTGGCGACATCCCCAACAAAGGCCGCATCCCCGAATGAAAGTCCTCCTCACCGGCGCCAATGGTTTTATCGGCCGCCATGTCCTTGAGCAGCTGCTGGCGGGCGGCCATCAGGTCCGTGCGCTCAGCCGTCGGCCGGTGCTTGGCGTGGGTGAAGAACGTGAGGGGCTCGAATGGCAGGTCATTGATGACATCGGGCCGGAGACGGACTGGACCGATGCCCTGCGGGGCGTCGAGGTGATCATTCACCTGGCCGGCCACGCCCATCGGGCGGAGGGCGGGGATGATGACACGGCCCATGAGCGGATCAATTTTCACGGTACCCGCCGACTGGCGGAGTCAGCGGCCGGTCATGTGCGTCGGCTGATCTTTCTCAGCTCCATTGCCGTCCATGGCCTGCGGGAAAGCGACGCCGCCATCGACGAAGAAACGCCGCTGCGGCCCGCCAGTGCCTATGCCGAATCAAAGGCGCGGGCGGAGGAACATCTGGCCAGTGTGCAGGAACGAGGCTGGATGGAGACACTGTGCTTGCGTGTTCCGCTGGTGGTGGGGCCGAATGCACCGGGCAATCTCGGCCGGCTACAGGCAGCGGTGGCCCGGGGCTGGCCCCTGCCCTTCGCCGGTGTCCGCAATCAGCGCAGTCTGCTCGGCGCGACGCACCTGGCGCGGGCGCTGTGCGGCTGCATCGAAACCCCCGCCTTCAGTCGCAATGCCTATGTCCTGGCGGACGCCGAACCTCTCGGCACCGCCGACATGATTCGGGCACTGGCCGAGGGACAGGGTGGTGCCCCCCGGCTGTGGGCGCTGTCACCGGCCCTGCTACGCCGAACGGCCGTCCTGCTGGGCGGCAGCACCATGGCCGAACAATTGCTGGGGTCGCTCACCGTGAACGCCTCAAGCTTTCGAAGGGAAGTCGGAGACTACCAGCAACAGAGCACCTTCGAGGCCCTGCGCGACAGCATGATCCACGGCTGAGGCTCAGGCCGGCTTGCGCATCCTCATGGTCACCAGCCAGCAGAACCACAGCCCCGGCCCGAGGCGGCGCGCGAAGCGCTCGTCCATGCGCAGGCCCCAACCCATCAACGGCGGAATCAGCAGGCCGATGCGGGAAAAGCCCCGATAGCCCTGAATGCGATCGATCTCGAAATGGCGCTGCAGGATGCGGAAGGTCTTGCGGCTGAAAGGCCATTCCCAGTCCCGGTCGGACTGGAACGGCCGATAAAGCAGGCGAGCCAGCCGGTTCAGTGGCTCGGTCTGGGTGGGATCCACGGAAACCACCACCCCGCCCGGCTTGAGGACCTGGCTCAGGCGCCGGCACAGCACGTCGACATCGGGGAAGTGATGCAGCACCGAATGGGCGTAGACCACGTCGAAACCGGCTTCCGGCAGATCGGCCAGAAGAAAGTCACCGGCGATGGCGCGGGCATGGGGCAGGCCCTCCAGCTTTTCGTTGAGGGCGGCAACGGCACTGGGTGAAAGATCAATGCCGGTGTAATCACCGGCCTGCTCGGCCAGCCACAGGGACAGCTCATTGCCCCTGAAACAGCCCAGATCCAGCACCGCGCGCCCCGACAGATCCCCCAGCCATTGCTTGTGCCAGGCGATCACCCGCTCGCGCAGGCCGTGCCGGCGCTCGGCCCGCTGCAGGCCGCGGCGCAGGGCGGTCCAGCGATTGGTGATCCAGTTCGCCGCGGATTCATCCTGCCCGCCCGCCTGGAAGCGGGATTCGTAATAGGCTTTCTGTCGCCGGTTATCCATGCAATGCCAAGCGCTCCGTCAGGGGAGGCAGCCTCGAGGCCGAAGGCTCTATACTACCGCCCCACGATGCGAGACTCACACCGGGACCAGAGGATGCCCATGCAATGAATGGCTCGATGGCCGCTGTCAGCCTGGCAGCAATCCTTCTCAGCGCCCTGGGCTGCGGACTGTGGCGACCTCTGGCCAGACGCCTCGGATTCGTGGACGAGCCCAATCATCGCTCCCTGCACGAGCGACCCATGGTGCGTTCCGGGGGCCTGCCCATGGCCCTGGCCCTGCTGTTGGTACTGCTGCCCGCCTTCACCTTCCAGGCCATGACCCTGCCCTGGCCGTTGCTGCTGGCCCTGATGCTCGCCGCCGGCCTGACCCTGGTCTCGGCACTGGACGATCGCATTCCCCTGCCGGTTCTGCCCCGGCTGGGCAGCCACCTGCTGGCCTGTGTCCTGTTCGTGGCCCTGGGGCCGGAATTGCCGGCCTGGCTGGACGCCTGGCCACTCCCCGCCCTGCTGCCGGTCGGCCTGCTGGCGGTGCTGGCGCTGGCCTGGCTGATCAATCTCTACAACTTCATGGACGGCTCCGACGGCCTGGCCGGGGGGCAGGGCGTGATCGGTTTTGCCGCCCTGGGCGGCCTGGCGCTCATGGCCGATGCCCCCGAAACCGCCCTGGTCGCCTTCGCCATCAGCGGCTGCTGCCTCGGCTTTCTGTTCTGGAATGCCCCGCCCGCCCGGCTCTTTCTCGGCGATGCCGGCGCCATTCCCCTGGGTTTCCTGGCCGGCGCCCTGAGCCTGCAGCTGTGGCTGAGCCACGCGGTTCCGCCGTGGCTGACGCTGCTGCCCTTCGCCCCTTTCTGGGCGGATGCCAGCATCACCCTGCTTCGGCGCCTGTGGCGGGGAGAACGAATAATGCAGGCCCACCGGGAGCACTACTACCAGCGGCTGGTTCAGTCGGGATGGGGACACGGGAAGACGGCCCTGCTGGGCTGGGGCCTGATGCTGTTTGCCGCTCTGGCCGCCCTGGCCGGCCAGTATCTGGACCATTACCTGGGCCAACAGCCGGGCCAGCCGGCCCAGGTCCTGCTGGGACAGGCCGCCCTGGTGACCCTGGTGCTTCTCAGTCTGCTGCTGACCGCTTTCTGGATCGCCCGACGCGCAGGCGATTGAAGCACCAGTCGGTCGGCTGCCGACCATGGCCTCCGAGATACAGGGCCATGGCCATCAGCAAGGCCACGCTCACCGCCACCAGATTCATGGACAGGCCGGCCTCGGTCAGGAAGGTGCCACACAGGGCCATCCAGGCGGCCGCAAAGGGCAGGCCGTCGTGGCCGCCGCGCTTCGGCTGCCCCGGCCCTGGCCGCAGGCTCACGTAGAGCAGGCCACCCAGAAGCAGCAGCAGGGCCAGAAAGCCGAGAATGCCCCGGGTGGCCAGGGCCTCGAAGTATTCACTGTGCGCATGGGAATAGGGGGTGATGCGATGGTCACCCAGGCCGGCCTCCGCCTGGGCGATCAGATAATTGCCGAAGGTGCCGGTGCCATGCCCCAGCAGCGGACGCTCCAGAAAGGCCTGCCAGGCCAGACGCCACATTTCCATGCGCCGGCCCATGGAGCGATAGACATGGGTGTAGCGGTACTCGCCCTTCCAGCGGGCAATGGGCGTGACGTCGATCCACCCGCCCGGAGCCAGTTCGATCTGGAGATTGCTGGTGGCAAAACGGCCGGCATCCAGCAGCAGCTCACCGGACTCGGCGGGCACGCTCTGCCACTCGCCACCGCGGGCCCGAATACGCGCACCCTCACCCCTCACCTGAACGCGCGCGGCCTGATCCTCCCGGCGCTCACTCAATGAACGCGGCAGCCGTGCTTCGGCCGGCGCCTCATCCGCCGCCCGCAGGTGAATGCGTGCCCCCTCGCCACAGGGCTTTCCCGCTTCGGCCTCCACCACCCGGGCCTCGTCCAGCCCCTGCTGGTGGAATCGTGGCCCGTCCAGCAGCACCGCCAGAATGCGGGCATCGTCCTGGCAACCCGTGCGGCTTTCCGCCCGGGGCGGCAGGCGGGCCTCAAGGGAAAAATACGCACGCACCTGATGCACGCCTTCGCCGAAACGCGCCCCGATGCCGTCCTGGGCCACCAGCAACGCCACCGCCAGCACCGCCATGGGGCCCAGCAGAAAAACCGCACCACCACGCCGATCACCATAGCGGAGCAGCAGAATGGCCAGGGTCAGGAAACCGGCGGCCACGCCCACCACGCCGGCCCGCACCCCGGTCATGAGCATGGCCAGCAGGGCCGCCGCCGCGCCCAGCCCCAGCAACAGGGCCAGCCACTCCGAACGATAGCGCCAGGCTCCCCCGGCCAGGCACACCGCCATGAGGCAACTGACGAGACCGAAACTCATCACATGGGCATCGCCCGAGACACGGTGATCCAGACCCTGACCGGACTGCCACACTTCCAGCCCGGCGGCGACACCGGTCACCAGCCCGCCCACCGCCAGGGCGGCCCACAGCAAGCGCACCGGAGGTTGCAGCCACAGCAGGCTGATCAGCCAGGGCAGGAAGAAGAGCAGGCGATTATGCCGATCCAGGCGGCCCAGACCTTCCATGCCGAAGCCATCCAGCGCCCAGGCCAGCAGCCCCACCATGAGAAACGCCCACACCAGCCAGAGCCAGCGCCGGGCGCCATTGTCAGCGAAGCGCAGAAAGCCGATGCGAAAGCCGAACCAGAGCCCCGGCAGCCCCGCCAGCAGCAGGGCCAGATTGCGGCCATCGCGGGAAACCAGCAGCAGGCAGGGGGCCAGCAGAAGGCAGAGGCCAAAGAAGCGCTGGGCACCACTCAAGCCTCGCCACCAGGCCAGTACATCGGATACAAGTCCGGCTTGCCGATCAGTCATGGGACGCTCCTTTTCCCCCTTGCACTCGCCGCCGGGCCGGGCGCAGGCGATTGCGCGACCAGTCCACGGCAGGTGGCGATCCTTGCCCGAAATACAAAGCCAGCGCCATCAGAAAGGCGATACTCACCGTGGGCAGATTGCTGGACAGGCTGGCCTCGGTGACAAAGATCACCGCCAGTGCCGTCCAGCTGGCCAGGAAGGGCAGCGCCTGCGGGCCACTGCGCAGACTGGCGTGCATGAGGGCGGCCAGCAGGGCGATCAGCATCAGCACTCCCGGCACCCCGCGGGTGGCCAGGGCCTCCAGGTATTCGCTGTGGGCATGATCGTAATGGGCCATCACATGAGGGGCGGCGCCGGCCTCGATGCGGACGCGGGCAATCTCGTTGAAGCTGCCGGTGCCATGCCCCAGCAGGGGACGTTCCGCGAAGGCCGCCAGGGCAATGCGCCACATCTCCAGGCGCTGGCTCATGGAGCCGAACACATGGGGGTAGCGGTACTCGCCCGGCCAGCGGGCCTCCGGCACCCATTCCAGCCAGCCGCCGGGCGCAATATCGATCTCGATGCGCGAACGATGGATGCGATCCGAGGCCAGGCTCAGCCGCGCCAGGCTGGCGTCCACCGTCTGCCATTCACCGTCGCGCAGGCGCAGGCGCGCACCCTCCCCCCGCGCCATGACCAGCCCATCCGCACGCCCGACATCGATGGGCAGCTGCCGGGGCAGGTAGAAGCGGGCATGACTCTCTCCCGCCCGCAGGCGAAAACGGGCGCCCTCGCCACAGGGGGCATCCGCCGCCCCCGGCAGCACCTCGACGGTCTCCAGACCCCGTTGCAGGGTATAGAAGGCCGACAGACTGGCCTGCAGCAGGCGGGGGTCATCCTGGCAGCCGGCCACGGCCTCCACCCGTGGGGGCATGCGCCCTTCCACGCTGAAGTAGTCGCGGGCCTGATCCAGGCCCGTGGCAAAACGGGCCTGCATGCCCTGCCCGACCACCAGCACCAGCAAGGGCAGGAAGAGCAGCGGCAGCACCAGGAAAAGCAGGGCCGCACGCCCGTCCCCCCGGCGCCAGAGCACAAGAGCGGCCACGGGCAGGGCCAGGGCCAGGGCCGGCAGGCCAATGCGCATTCCGCTCAGCACCAGCCCCAGGGCGGCCGCCAGCATGCCGGCCAGCAGCCACAGGGCCAGCAAGGGCTGCCCCCGATGCTGCCAGGCGGCCACCGCCAGGGCAGCGGCCAGCAGGGTACACAGCAGGCCAAAGACCAGCTCATTGGCATCACCGCCAACACGGTGGGCGAAACCCTGATCCGCCTGCAGCACTTCAAGACCGGCCGCCAGGCCAAAGCCGAGTCCGGCCAGACCCAGAACCGCCCACAGCCAATGCCGGGGCGGACGCAGCCAGAGCAGGGTGATCAGCAGGGGCAGGAAGATCAACAGGCGGTTGTGGCGGGCAAAACGATCAACACCACCCTCGACAAAACCATTGGCCGCCCAGCTCAGCAGGCCAACGGCAAGAAACAGCCAGACCAGCCAGAGCACACGGCGGCCGGCCCGGTCGGGGAAGGCCAGAAAGCCGATCCGGAATCCGTACCAGAGCCCGGGCAGGGCCAGCACAAGCAGGGTGAGATAGCGGGCTTCCCGCCACAGCAGCAGGCAGAGAGGGGCCAGCAGCAGGGTCACCGCCACCACCCGTGGCCATGCCCCCAGGCCACCCCACCAGTCACGCCATTCCCGGATCAGACCGGCCAGCCCGCCATCAACCATGCGGCGCGGCTCAGGAAGCCTGGCTCAAACTGTCACCGGCCAGGCGGCCGCGCAGACTGTTGGGCATGGCCTCGGTAATGACCACATCCACGAACTGGCCGATCAGATGCTCGGGGGCATCGAAGTTGACCCAGCGCATGTTCTCGGTGCGCCCGGCCAGCTGGCGGTCATCCTTCTTGGAGTGGCGCTCCACCAGCACCTTCTGGGTACTGCCCACCATGGATTCACTGATGGCGCGGGCCTGCTTGTTGAGCCGATCCTGCAGCAGTGCCAGGCGGCGCTTCTTCTCGTCCAGGCTGACATCGTCCTCGAAGGAGGCAGCCGGGGTACCGGGGCGGCGGCTGTAGATGAAGGAGAAGCTCTGGTCGAAACCCACGTCGGCGATCAGCTTCATGGTGTCGTTGAAATCCTTTTCGGTCTCGCCCGGGAAACCGATGATGAAATCCGAGGAGATGCTGATGTCGGGACGGGCCTCGCGCAGCCGGCGCAGCTTCTGCTTGTACTCCAGCACCATGTGGCCGCGCTTCATGGCGGCCAGGATGCGGTCGGAGCCGCTCTGCACCGGCAGGTGCAGGTAACTGGCCAGCTCGGGCACGTCGCGGTAGGCCTCGATCAGGTCATCGGTGAACTCCACCGGATGGGAGGTGGTGAAGCGGATGCGCTCGATGCCGTCGATCTTCGCGGCGTAGCGGATCAGCAGGCCCAGGGAGGCGGTGCCGCCGTCGGCCATGGGGCCCTGATAGGCATTGACGTTCTGGCCCAGGAAGGTGATCTCGCGCACGCCCTGCTGGGCCAGCTCCACCGTCTCGGCGATGACATCATCAAAGGGGCGGCTGATTTCCTCGCCGCGGGTGTAGGGCACCACGCAGAAAGTGCAGTACTTGGAGCAGCCTTCCATGACCGAAACAAAGGCCGTGGGGCCTTCGGCGCGGGGCTCGGGCAGATTGTCGAACTTCTCGATCTCGGGGAAGGAGACATCCACCACCGGCTTTCGGGTGGCGCGGGCCTGCTCGACCATGGCCGGCAGGCGGTGCACGGTCTGGGGGCCGAATACCATGTCCACGAAGCTGGCCCGCTCGGCAATGGCCTCCCCTTCCTGGCTGGCCACGCAACCACCCACGCCGATGACCAGGTTCTCGTTGGCGTCCTTCAGCTCCCGCCAGCGGCCCAGCTGGGAGAAAACCTTCTCCTGGGCCTTTTCCCGCACCGAGCAGGTATTGAGCAGGATCACATCGGCCTCGGCCGGATCCCTGGTCACTTCCATGCCATGGGCGTCCATGAGCACGTCCACCATCTTGGCGGAATCGTACTCGTTCATCTGGCATCCGTGGGTCTGGACAAAAAGCTTGCCGGGCATGGTGCTGCACCGCTGGTTTGCTGGAAATGACCGGACATTATAGCGCAGAGGGGGTGGAGGCTTGGAGGGGGGGCGGGATGAGAGTTCTGAGTTCTGAGTTCTGAGTTCTGAGTTCTGAGTTCTGAGTTCTGAGTTCTGAGTTCTGAGTTCTGAGTGCTGAGTGCTGAGTGCTGAGTGCTGAGTGCTGAGTGCTGAGTGGGTGCTGGTCGGAGGGGGCGGGGTTGATCGGAGGGATGGGGCTTTCGGTTGGCACCGGGCGTGAATCGGAAGGCGACCTGGGCCGAAGCCGTGCCACCTGCTGTGGGAGCGGCATTCCTGCCGCGATTGGGGTTTGCCGGAGCCGGGAAGCCGGCGGTGCCGCTCGCCCGCTAACGGCTCCGGCAAGGCGTTGATCGAGGCTAAAGCCTCTCCCACAGGCACGGCATCGATCGGGGCCGCCTTTTCGATTCACGATTCACTCAAAATGCCGATTACGACTACGACTACGATTACGACTACGAGGGCACTGCCCACTCAGCACTCAGCACTCAGCACTCAGCACTCAGCACTCAGCACTCAGCACTCAGCACTCAGAACTCAGCACTCAGAACTTCCTTTCCACCAATGAATCCGCTCCTACGGTGGCGGTCGAAGGGGGTAAACTACGCCCGTTTTCTGAACGAGGATTTCTCAGGTGCTGGATACGCTGATTGCGGGGCTTTACATCCTGGTATCGCCGCTGGGGCTGGTGATGCTGTTGCTGGTGCTGGGCGCGGGGTTTCTGATTCTGCGCTGGCGGCGGGCGGGTGTGGGCACGGTGACCGGTGCCCTGCTGCTGCTGTTCCTGTTTGCCAATGAGCCCTTCGGGCGTCTGTTGCTGACGCCGCTGGAAAGCCGCTATCCGGCGCTGGAATCCGTGCAGGGGCTGGAAGAAGTGCGCTGGGTGGTGGTGCTGGGCTCTCATGCCTCGGATGCCTCGGATCTTCCGGCCACCAACCGCTTGTCCGGTGTGGCGGCCCTGCGCCTGATGGAGGGCATCCGCCTGCACAACCGCCTGCCGGAAAGCACATTGATCCTGTCCGGGGGGGTGGCCTTTTCGGGCTCGCCCAGCGCCACGGTGATGAGCCGGGCGGCGCTGGAGCTGGGTGCCGATCCGGAGCGGGTAACGACCCACCCCGGGCCGCGCAATACCTATGAGGAAGCGGTGAAGCTGCGCGCGACCCTGGGCGAGGAGGCCTTCATTCTGGTGACCTCCGCTTCCCACATGCGCCGCGCCATGGCCCTGGCCGAGGCCCAGGGCCTGAACGCCATCCCGGCGCCGACGGTCTGGCGCACCCGCAGCGGCAAGGGCGACCCGCGCCGTTTCCTGCCCTCATCCACCGGCCTGGCCATGTCGGAGCGGGCCATGCATGAATACGTGGGGTTGCTCTGGGCACGGTTGCGGGGCGAGCTGTAGAAGGATCCGGGCGCCGGCCTACCACCAGCTGCCCATCTCGAAATCAAACGATTCGGGCCAGAAGCGGCCGCGGCCGGACTCGGGGTAGCAGGTGAGCTCCCCCACCAGAATGCGGCCATCCAGGTTGTAGAGATCCACGCGCAGAAAGTCGAAGCCGGCCGCCGCCGACTCGGCCAGCTCAATCATCGTCTCAAGGCCCGCGGGCTCGTCCAGGGTCGGCCCGTCCTCATAGACATAGCGCACATCCATCTTCCGCCAATCCGGGGTATAAAGACTGCGTCGGTGGCCAGTGAAACGCTCAAAGTCCACCTGGATGAGCTTCACCCGGCCGTGGAAGACGAAGAGCTTGTAGTCCAGCGGCAGCCGGCCTTCCCTGTCCTGCAACAATGGCTCCACCAGCACCCGTCGCGGCACCTGGCTGTACAGCCATTCGTGGTGGCGGTCACCAAAGCTGGGCCCGCCCAGCCACTCCCGAACGATGCGGATGAGCTCGTCGCCCTCCGGGTGCCGGCCCGGCTCAAGAACAAGCACCTTGCCGGAGGAATGCGCCGGCTTGAGCACGCAGGCTTCGGGCAGGCTGGCCGGGTCGAAGTCCTCGGCCCGGGCAATGACCTGCTCCACCGGCACCAGATGGGGCTCCACCCGCTCCCCCAATGTCTCGCGCAGGTACTCGCGCATGCAGAGCTTGCCGTTGACCCGTGGAAAGCGGGGGTCGTGGTCGAAAAGCTTGCGACAGAGGATCTTCTCATTGAAGGAACGCGGGTGACGAAGATTCGGACGGTAACCGACGTCGCGTCGAAAACGCCGGCACTCCTGACGATAGCCGAACAGACGGTCGAGCCGGGCCGAGATACCCCGCAGAAACTCGCTCGTTGTCATTCACGACACTCCAGCACCTGGCTCAAGCCCCCGGCCCCCACTTTCAGGCAGCAGACTAGCCCACCAGCTCTGAATTAGCCAATAGGAGCCCGATGACAGTTCGGGAAGCATTTCCCGTGGACTGCGGGTACACTGTTGCGCGGTTGACTTGGTGATATGTGCAGGAGCCTGCCAGATGAAGTCGCAAGAAGCCTCACGGGAACCGTTCATGACACTCGTTCGCGAATTGGTGCGAACCTATCAGGCCTTCGAGACCTTCGCCATTCCCGACATCCGTCATCACGGTTTCAACCCGGCGGAATTCGACGTACTGGTAACCCTGGGCAATACCCCGGGGATGACCCTCACCGAACTGGGCGACAGCACCCTGCTGTTCAAGACCACCCTGACCAGCGTGGTAGACCGCCTGCAGAAAAAGGGACTGGTAAACCGCGTGCCCTGCCAGGAAGACAAGCGCCGCACCTACGCCAGCCTCACCCCCGAGGGTGAAAGGATATTCGAAGCCATCTTCCCCGCCCATATCGAACACCTGAAAAGCCGCCTCGGCAAGATCCCGCCCCGCCAGCGCGACCGCCTGGTAAAGGCCATGCGGGAATTGCGCTCGCATTTGGAGGTTTGATGATTGGTGCTGAGTGCTGAGTGCTGAGTGCTGAGTGCTGAGTGCTGAGTGCTGAGTGCTGAGTGGGTGCCGGTCGGAGGGGCTGGCGGTTCTCGGAGGGACCGGGCTTCGAGGGGCTGGTGAGGCGTAAGGCGTAAGGCGTGAGGGGAAAGGCCGAAGCCTTCGGCTTCCGCGCTTTGCGCGTATCAGGCCGGCCTGCGGCCGGCCGTTGGGCGCCACAGGCGCCCGGATTGCCGCCTCACGCCTTACCCCTTACGCCTCACGCTCGAAGCCGCAACACCCCAAGCCACCCCGACCCCCCGCTAACGCCCCTCCGATTCACACCCGGTGCCAACCGATAGCCCGATCCCTCCGATCAACCCTGCCCCCTCCGACCAGCACCCACTCAGCACTCAGCACTCAGAACTCAGCACTCAGAACTCCCCTCATAAGTTACAATCCCCCCACACCGAATCATCCGCCAAACCTCAAGGAGCGCGCCATGAGCCGCAAAGTCCACTGCATCCTTCTGGGTACCGAGGCCGAGGGGCTGGATCGGGTGCCTTATCCCGGCGATCTCGGCAAGCGGATTTTCGAGAACGTTTCCAAGGCCGCCTGGCAGCAGTGGCTGAACCATCAGACCATGCTCATCAACGAATACCGCCTCTCGCCCATCGAGCCCAAGGCCCGCAAGTTCCTGGAAGAGGAAATGGAAAAGTTCTTCTTCAGTAACGACAAGGTAAGCAAGCCGGAAGGCTACGTACCGCCCGAACAGTCGTGAAAGCGCTTGCAGGGAGGCAGGCTGTTGCGATCCACTGATTCGCAAGCTCGTGCACACCCGCTCCGGAACCTGACTTGCAGTCTGGGCCTGGCACTGGCCCTCGGCCTGCCCATCCAGGCCCTGGGCAATGCCTTTACCGCGCTGGACGCCCGCTCACTGAGCCTGGGCGGTTCCGGCGTGGCAAGCACCCGGCCCTACAATGCCCCCTTCTTCAATCCGGCCCGCCTGGCAGGCAACCCGCAGGTAGAGGGCCGGCGCGATGAACTCACCTTCCTTCGGCCCTACGTCGGCGTTCGCCTGATTGATCGTGACGGCTTCCTGGATGCCCTGGATCAATACCAGGAGAACGACAACAGCAGCCGCCTGGATACGGCTCTGGACGAACTCGAGCAGAGCCTGCGTGATCTCGACCCCAATCGCGAGGATTTCCTTGCCGTGACCACCGCCGGCAACGCCCTGCTGGATGATTACCAGAACCTGTCCGACAAACCCCTGCGACTGGTGGGCTCGGGGGGGATGAATGTGGGCTACCCCTCGGAACGCTGGGGCTTTGGCGCCCACCAGCGCATCAACGGCGCCATCGGCATGGAGATCCGGGTCTCCGAGAGTGATATTGCCGCGGTTCGCGAGGTACTGGATTTCATCGACTTCCTGGTGGAACTGGTGGACGCCGATGAACTGCCCGACGACGTTGATCTCCCGGTCCTGCCGGATGATTTCCAGTCCGAATTCGCCCTGCAGGGCATGCTGGTGGAAGAAACCGGGCTCAGCCTGGCCGCCCAGATTCCCGGCATGAGGCGCACGTCCGTCGGGGTCACGTTGAAACAGCTGCGGGTGGAAACCCTGGACTGGCGCACCGAAGTGGACGATGCGGAAAGCGATAACTTCGATCGCGAGCAGCAGAGCCTCACCTACACCGACTCCAATATCGACATTGGCCTCACCCATGAGCTGGACGAACACTGGACGGCCGGCCTGATGGTGCGCAATGCCATTGCCCGGGATTACCTCACGGTGCTGGGAAATGAGGTGCGCCTGCGCCCCGTCGCCCGCGTCGGCCTGGCCTGGCAGAACGAGCAGTGGACCGTGGCCTGGGACATGGACCTGAACGAAACCGAAGCGGTGGGTTTCGACCCCAGGAAGCAGTTCATCGCCATGGGTGCGGAATACCGCCCCTGGCGCTGGCTCGCCCTGCGCGGCGGCTACCGCCATGAGCGGGTACTGGAGGAAGGGGAACTCTCCCTCGGCTTCGGCCTGGCCATGCGCCATGCCCACTTCGACCTGGGCGTGAGCACCGACGGCCGTGATTCCATGGCCGCCGCCCTGCAGTTCGGGGTTCGCTTCTGAAAGGCGAAAACCGTTTAGCCGCGAAATGCACGCGAAATGGACGCTAGATTTTGGGCCGTGCTGAGGGTGCCGCCGTGCTGCTTCGGAGGGGCCGTGCCTGCGGAGGGCACGAAAGATATTGACCACGAAATGAACACTAAATGGACACAAAATAAGGCCTGGCACCGCAGGTGCTGACTGCCCCCCCCCTGTGGGAGCGGATTTATCCGCGATCACAATCCCTCGGTTGCCACGCCAACTGTTTCCTGAGGGCTTGGTGCCGGAGCCAGGCTGGGTGATTGGACACGGAGACCACGGAGAACACGGAGCGGGGTGTTGTGTTGGCTTTGATAAAGGTCGCGTGTCGCTGAGGGTTGGGTAGCGTTAGTTGGTTTGATCGCGGCGGACGCCGCTCCCACAAGAAACACCCCCCAGAGCCGGCTTCGCCGGCAGGAGCAAGGAGCTAGGAGCAAGGAGCAAAAGGCACAACAGTTGCTGGTTGCTGTGGGAGAGGCTTTAGCCTCGATTAGTGCCTGCTGATGGCAGCAGTCGAGGCTAAAGCCTCTCCCACAGCAGAAAACTCCCGAGCCGGCTTTTTCCTTGCTCCTTGCTCCTTACTACTTGCTCCTACCCAACATCCCCAGCAACCGCTTAACCGGGGCCGCCAAACCCACCGTTGGCACCTCATCCAGGGGAAACCACGCCAGATTGTCGCTGTCGGCCACCCGATCCGGGCAGGTGGGCAACTGGGCATGGACGGGGCGGATGGCCAGTTCGAAATGGCTGAAGACATGCCGCAGCTCTGACCAGGGGGTGGTGTAGCTGGGTTTCACGCCAAGCTGGCGGCGGCACCAATCAGTGGGGTCGCCCTGCACTTCCGGAAAACCCCACAGGCCGCCCCAGATGCCGGTGGGTGGACGGCGCTGCAGCAGCACCTGGCCTTCGGCCACCGGCATGAGCATGGTGGTGTGGCGCAGGGGTTTTTCCTTCTTCGCTTTCTTGCCCGGCCAGCGTTCCGGTTCACCGCTGGCCCGGGCCAGGCAATCCGCATTCAAGGGGCAGGCCTCGCAAGACGGACGACTGCGGGCGCAGAGGGTGGCACCCAGATCCATCATGCCCTGGGTGTAGGCGCGCAGTTCCTCGTCGGGCAGATGCCATTCGGCCAGTTGCCAGAGACGGCGCGAGACCGCCGTGCGGCCGGGCCAGCCGTCCACGGCATGAAAGCGGGCCAGTACCCGCTTCACATTGCCGTCGAGTATGGGATGACGCTGGCCGCGGGACAGGGCGAGGATGGCTCCGGCGGTGGAACGGCCGATGCCCGGCAGGGCCTCGAGGGCGTCGATGTCCGCCGGCAGCTCGCCGCCGTGCTCGTCCCGGATCGCCCCGGCGGCCTTGTGGAGATTGCGCGCCCGGGCGTAATAGCCCAGCCCGCTCCAGAGATGCAGCACCTCGTCCACCGGCGCATCCGCCAGGGCGACCACATCCGGAAAACGTTTCATGAAACGTTCGAAATAGGGAATGACCGTGGTCACCTGGGTCTGCTGCAGCATGATCTCGGACACCCACACCCGGTAGGGCGTGGGGTTCTGCTGCCAGGGCAGGTCGTGGCGCCCGTGACGGTAATGCCAGTCCAGCACCCGGCGGGCCAGGTCCGAACCCGCCGCCTTCTTCGCCGCCCCGGCCGCCATCAACGCCTCCGCATATCCCGCAGGCGCTGGCGCAGCTCTTCCTCGGTCTCGCGGGCTTCCTCACGGGCCCGTTCGCGGGTGTCACGGGTGCGCTCCTCCGCCAGCTGACGCAGCAGGCGGTCCGTGTCGAAGGAAAAGCGCGGGGCCAGGGGCGTGCCGGTCATGCGCAGGGCCAGCTCCCGCCCCTGCAGCTGGCCATCGTCGGCCCCCATGCCCGCCCCGGCCTCGCCGCGCAGGCGGGCGCCGAGACGATAGTCCATGGACAGATCCACCAGGCTCAGCCAGCCGCCGCCGCTCAGCATCAGACCCTCGGTAATCAGGGCAAAGTCCTCGCTGACCAGGCGGCCCTCTTCCACCGTGCCGCTCAGGCCCAGGGCCGAGAAGGGTGTGCGGCCGCGATCCTCGCGCACGGAACGATCCTCGCGCAGGCTGCGGGTGGCGCGGGAGAACTCGTGCGCCAGGTCAGTGCCTTCCACCGCGCCTTCATCAAAGGCCAGGCGCATGTTGCCGTTCAGGGTGGGGCGCAGCTCGCCCACGGTACGGCCACGGCCGCTGAGCTCCATGTGGACATTGGCCAGGCCACTGAGCTGCTCGATGTTGAACAGATCCCCCAGCAGGCCGGCAATGCGCACGTCGCTGAGACGCTCGGTGAAACGAATCACGGGTTCATCCCCGCTGGCATCCACGAGCAGCTCACCGCTCTGGCGCCCGCCATAAAGGCGCGCATCAATGGGTGCCAGGCGCAGGCGGTCATCGGCGATGCGCACCCCGGCTTCCACCGATTCCAGATTCATGCCGGCCAGCTGCAGGCGGTCAATGCGCAGGCGCCCGTCCACGTCCTGGCCACGGATGGCGTCCACGGGAATCTCGATGGCATCCAGATCCAGGGGCTCCCCCTCCACCACCGGGGCGTCCTCGTCCGGCGCGGTGTAGCGATCCAGGTCGATGGCATCCAGACCCAGATCGAAACGCAGCGCCAGCGGTTCCAGGCTGGGCAGGCGCAGCTGCCCGGTGATGCGGCTGTCATCCAGGACGATGTCCATGTCTTCCAGGCTCAGGGACTCACCCTGCATGCCGAAGGCGGCGGTCAGGGAAAAGCGGGTAAGGACATCCGGATCCCGGGTTTCGGGCAGGAACTCATCGGCCAGACCGATGGCTTCCAGCAGCGCCCGGGGGGAAAATTCGGACAGCCGCAAGGTGGACTGGATGCGCTGCTCCTCGCTGCCCAGGGCCGTAATGCGGGTGGGAAACTCGACCCGACCATGGCCGAAATTCAGCCAGCCATCACCCAGCACCAGCTCTTCACTGCCCAGGTCCAGCTGCCCGGCCAGGCGCCAGGACAGCTCCCCGAGCCCTTGCAGGCGCAGGCCTTCGGGGGCGGCATCGTCCAGGAAGGGCGCCAGTGCCGTGGCCGGAAACTCGCCGGAGGCCAGACGGAAATCCACCGCCGGCGCCTCGGACAGGCGCGCCACCACTACTTCACCGCCGAAGGGCATGTCGCCCAGGCGACCCACAAGACCCTCAAGGGCCAGGCCATCCGCATCCATGTCCATCACCAGGCTGTCCCAGCCCAGGCGCATGGCCAGGGGCGAGTCCGGCAAATCCTCGCCTTCCAGGTCCAGGCGGAAGGCCATGTCATTCAGGTAAATGCGATTCTCGTCATTGAGCACGGCCAGCAGCAGACCCTCGCCCTCAAAGCGGCCGCTCATGGCCGGCTCATTGAGGCGAAAATCCAGGCCGGTGTCGAAATTGAGGGGATCACCCCAGCGAATCTCCCCCAGGCGCAGGGCCCAGTTGCTCGCCTCCGCCTGCAGGCCGGTGGTCTCATCCCGCCAGCTCAGGGCGGCATTCGACAGCCGCAAGCCGCCAACGGTGATGGCCTCCAGCGCCGCCAGATCCAGCTCACCCTCCTCCACCGGCGGTGCCTCGGCCGGCTCATCCACCTCGACAATCAGGTCTTCCCAGTTGCCCACCCCATCGGCATTCACCGCCAGATGCAGCTGCAAGCCATCCACCCGAATCTCGGCCACCTCCAGGCGACCCCGAATCAGGGGAATCAGGCGCAGGCGAACATCGGCCGCGTCCAGGCGGAAGAAATCCCCCTCGAACCCTTCCGCATTGCCCAGCACCACCCGGCCCGTTTCCACCCCCAGCCAGGGGAAGACCGACAGGGAAAGATCCTCCTCAATGCGAAGCTCGCGCCCGGTGGCATCGCGCACCGCCTGCTCGATGTCCTCGCGATAATCATTGGGATCGAACAGCAGACTGACCGCCACCACGGCGATGGCCAGCAGCGCCAGAAGAGCTGCAAGGAGAATACCGAGAACGATGGCTAGCTTGCGCATGGTGAAGGCTTCCTTGGCCCGGGGGTTGGAAGCATCCATTCTAGCGTTTGGAGGCGATGGGGTGTGAGGGGGAGTTCTGAGTTCTGAGTTCTGAGTTCTGAGTTCTGAGTTCTGAGTTCTGAGTGGGGGAGTGGGGGTTGTGGGCGTGAGTGTAGTGGTGATCGGGGTTTTGGGAACGAGTGAGGCGTAAGGCGTGAGGGAAGGGCCGAAGCCTTTGGCTTCCGCGCTTTGCGCGTGTCAGGCCGGCCTGCGGCCGGCCGTTGGGCTCCACAGGCGCCCGGTTTTTACCTCACGCCTTACGCCTTACGCCTCACTCGTTACTCCTCACGCCTTACGCCTCACTCGCACCAGCGCAGCCGGGAAAAAAACTGGAGCGGGTGATGGGAATCGAACCCACGTTCTCAGCTTGGGAAGCTGATGTTCTACCATTGAACTACACCCGCGTCGGGGCCAATTCTAACCGGCAGGTGGGTTGGTGGGAAGGAGTTCTGAGTTCTGAGTTCTGAGTTCTGAGTTCTGAGTTCTGAGTGCTGAGTGCTGAGTGCTGAGTGGGGTAGCTTTGGAGTTTGGGGGGCTTACGGGGGAGCGTCGGGGGGTGCGGCGGTTTGAGGATCTGGTTGCTTGGCAGAAGGCTCGTGCGTTGACTCGGGCGATTTATCAGCACACCAGTCGAGGGCAATTCGAGCGTGATCTTGGGCTGTGCGGCCAGATTCAGCGCGCGGCCGTTTCTGTCATGTCGAATCTGGCGGAAGGATTTGAGCGCGGATCGAGCCGCGATTTCCATCGTTTCCTCGTTATCGCAAAAGCTTCTTGCGCGGAACTCCGTTCGCAGCTCTACGTGGCGCTGGACAACGGCTACCTGACACAGTCGGAGTTTGAGGCGCTCAGCAAGATGAGCCTGGAAGTCTCAAAAGTCATAGGCGGCCTGCGAGCAGCCGTCTCCCGTCAAAGATAAACCCAGCGCCCGGAACTCAGCACTCAGCACTCAGAACTCAGCACTTCCCCATACAACCCCACCAACTTCGGCCCTTCCGTCTCCCACGACAGCCAGCGCCCATTGCGCCGGGCCGAGGCCGCGAAACGCGCCCTGAGCTCGGCATCGTCGCGCAGGCGAATCATGGCATCACGCACGGCGGTCGGGTCGGCGGGGTCCACCAGGAGGCCGAAGTCGGCTTCGGTGACGATCTTGCGGATTTCGGGGAAATCGCTGGCAATGACCGGCAGGCCGGCCATGCCGTATTCGAAGATCTTGTTGGAGTCGGTGGTGTAATGGTTCAGGCCGGCGTTTTCCAGCAGCTGCAGGCCCACATCCGCGGAGGCCGTCCACTCCGCCAGTTCCTGCCAGGGCACGGCGTCGAGGAAATGCACCCGCTCGCTCACGCCCAGGGCCCGGGCACGTTCACGCAGGGTCTCGCGCAGGATGCCGGGGCCGAGGAAGGCGAAATGCGCCTCCTCCACCTCCGGGACCCGGTCGATGATCATCTCCAGGCCACGTCGGGGCTGCAGCCCGCCCTGGTAGAGAAACAGCACCGCCTCGTCCGGAATGGCCACGGCCTCGCGCAGGCGGCGACCGGCCTTCACTTCCCGGTACAGGGGGCGGTTCTGGATCACCACCGGCTCGGGGATGTCATGCACGCGGGCGAAGTGCTCGGCGCGCAGGCGGGTGGTGGTGATCATCTTTGCCACGCGGCGGGCGAAGTAACGCTCGAAGCGGCCCACCACCGGCCCCATGCGGCCAAAACCGGTGCGGTCGGTGGTGATCTCGTGGGCATCGTAGATGACCGGCCGGCCGCGGGCGGAGCAATACACCCAGGGCAGGGCCTGGATGTCATGGGCGTGATAGACATCGGCGCGCAGGGAACGGATGGCGCGGGTAAAGCGCAAAAAGCCCGGCAGCACGCGCACGGCGCGCAAAAGAATGGCCACCGGGCCGGGGCGGTTCTTGTGCAGGGCCCAGGGCTCGGGCCGGCGAATGGTGAGCACGTCGAAGCCTTCCGGATGACGATGGCGCCCGATTTCTTCCGGATCCCAGCTCGCCGCCACCACCGTGACCCGGGCACCGCGGCGGGCAAGCTCCGCCGCCGAGCGCACCACGCGGGCATCGTGACGCAGGCTGCCCCAGACCGCCATCACCACATCGCGCCCCGCCAATCGCTCACCCCCGGCCGATTGCTCACCCCCGGCCGATTGCTCACCCAAGGGGCGCGCGCCCTGATTTTCCCCACTGCTCATGCCTGCTCCCGACGAGGATGAAAAACCGGCAGCAGTTTAGCAGGCTCCGGCGGCCCTGCCCCGCCAGCGCCCACAGCCCGGCTCTAGAGCAACCGTGCCAGCTGGCCGACGTAATCGTCCTCCACCGCCTCCCAGGTCAGCGAAGGGGCCGCCGCCCGGGCATTGGCCGCCAGTCGCCGGCGCAGCCCGGCATCACTGGCCAGATGCGACAGGGCCCCGGCAATGGCGTCCACGTCATGGGGGTTCACCAGCAAACCGAAGTCGTGCCGGCGCACGTAACGACGGATCTCGGGAAAATCACTGGCAATCACCGGCAGGCCCGAGAGGGCGTATTCGAACAGCTTGTTGGAATCGGTGCTGTAATGGTTGAAGCAGGTATTGCGCAAAAGCTGCAGGCCAATGTCCGCCGAGGCGGTGTAGGCGGCCAGCTCCTCCAGCGGCACCGCCCCGGGAAAATGCACCCGCCTGGCCACGCCCAGCTCATCGGCCAGCGCGGCCAATGAGGCCTGCTGGGCGCCGCCGCCCATGAAGACCAGTTCCACCCCCGGCACCCGGGCCACGGCCCGCACCATGTTGTGCAGTCCCCGCCCTTCCTGCAGCCCGCCCTGGTAGAGGGCAATCACCGCCTCCGGCCCCAGCCCCAGCTGCTCGCGCAGGCGATCACCCGCCTCCGCCACCACCCGGCGCGGGAAGTTCGCGAACACCAGCGGCGCGTCTTTCAGGCCATAGACCCGGCGAAAGTGACGGGCCCGCATGGCCGTGGTTGTGATGGTGAGATCACAGCGGGGCATCACGCAGCCCTCGATCACCCGGATCAGACCACGCAGTTTCTGGTAATAGCCTTCCCGGTCCAGGTTCACTTCATGGGCGTCATACACCAGGCGCGCGCCACACAGGCGCGCCCCCAGCCAACCCGTCAACAGGGTGTTCACATTGTGCGCCAGCACGATATCCGGCCGCGCCCGACGCAGCAGCGGCAGCATGCGCAGCAGAATCATGAAGCGGCGCAGCAGCACCATCATCAGGCGCGAACGCCCGGGCCGGTATGGCGCCGGGGCCGAACCACCCTGGCCCGCCCCGGCCCGGCGCTTCTCCTGCCGCCGACGCCGCCAGCGCCCCAGCCAGCCCTGGCGGGTACGCCGAATCTCGAAGCCATCCGGATGCCGCTCGTAAAGCGCGCTCTCCCCCGGCATCCCCGCACTCACCACCGTCACCCGCCAGCCGGCCCGCACCAGCGAGGCCGCCTGCTTCACCACCCGCGGATTGCGCAGCACACTGGTACGCACCAGCATGCAGACATGCCCCTGCTTGTTCCGGTCATCGCCGACCTTGCTCATCATGCGTCTCCGAGGGTCAGGTCTGATCATCCAGCAAGGCTTTACATTCCGCCCCGGGGGCAAGGCCCGCACTGGCGGGCACGGCAAGGGCATTCCGATAACGCCAGGCGAGATAGCGTTTCTTGCGCAGGCGATAGGACTCCCCGTCCCCGGACGATTCGGCGTTGGCCAGGTCAGGCAGGTACTCCACCAGCCAGCCCAGGCGTGAATACCAGGCGAAATCCGCCACATCCGTCACCAACACGGGCACACAATCCGGCACCGAAGCCAGCACCTTACGAAAGCCCGCACAGGCCCTGTGCAGCTCCTCACGCGCCATGCCTTCCGCCCAGATGAGCAGCACCCCGGCATCGACGGCGGCGTTGCCATGCTTCAATTCGGCGCGCCAGAATTCCTCCGGGCGCGGTGGACGATACAGACCGGTCAAGCGCAGGAGATTCCCCGCCAGCCCGCGCAGGGCAAAGTAAACACCCGCCGGGCGGGGCCGGCGCGGCAAGGCATAGGCACGGAAAGCCACCTCATCGTGCTCCTCCGCAAGCGCATCCAGAGCCAGCCGCAGGGCCAGGGTTTCATCCGTCAGCGTCATGGTTCCTTCCCCTCCCCCGTGAGCGCCAGGATTTCCCGGGCGGCCATCCCCGCACCGTCCATGGACAGTTTGCGCGGTGACGCCGGGGTCTCACTCAAGGCAAGCAGATCGTCGACAGCCGCTCGGCGCTGATCCGGCGTTTCGCAGTCGGAAACAACGGCTCGGGAATGGGCTGCCACCATGTGCGCACGGCGCGCCTGGTCATCCACCAGCTCCCGGTTCGGCACCAGCAAGGCCGGCACGCCTGACTGCACCACTTCACAGCTGCTGTTGTAGCCCGCTGCCGCCACCAGGTAATCGAAGGCATGCAGGTAACGCAGCAACGGGTAAAGGGAAACGGACATCACTCCCTCGGGCAGGGCAATATCACGGATCGAAATCGGCGCCCGTGCCCAGACCGGCTGTATGCCCTTGTCCAGGAAGGTGTCGATCAGGCCCAGCCCAATATCACTGACATCCTTGAGGTTGCCAGGCCCGAGGGAAAAGAGGGCATAGCGCTTCTCCGGCTCAAGCTCCAGATGTTTCCGGGCGGATTCCCGGTCAAGCAACTCCTCATCATCCAGCAAGGTCACCGGTGGCACCCGCACCTTGCGCCCGGCACCACTGTGGTTCAGTTCGGCAAAGCCATCACCCAGCTCGCCCGGCTCGATCACCAGATCAAAGAGGCCTTCGTCCACCGGCACCGGCTCCATGTCTGCCTTGTGCAGACCACGGTTGGACCACACCATCCGCCGCACACCATGGGCACGGCAGGCGGTGAGAAAGCCCTGAAAGGGCCAGGTGCCATCAAAGACCACCGTATCCGGCTGAACCTGTTCCAGCATGAGCCCGAAGCGAAACGCCAGCTCCTGATTCCAGGCATTGGATTCGGCCAGCGACCAGAAGGGAGAAACGAAATAATCCCCCTCAAAGCCCATGTCATGGATCATTTCCATGGCCGAACTGAGGGAAAAGAACACCGGCCGGGCCCGATCTTTCATACGGCGGGCATAGGCCAGACAACGATTCATGTGACCCAGGCCGGAGCCATTGATGTTGAAGAAGAGGACGGTCGGCCCGGCCGCACCCTTCCGGTTCATGTCACGCTGTTCATCACTCACCATGATGTGCTCCAGCTTGACCCATGCCCCGTCAGGATCGGGCCATGCCGTTGAGCCCCAGCAGATTCACCACATCAATCATGCGCGCCAGATCCAGCCGCCGACCGTTGAGGTCTTCCTGCAGTGCCGTATGCGCCACCAGGGCCACACTAAGATCGGCCTGCTCCAGGGCGTCATCAAGGCTAACCAGTCTCACATTGCTGCAGTCGGCAAGCTCCGGGGGCAGGGCATTCACATGAGGCTCCACCGCCAGCACCGTCAACCGCGAGTGCTCGGCCAGCAACTGGACCACCTGTACTGCGGGGCTGGAACGAAGGTCTTCCACATTGGGCTTGAAGGCCAGGCCGAGACAGGCAACGGTCACCTCACCGTCGGGCAAGGCCTGCATCACCTGTTGAGCCACGAAGACAGGCTTGTATTCATTCACCTCGCGCGCTGTTGTCATCAGGCGGGCGAGCTCCGGGGCCGAAGCAATCAGAAACCAGGGGTCCACGGCAATACAATGCCCCCCGACGCCAACCCCCGGCTGCAGGATATCCACGCGCGGATGACGGTTGGCGAGCTCAATCAACTCCCAGGGATCAATGCCGTGCTGCTCGCAGACCAGGGAAAGCTCATTGGCGAAGGCAATGTTCACATCCCGATAGGCATTCTCGGCCAGCTTGCACATCTCCGCCGTGCGCACATTCGTGCGAACAAGTTCGCCGCGCACGAAGCGCCGATACAGATCGCAGGCGGCATCGGCGCAGCGGCTGGTCATGCCCCCGATGATGCGGTCATTGCCCACCAGCTCCTGCAAGACCCGCCCCGGCAGCACCCGTTCCGGGCAGTGCGCCACCCGGATATCGGCTTCCTGCCCGGCCTTGTGCGGAAAACTGAGATCCGGACGTTCCTCGCCCAGCCAGGCACACAACTGCTCCGTGGTGCCCACCGGACAGGTGGATTCCAGGATCACCGTATTGCCGGCCTCCAGCAAAGGCGCCAGGCTCCGTGCCGCCGCTTCCACATGGCTGAGATCCGGCTGACGCGCCTCACCCAGCGGCGTAGGCACGGCAATGATGAACACATCGGCCGGCTGCGGCTCGACAAAACACCGCAACCGCCCGGCCTGAACCACACTCCGCACCACAATATCCAGATCCGGCTCGGCGAACTGGATCTCCCCGCGATTGATGGTATCCACCACCGAATCGACAATATCCACCCCAACGACCTCAAGCCCCCGCGAAGCCATCACCGCCGCCGTCGGCAGACCGATATAGCCCAAGCCCATTACGCAAACCCGGGTGGGTTTGGAGGACTGAGGACTGAGGACTGAGGACTTAGAGGACATCCTGCTTCTGCCTTATTAATCCGCCGAGAAGGGAAAAAACCGTATCAAGCTGGTCAGTCAGCTCGGCATCAGGCCGGCTAAAACCAAGCTCGTTGGCAATGATAACCTGAGTCTCCAATTCCGCGAGCGATCCCCTGGCCATAACCAGGAAACGAACCATGTCAGCCGATGTTGCCCGCGCTGCTCCCTCACTGATGTTACTGGGAACCGAAACGGCGGCCCGGCGCATCTGGCTCATGAGCCCGTATCGCTCGTCCGCTGGAAATTGCCCTGTGAAACGATAGACCAGTTTTACCAGGGTCACCGCTTCCTGCCATGCACGTAGTTTGTGGTGGGCGCGTGTCATTTGATTCTCCCCCCATTTTTTGGACGAGTGAGGCGTTAGGCGTTAGGGAAAACAGTTCGTTGCCCCACTGCCTTCCCGCCTTTCACCTCACGCCTTACCCCTTACGCCTCACTCGTAACAAAACGTCAACAATCCTCTCCGCCGCCTTCCCATCCCCATAAGGGTTATGTGCCCTCGCCATCGCCTCATAGGCCCCCTGATCACCCAGCAAGCGTTCCACCTCGCTCACGATCCGCTTCGTATCGGTACCGACCAACGCCACCGTGCCCGCCTCGATGGCCTCCGGACGCTCGGTACGTTCGCGCATCACCAGCACCGGCTTGCCCAGGGTGGGGGCTTCTTCCTGGATGCCGCCGGAATCGGTCAGGATCAGATGGGCACGGGACATGAGATAGACGAAGGGGAGATACCCCTGGGGCTCGATGAGGTGGACGTTGGGCAAATCTCCCAGATGCCTGTGAACAGGCCCGGCCACCTGGGGGTTGAGGTGGACCGGATACACGATCTGGAGATCAGGGCGTTCGGCCAGGGAGGCGATGGCCCGGCAGATGTTTTCGAAACCATTGCCGAGATTCTCGCGGCGATGGCCGGTCACCAGAAGAAGGCGACGGTCAGGATCGAGAAAATCGAAACCGGCGGCCAGTTCCGCTCCCAGCGCTTCATCGGCGGCAATGGAATCGCGAATCTGAACCAGGGCATCCACTACCGTATTGCCGGTGACATGCACCTGATCCGGGGCGATGCCCTCGGCCAGCAGGGCCTTTCTGGCGCCTTCGGTGGGGGTAAAGTGCATGTCTGCCATGGCGGAGGTGACTTTGCGGTTGGCCTCCTCCGGCCAGGGGGAAAAAATATCCCCGGTACGCAGACCGGCCTCCACATGCGCCACCGGCACCCGCGCATAATAGGCCGCCAGCGTAGCGGCCAGCGTGGTGGTGGTATCCCCATGCACCAGCACCCGATCCGGCTTCACCTCGGCCAGCACGTCCCGCAGGCCCACCAGCACCGCCGTGGTGATGTCGGTCAGATCCTGATCCTTGCGCATGATGCCCAGATCCAGATCCGGCGTGATGTTCATCAGCGACAGCACCTGATCCAGCATGGTGCGATGCTGCCCGGTTACGCAGACGCGGGATTCGACCCCGGCCCGTTCGGCAAGCACACGGACCACAGGCGCCATCTTGATCGCCTCCGGCCTCGTACCGAAGACCGACAGAATTCGCATCCCTGACTCCTACAAGAAATGTGCCGAGCACCAAGTTTACTTGCGCGATCCGTCGTGGGGGTAGAAGCTGTCACGTTCGGGACTTCAAGGCACTCAGATCACGACTCAAAAAACATTGCCTCTCGACTACCATCAATAGCAGCGCCATTCCCCGCGCCACATGCTGTTTTTCCGTGGAAATTACCCGCGAAGCCCGAAATCAGGGCATCAATTTGTCCGCGAAGACAAACTCGTAACCAGAAGCCTTCATCCATTTCACATACGTTCTAAAGCGGTCGATACAATCATCTTCCCAATGGTTGCCCGGATGAATCTGAACAATGAACGGGTGGCGGCGCCGGATGAAGGGACGGCTGAGCTTCATTGCCCTGTCCAGACCGAATTTTCGATCGGTATCAGGCACATCACAGGTGATATTGAGATAACTGGGCAGGGACTTTATATCCGGATGCCAGGGAATATCATACGTACCGGAGATGCCCGGAAACTTCTTCAGGGCGTCAATCGTATTGGCATCATAGAGATTGAACGGCGCCCCAAACCATTTAGGCCTGACACCAATCACCTTCCGGCAGGCTTTCTGGCAGGCCTTGATCGCCTTCACCTGATCCTCAACGGAGGGCCCCAGAAACTCGGCACTGTCTTCCTCTCGCCAATGTCTATCCCCATGATTCCACACTTCCACATTCGCCATATTCAGGCGATTCCGCACAGATCCCGAAATGCCTTTTTCGATAAGGTTCCGTGCTATGACCCCGACAGCGACCGGCACGTCCTCTTCCGCGCAAGCATCCAGGAAGGGCAGCCATTTCTTGGCGTTGTTGAAGCGAAAATCATCGGCTTTGATATGGACCTTACTCATGGGACAAGGCCTCCTGGTAGCGCTTCCACCAGCGACTGGCATCAATTCCAAGATGACGCTCCAGGCAATCGATGTCGACCTTCAGTTCCCTGGCGAAACGCCGATCATCGTCCCTGGAAAAGGAAAGGGAATCCGCCCCTGCATCCTTTCTTCTGGGGTTGGCATGTACCTCTTCAATTTCCAGGCGCCCCTTGTCCAGATCAAGAAAGTCACACACACGCTCAATGAATGCGGGTTGATCATTGATAAACTCTTCGAAAATACCGAGAAAGACCCGCGACTGACCAAATAGCTGTATATACGGGGCTATCTGCGTGAAATAGCGGCTGTAGCTGAGCATATTCCCGAGCTTTCCGGACCCCCGCCAATCATCTACCGTTATATTCTCCTTGCGGGCGATAGCATGGGCAACGTTTGACTCCAGCCTCTCTACCGGATCACGCATCATGTAGATGATTCGGGAGTCCGGGTTGAAGTCGAACAGTGTCTGCGGGATATGCTTGAAACCCGGGTACTTTGAATATTGGGTGGTTCCGTCCAGGCAGACCCGCGTATCAGGGCCGATTTCGAACAGATCGGCGTAGGGCTTGCGGTTATGCGGCTCCAGGAAGTAGTCGAGCTCTTTCTTCTTGGGCGTCGCTACGTGAGCATGCTTGGCAAGCGCTTTGTAAAGGGTGTTGGTGCCACATTTCATCGCACCAATCAGAAAAACGTTTCGCATAGAGGCAGTTCCGTCTTTCCAGTCACATTGCCCAGTGGTATTGGCAAGAAATAGCGTCGAGGAGAGCAGCCGTTCATCATACCGGGAATTTCGGCAGGCACCCAGCCTGGGGCGGCCGCCAACGCCGGCAATCGGACGTTCAGGGCCATCGGCCCGGAGGGCAACATCGCGTATAATTTGGCAGTTTGGGGCATACGCCTTTGACTAACAAGCCAAGGCGAAGATAACACACTGTTTTAAAAGCAAAAGGTCTCTCCCTGAAATGGCAATAGCGCGCTCATCCGCACGATTCCTGCTGCAGGTTGTTCCGAATCCGGTAAAACGTGGCCTGCGGGCCATGCTGCCTAAGGGCCTGTACGGCGTTTTCGTTCGCCTGACCCGTGGAGAACCCCTTTTTTGGCGACGCCCTCCCAAAACGGCCAGAGCTGCGGCATCCCAGGCCTCGGCATTGGACACAAAGCTTTGGGGGGGATTTTCCAAAATTGCCACGGACGAACTTGAGATCCTGCGTCTTTCACCTACCTCAACACCCGCCGAGGCGATTAACGCGGCTTTGAGCCTGGCACGATTCTATGCCGCCGACGATCAACATGAAAAAGCGCTGGATCGGCTTGCCATGGTTCGGGCCGCCAGCCCTTCTCTCGGCCGCCAGAATCGGGTCCGCCTGATCTCCGTTCACAGTCTGCTGGCGCTCGGCCGTATCCAAGAGGCCCGTCACCTGCTGGACCTGACCCTGACCCATGGAAAACCCAATGACGGCCATGCCTGCGCCGCCATGGCCTCCAGTTATGTAGTTGAGTCTCGCAACGGTGACCTGCCCGCCGAAGACGCACATCGCGCCTACCTGGACTGGATGAACCGCCCGCTGCGAGCCGCTGGTTTCGCGGGGATTGGCCTGCGTGACGCGGACAGGGGGCTGCGCCTGAACAATCTGGTAGCAGCCGACCCGGTTCCGCGTCCGGAAGATATGTCGGTCAAAGTCAGCGTCCTCATGGCAGCCTACAACGGTGAGGACAACCTCGGGATGGCTGCCCGCAGCATCCTTGAGCAGAGCTGGGAGAACCTGGAACTCGTGATTGTCGATGATGCCAGTACCGATGACACATGGCGCATCATCGAGTCCCTCATGGCCGAGGATTCCCGGGTCGTGGGCATAAGGCAGGAGCAGAACGGCGGCGCCTATGTTGCGCGCAATACCGCCCTGCAGCACGCAAGTGGCGATTATGTCGTCGTCAACGACGCTGATGACTGGGCCCATCCACAGAAAATCGAAACCCAGATGCTCACGCAGCTCGCAAAAGACGCTCCGCTCAGTAATATGAGCTTCCGCGTCCGCATTGACCCTGAGATGGTGGCCCAGCCCCGTCTGGACAGCCCTCACGTTCCGATCATTCACAACGACTATTCCGCTCTTATGCTCAAGCGCGAGCGTGCGCTGGAAATGGGCGGCTGGGACAGCGTCCGCTTTTCCGCGGACGCGGAGTTCGTCGAGCGTCTGAGAGCGCTGGAAGGGGCCCACGCGGTGAAGAAGATTCACACCAACGTCCCCTTGTCTTTCTCGCTCTTTGACGGCAACAACCTCACCGCTTCCTCGGCGACCAGCATCTGGACAAATCGCTTTGGCTCCCGCCACGAGTATGTCCGCCACTTCCGAGAATGGCATCGAAGTGGCGACGACCTGCGCAAGAGCCGCCGGTCGCAAACCGATCCGTTCCCGGTCCCCGGAATCTCCTACTATGGCCCGAACAGCCGCCAGTCATTCGACGTTATCCTGGTTTCCGATTTTCGGCTTCCGGGTGGAACCACGCACTGCAATCTGGAATATATGCGCGAATTCACGCGCATGGGCCTCAAGGTGGCAATCCTGCCCTGGTCACGCTATGAACTGACCTATGAGCATGCGGCCAACAACAAGATCACCCAGCTCTGCCGGGAGCTGGGGATCGTCACCCTGGCTCACGGGGAAACAGCGGACTGTCAACTCCTGCTGATCCACCACCCGCCGATAATGATGCATAAGCCGGACCGGATCCCGGAGGTCAATGCCGAGCGGATTGCCATTCTCGCCAACCAGTCCGCCCAGCGCGTCCGAAGCGGCCCCAATGAGATGTACGAGCCCAGCGCGGTCCAGGCCGCTGTCGGAGACGCCTTTGGAAAGCCGGGCACCTGGATACCGATCTCGCCCGTTATCCGCTCACTCCTGGAAGCCGACCCCGCCTGCGGCCCGATCGCGGAGGAAGACTGGATTCCCATGCTGAACCTGTCCCACCTCAAGCGGGAGCCGAAATGGCGCGGTGACAAGCGCCCGGCGCCCGTGGCGGGCCGGCATTGCCGGGATCAGTGGATCAAATGGCCTGCCACAGCGGAAGCCACCGCTGCAGCCTATTGCGCAGGCGGGAAAGTTAAGCTGCACCTGATGGGCGGCGCGACAACCGCGATCCGGCAGCTCGGGGAAAAGCCCGCCAATTGGCGTGTGGACGACTTCGACACAGTCCCGGTGTCGGAATATGTCTCAAATCTGGACTTCTTTCTGCATTACATCCACGAGGATGCGATTGAAGCCTTCGGCCGCAATATTGCCGAAGCCATGGCGGCTGGCGTGCCCGTGATTTGTTCGCCATCGTTCCGGGATTGCTTCGGGGATGCGGCAATCTGCGTCGAGCCGGAAGCTGTGGAGGACACCATCTTCGAGCTATGGAATGATCCGGATGCATACCGGATCCAGGCCGAGGCCGGCCAGCGCTTTGTCGATGAGACTTGCGCGCCTGCTCGCCTGCAAGCCCGGTTTGAAAGGTTCATGGACAAATAGTCTTTTAAATAGGGAGCATGACCGTGATAGGACCCGATTTTTTGTGCATTGGCGCCCAGAAGGCAGGCACCCGCTGGCTCTATGACCAGCTACAATGGCACCCCGACTTCTGGATGCCCCCGATCAAGGAACTGCATTTCTTTGACGGACGATTCACAAAACACTTCACACAGCATTATGAAAGAATCTACCGTAATGCACTCAATGACCTCTCCAAGGTCAATGAACGCAGAAAGAAACAGGCCGGCCGCCCATTGGACGAAAGGGACAAGGACTTTCTGATCCGTGCAAAACGACTTGCAGATTCTGAGTCCCAATCGCTAGATGACTACCTCCGCCTGTTTGAGATGTCAGGAACGAAGATCACTGGCGATATCACGCCGGCTTATTCGATTCTCCGGAAGAACGAAATCAAACAGATCAGATCAGCGCTTCCAGCGTTGAAGATTATTTTTATTGTACGGGACCCAATAAGCCGAGTATGGAGTCACTACTGCATGCTCGAGAAAGAAGACAAGACATTCCCTTTCTCAGAGCTTACAGCCGACCGCTTCATGGAGTTCCTGAAACGCGATAATGTGATGGCACGCTCCTTTCCCAGCAAGACCATTACTCGATGGAAAGAGTATTACCCTAATATGCTGACCTGGCTATTCGATGACATCCGGGATCATCCGGATAGTTCACGGCAAGAAATCCTAAAATATCTCGGCGCTACGCCAGCCGCTGAAAAGATACCGATCGACAGCGACTTTAACAGGAAATCCAAAGGCAAGAAGCGCGAAATGCCGGAAGACATCAGGGCAATACTTGAGGAGTATTTCAAGAAAGAGATCGAGTGGTGCAAGGCCAACATTGGCGGCGCAACAAGCAGCTGGTCGTGACTCTAGATTAACGGACTAATCTCGCCATGCAATCATTGCTCACAAAACTCTTTCCGTCTAATGGCAAAAAAGTTCCGGCCCCGATGAACACTGAGTTCTGGCGGGCTAGATCAACGCTCGGCAGAAAAGAGATCAAAGCCCTTAATGAGTTAAACAACTCATTCACCGGGGTTACAGACGAAGCCGAGGCATTCACTCGCAATCGAGCGGCGATCGAAGCCATCGAGTTTCTGACCTCTGTCGTCTCGCATACGAGTAACACCAAAGAACTCAAACAGGCGATAGACTGGAAGATGAAACTGCTCTATCGTAGTCGTCGCTGGAAGGAGATCACAGACGAACTTGATCTCACCTACAAGCACCACCCTCACCTCCTCGATTCGAATTCAGTTTTCTACATCGCACGCGCCTTCTGGGAACTCGGCCAGTTTCGAAAAGCAGAGAGGTTTTTTCAACGCGCCGAGATCCCATCAGATGGTCATAAGCAGCGAATTTATGAGCGGTTCCGCCATGCTTGGTGGGTATCGAAGTCAGGGGTGGATTCTGCTGAGCTGCGTGACCCTGAGCGAATTGAATGGCATACGCTGAAGAAAACCGCTCTTGAATGGTATGAGCGGCATGACTTGGTTTTGGATGAGAGCGAGGTCGAACAGCTCCTCAAGCATTCGGTGAAAACGATTGAAGCGGCATACCGGTTCCACAAAACACGGCTACGCTCACATGACTTCCCAACAACCGATCATGTAGATGCCAGCCGCCTCATATTTGTCTCTGGCTTCGGCTGGTCCGGATCGGGTGCCGTCACCGCCTTCCTGGAAGATCACGACGAAGTGGCTCGAGTTTCCGATAAGGAGCTGGTCTGGACTCAGGGACGAACCAAGATACCGATGACCTCACTCGCCCAGATTTGGCCGGATGGTATATTTTCTGCCCCGCGCTTTGCAGATTTCATACAAACCGGACTTCTCGGTCTCCTCGACAGCAATAACACCAAGGGAAAAAGTGAACGTGTCTATCCTGTGTCACTACTTGGTGAATGTAGCGCACGAGGGATCGAAAGTGCCGCACTGGTCGAAATGATTAGCTCGTCACTCAACACCATGTCCCAGCAGAATCATCTAGGGGGTATTCTGACTTGTTTATCTCGATTGGTGACTGATTTGTTGACTTGGCACCTCCATGGCAGGGAGCTTGGTCTTCTCGACAACGCCATAATGACACCGAAGATACATGTGCTAAATCTTTTTCCAGGTGCGAAATCAATTGTTGTCAAAAGGAATCTTCCAGATCAGTACGCTGCTAGACGATTGGAATCGAGAAGGAGAGAGACGCCCAAGGTATTTGAGAAACAGATTTGGAATACGGTCAAGCGGTTCAATGACCGCGGGCGTCAGATTGCAGATCGCTCGCGAATTCTGCCCATTTCTTTCGAGCATTTCCTGGAAGACGAAAAGCTTAGACGCTACATTCTCGAATGGATCGATACCAAAGATACTTCTCCACCGAGGCCGAAACGATTCAACCCATCTGTATCGATCAAGAACGTGGGCATCGCCAGAGAGTTCTCAGGAAAAGAGTGGTACAAACGTTTCTCGGCCATGGATGAAGAACTGCCCTACAACGAGGTCTTCCGATTCGATTCAAGCATAACACGTTCATGATACATCTTTGAGACACGGGTTCTTGATGATTCGCGCAGCTGCAGCCATGGCGGCGCGGTACTTCCCCTGACCAATCATCTTCTCCATGATCGAAGAATCATTGGCTAAATGAATGTGGTCCGCGGTAAACCAGTCCGGGATATCCGATCGCCTTCCCCGCATCCGTTCGATCAAGCCTTCAATGTCCGCACGCTTGGCGGTTCTCGGGACGGGGACGCCCACTGGCTCCAAGCTCCATTTTGTCCAGCTCATTACGTAATGCCCCCCATCGGATCGCTGGACGACAGCCCCCGGCTTGAGATCGGGGTTGAATATCTGCATGGGCAACTTCGACAGGAGCGTGCGGATTACGTCCAGATCCGCTATCAATGTCTTATAAATCTGCTCGTCTTCACTGGTATCAACAGCGACACTGATTCGCTGGACATAGTCATCATTGAGGCGCTGATGGAGCAACCGTTTGGAGGTGCGGAACGCCTCGGACAGCGCCTGCGGAGGCGATACCGACCAGATAGCCTCCCGCAGCTTTAGGTTGGCACTCCGGAAATCTTTTTGCTTCAACGGCTCACCGTTACCGTAATCACAGATCTGGGCCTGAAACGGCGGCATCTCGAAACGACTCAAAACAGGCGGGGAGTTCAGAGCTTCACGAGGCACATGCTTGAACAGAAAATCCTCGTTTTCCAGCTTGTGGGATTCTTTCTCAGGAAACACCTGCATCTGCAGCTGGCCGGGAAACTCGCCTGGCACATCCTCGACCAAAATCCGGAAAGTGTTGACCCTGGGGATGGAAGAATCCTCCCATTGCACGTCCGGCTCATGTAGCTCCGGCTCGATACGCTGCAACTCGTGGCTGACTCTGTCCTGCCGTTGCGATTTGTCGAACAACTCCCGCAGGCTTCGGCTCAGCTTCGCCTCCTGTTTCTCTAGCTGTTGATCCCTGAAGACCAGCGCATTGACCGTGAGCCTCTCCTCATGCAGAGAAATCGAATCTGAAACGGCACTCTGCAGGCTTGTCAGTGCTTGCCTTAGCAGCAAGAATGAAAGAAGAGAGAGAAGAATGTTGGGGCCATCTCCCACAAGATAAGGATACAGGATGACGGCGAAGCCCAGGAAGAACACCATCGCCGACAGAATCGTCAAATAGTTCTTCGAAAAATTAACGATATAGCCGGAAAGACCGCGTGGTCTTGAAGAATCAAGGAAGCGGAGAACAGCCGCAGTGAAGCCAAACTGAAGGGTTAGCAATGCGACAACCGCTGCAGCGACCCCCGGGATCAGTACACTGATCAGAGCCAGGAACAGCAGGCTAAAGCTTAGATTGGAGGCAACACCGCCAAATCGAGAGTAGTAATCTCGTGCGGCGTCTATATGTCGGCTAACGACCGCTATCTCGTTCGCCTCCTGGAGTATGTCGATACTTCCTTTCTCGGACAGGCGCTTAACGGCGACCTCCAGCACGTGGGTCATGAGGTAGAAGACCACGGCCGCGATCGATAGGCCGATAATCCACTCCATCCGAAGGTCAGGATCGACAAAGAAGCGAAAATAGCGCGGCACACCCGGTGAGCCCGCCAGCAGAATCACTTTCAGCGGAATAAAGAAGGCCAGAATGCTGCAAACCCGCGCCAGGCCATGAGCGCCTATCAGTGTCAGCGTTGTGGCCGGCCGGGCTTTGATGAATACACCCAGTACGTCCCCAAGCCATTTCAGAAACGCACGGACTGCTTCCAATAGCTTCATTACCGGGCTCTCCGGAGGAGCGTTACATCGAAACGGCCGCCATCGCGGGCTGCACCCGCCATGGCGGCCAACCACTCATTCCGTCATTTCACTTGAAGTACCCAAGATTTTCCAGCTTCAGCAGTACCCGGTTGGCCGCCTCGTCCGGCGAACAATCCGCGGTATCGATCCGCAGCTCCGGGTTCTCCGGTTCTTCGTAGGGATCGCTGATGCCAGTGAATTCCTTGATGATGCCCTTGCGCGCTTTGGCATAGAGACCCTTGCGATCCCGCTCTTCACAGACTTCCAGTGCCGTGGCGACGTGTACTTCCACGAAACCACCCAGGGGCTCGATCATCTCCCGCACCTGACGACGGGTCTGGGTGTAAGGTGCAATCGGCGCACAGATGGCAATACCGCCATTCTTGGTGATCTCGCTGGCCACATAACCGATCCGGCGGATATTGATGTCCCGGTGCTCCTTGGAGAAGCCGAGCTCGCTGGAAAGATGCTTTCTGACCAGATCACCGTCCAGCAAGGTCACACGACGCCCCCCCTGTTCCATGAGCTTCACCATCAGGGCATTGGCAATGGTGGACTTGCCGGAGCCAGACAGCCCCGTGAAGAAGACCGTCAGGCCCTGCTCGTGCTTGGGCGGATGAGTTTTTCTGAGCTCCTCCACCACTTCCGGATAGGAGAACCACTCCGGAATATCCAGCCCTTCCTGCAGCCGTCGGCGCACTTCCGTACCGGAAAGCTTGAGCGCCGTCTCGTCGTCCTTCACTTCGTCAATGGGCGCGTACTCAGCCCGTTCCTTGACGTACACCATCATCTGGAAAGGCACCATCTCGATGCCCAGCTCTTCGGCGTATTCCTCCACCATCTCCTGGGCGTCGTAAGGCCCGTAGAGATCCTCGCCATCGGAGCCCTTGCCGGGCCCGGCATGGTCACGGCCAACGATAAAGTGCGTGCAGCCGTGGTTCTTGCGGATGATGGCGTGCCACACCGCTTCACGCGGCCCACCCATTCGCATGGCCAGCGGCAGCAGGCTCATGTGGGTGGTCTGCTCCGGATATCGACGCAGGATATGCTCGTAGCAACGCACCCGGGTGTAGTGATCGATATCCCCGGGCTTGGTCATGCCCACCACCGGATGGATCAGCAGATTGGCCTCAAGCTGCCGCGCGGCCCGTAAAGTGATTTCCTGGTGCGCCCGATGCATGGGGTTGCGGGTCTGGAAGGCCACCACCTTGTTCCAGCCGGACTTGGCGAAACGCTCCCGCAGCTCCTTCGGCGTTTCACGCAGGTGTTTGAAGTCGTAATGCGTGGGCGCTTCCAGGCCCTCGACCCGGCCGCCGAGATACACCGGCTGGGTGTTCTCCAGCAAATGGGCTACCCCGGGATGGGCCTTGTCGGTGGTGCCGAAGACCTTCTCGGCCTCCTTCTCCCGATCCGCCTCCCAGGCGTCCTCGACATTCAGAATCGCAATGACCACGCCCTCGCCATCACGCAGGGCAATCCGCGTACCGGTCTTTACGCCTTCGGCAAAATCCCGGCTCACATCCAGCATGATGGGCATGGGCCAGACCGTTCCATCCGCCAGCCGCATCTTCTCCACCACACTGTCGTAATCCGCCTTGCGCAGGAAGCCATCCAGCGGCGAAAAGCCCCCGGTCAGCATCAACTCCAAATCACAAAGCTGCCTATCGGTGAGATCCAGAGAAGGCAAATCCACGGCTTCCTTCTTCAAAGCCTCGGCCTTGTCCTCACCGACAAACAAATCCATCAACTTGCCACCATGCGGCTCAATCAAATGCGACTCACTCACAATCCAACTCCTGGTTAAATGCAAAAAACATTTGGTCTCGCGCAGAGACGCGGAGACGCAGAGAAATTCAGTCTGTAGCTGTGACCCCTGGTTCTGGCAGTCGGTTTACGCAGCGGACGATGCCGCGCTTGAGAACTGGTGCGCCGAAGTTCAGCAAATAGCCCAGGCGATAACCCATCAGATTGATGTACGTCTGAACCTGCTTTCGATGGGTCAGCGTTATCGTCTCCACGGACTTCAGCTCAAGCAGAACCTTATCGTTCACTATCAAATCGGCGCGAAACGCCTGTTCCAGTTCAATCCCCCGATAAACGATCGGGACCGGCACCTGCCGCTTCACGGACAACCCGGCTTCTTCCAGTTCGAAAGCGAGAGCGGTCTCATACACACTCTCCATCAATCCAGGCCCCAATCCTTCATGCACCCTAATCGATGCCCCAATCACCTGAGTCCCAATGGCATTCTCATCCACAACCTCCCCCCTTCCTTACAATTCTTTTCCCCTCAGCGTCTCAGCGTCTCTGCGCGAGATATATTTGAATTTAGAACCCCCAAACCAACGGTATAACCCCCACCGCCACAAGCCCCGTCAGAAGGGTCATGGGCAACCCGGCCTTGATGTAATCGTTGAACTGGTACCCACCCGGCCCGTAGACCATCAGGTTGGTCTGGTAGCCCATGGGCGTCATGAAGCTTGCCGAGGCGGCCATCATGATGGTCACCGCATAGGGGATGAAGCTCACCTCCAGCGACTGCGCCGCTGACAGGGCAATGGGAATCATGAGCACGGCGGCGGCGTTGTTCGTGATCACTGCCGTGAACAGTGCCGTGACCACATAAACCGCCAGCAGCGCCCCCCAGGGGCTGCCGCCGGCCATGCCCACCACGGCCCCGGCCACCATCTGGGCCAGGCCGGTTTCCTGCAGGGCCGCGCCGATACCGAAGGCGGCCCCGATCACGATCAGAATCTGCCAATCCACCTGTCGGCGGGCCACGCTGGCCGTGGTGCAGCGCATCACCAGCATGGCCCCCGCGGCCAGCAGGGCCGCCTGGAAGATCGAGAGCAGGCCCGTGGTGGCCGCCGCCACCATGCCCAGCAGAATCAACGCCGCCGGCAGGGCGCGCTCATGGCGGGGCGGGCTGGAATCCTGAATCTGGCTGACCAGATAGAAATCCCGGGAGAAACCATACTTGTCGGCGAAACCCGGCCGGGTCTCCAGAAACAGGGCATCCCCCGGCCGCAGTCGGATATCGCCGGGCTTTTCCTTCAACCGCCGCCCGCCACGGGCAACCGCAATGACCACCGCGTCATAACGGTTGCGGAATCGGCCCTCGCGGATGGTCTTGCCCACCAGCGGGCAGGTCTCGGAGACCACCGCTTCGACCATGGTGCGGTGGGCCCGCGGCCCATCGAGCTTGAACACCTGGTCGGTGGCCGGCACCAGGCCACGAATCTTCTGCAGCTCCACCACCGCGTCCGGCACCCCCACGAAGACCAGGCGGTCATCCGCCTCCAGGCGCTCATCCGGCGCCACCGCCGGGATCAGATCCCCTCGCCGATCAATCTCCACCAGGTAGGAACCTGCCAGATGCCGCAGGCCGGCCTCTTCGACGGTCTTGCCGACCAGAGGTCCCTCGCCTTGAACCAGCATCTCCACGGCGTACTCACGCGCATCCCGAACCTGGCGCGACAGCGACTCGCGGGCGGGAAACAGCCAGCGCCCGGCAACGAGCATCAACACCAGCCCCGCCAGCGCCACCGGCAGCCCCACCCAGGCAATCTCGAAAAAGCCCAGGCCCTCGTGGACTTCGTCTCGCAGAAGATAGCCATTCACGATCAGGGTCGTGCTGGTGCCGATAATCGTGCAGCCCCCACCCAAAATCGCCGCATAACTGAGTGGCATGAGGAGCTTGGAGCGCTGCAGGCCGAATTTCCCTGCCCACTCGCTGATGGTGGGGATCATCATCGCCACCACTGGAGTATTGTTGAGAAAGGCCGAAAAACCGGCCACAGGCAAGGTCACCCGCGCCTGGGCCCCGGCCTCGCCCCGGGGCCGACCAAGCAAGCGGGCCGCCAGCCACTGGGTGGCGCCGGTATCCCGCAGGCCCGCGACCACCACATACAGCACCGCCACCGTGGCCAGACCCTCGTTGGAAAAGCCCGACAGGGCCTGATCCGCCGAAATCACGCCGGCCACCAGTAGCAGGGTAAGCGCGCCCACGAACACGGCATCCACCGGCAGGCGGGTGAACATCAAAAGGCCCATCAGGCCCAGCACCACCCCGGCGGTGAGAACGGCTTCCACTCCCATGGAACTCCCTGATTTACCGTGAAAAGGCAAGAAAATCGCCGTCAATGGCGATAAAGGCAGCCATTATACGCGCTGCGGGTATCTCAGGAAATCGGCCGGAGGATCACCTCCGCGTCCCCCGAGACCCACGGCTACCGCAGCCACGCGAGGCAGGCAGTGCTCGGGTACAATACGAGCTCAATTCACGTGCCGATTGGGCGGGCACATCGCAAAAGCAGCCTGCCAGCATCGGTTCACAGCCTGTTTTAGATCCCAACCATGCCAAAGCCAGTTATTCGCTTCCATCTGGGCGCCCACAAGACGGCAACCACCTATATCCAGTCCCGGCTGCGGAGAAACCGCTCTCGCCTCGCTCGGCACGGCATTCACTTTGTCGATCTCTGGGCGAACGAAAAAACCGCCCGGCGGATGCGGGGATGGATCCGGCAGGTGGCATGGGAGAACCGGAACGGCAATCGCAAGAAGCTCGTAACCGCACTCCGTGATCTCGTTGAACAACTCCCGAATGGCCTTGAAGCCAACAACAGAAAAAGCATTATCCTGTCCTACGAGAATATTTTGGGCACCTACAACCTGGCACAGACACCCAGGCTCTACGACGAGCTGGAGCGGGGCCTCTCCATCCTTGACGAGGCCTTCGGCATCGACAACATGGAGTTCTTCTTTTCCTACCGCTCGATGGATCGATTCATCGAATCCTGCTACCTGCAATGCATCCATACACAAAAAGAAACCCGCCATTTCGATGAATGGTTCGCAGACATCGACATCAACGCCCTTTCATGGCTAGACGTCCTCACTCGACTCAGTCAGAGCATTGGCAAGGAACGGCTGTCGATATGGCCCTACGACGCATTCCGCGACAGGGAAACAGCAATATGGCAAGCGCTGCTCGGCCGGGAGCGCCCGAATGAGCTCCTCATCCGCAACGCAAGCAACCTGAACCCGTCGTTGACCAAAGAGGCGGTTGAATGCCTGAGAGTTGCCAATGGACTCTTCAAGGGAACAGACGCAAGAAATCTCAGCCGCTTCCTCAAGGAAAACCTGTCACCCGACAAAGGCTACTCGCCCGCCCGTTATCTCGATGAAGAACAACGGGACTCAATTGTCCGAATCACGGCCTTCGACACCGGAAAACTCGAAAAGCTGGCCTCTCCATTAGGCTGAGAAGGATCAAGCCACCGTCATCCCGTCCGTTCCGCGGCATGTACAGTGCCCAGGGCATTCCGAGCCAAAACAGACCGGAAATCGGCATCATCCCGGGCGCGCAGGGCGAGCAGCCGTTCCAGCGCACCGCCGCTGGAATAGAGGTAGCCGTTCCAGCCCGGCACCACATAGGCGGGAATCGTGCCGAGTGTCGGGGCAATTACCGGCACGCTCAACGAGAAAGCCTGGAACAGGGAGCCGGAGGTGAGGATGGCGCGGTAGCAGAGAAACGCGTAGTCCGCCGCCTGGATGATGCCTGCCAGCTCTTTTTCGGGGATAAAACGGTCGTCAACGACAAGCTGCCCGGCCGGGAGATCCTTCAGTCGCCGGCGGGCAGCGCGGGAGGCGAGCTTGCCGGCAATCACCAGCTTGAAGCAGGGGTTTTGCTCCATCACCCGCTGGAACACGGGCAGGTACTGCTCCAGGCCCTTGTAATCCTTCATGCTGCCAAAGGCCGTAACCACGAAATCCTCGGGCGAAAGACCCAGGGACGCCCGCAGACGCAGGCGTTCGGTATCCGTGATGGTGCGCCGGGGGTAACTGGGGTGCTCCCAGAGCCACAGCGGGGCCTCCTCCGGCAACCAGTCCAGCAGCGACCGCGCCATGGGGTGATGCAGATAGACCCGGTCTGCCAGACGGGCCAGCTCCCGGCGCAGCGTCCGTTCCTGTTCCGGCCAGCGCCCGGCATGGCTCAAGGCATTGTGAACCGTCCACCAGATGGCGACACCGCGCGCCCGGGCGGCTTCAAGCCGCGCCAGAAAGCGGCGCGTGCTGGCCGCCACTGCCGCCGGATCATCGCCAGTCAGGACCGGGTGAATCCAGTGCAGGTGCAGCACACAAGCGCCGTCGGCGTCCGGACTGAGGGCGTCGATGGCCTCCATCGAATCCAGGCCCTCCACCACCGTCCCGGCCGCGACCATGTCGCGATAGAGCAGACGCTGATAGGGATTGGCCTCGGAAAAATCGGGCCAGAACCACAACCGCGCCGGAGCGGTCTCGGCCGTGTCCCACACACGCAGCCCGCTCTCGACCCGGGCGGTGACCTCATCCAGCGGCCGCTCGAATCGATACACATCCTGAAAACCCGACCAGAAGGCGCCTTCATCCACCGCGTGGGCGTGCCGCAACAGGCCGTTCTCGGCCGACGACCGTCCCTGGCGCCGCTTGAGCAGGCCCAAGCCAATCAACGCCCGCACATCCCCGCTCTGGCTGTACAGATCCACCAGGGCATCACGCAGGATGAGCGCCGCACCCTCGCGTTCCTCTCCTTCGTCCGGCGTGGTACGCCAGGCATGCAGCACATCCACCAGACACACCAGGACGCCGCCAAGGTCGCGAATCTTGGCCGCACTGTGACGGGGATCGTCCAGCAACCAGTCCACGAAACCGGCCATGCCCAGGTAACGCGCACCAAGCCCTTCCACCAGTTCCCGGGCAGCATCTCCGGCCCGGCCCCGCAGATAACGATGGCCGCCGTGAATCAAGCGGGTCACAAGCTCCAGACAGGCACCGGTCGCCGCCAGCGCTTCCAGCTCGCGCACCCACAGGGCCATCGGCCAGCCCGGCCCGGCAAGCGGCGGGCGATCACCCCGGCCCGCCAGGGCCCCATAACGGGCGACGATTCGCTGATCAAAGGCGCTGGCCTCCGGGTTGGCCCGCCAATAGGAATCCGGCCGTTTCAGGTACAGGCCCAACGGCGTGGTGTCATGGGTAAAGCACACACCCTCGGCCCCCGCCCGCAACCAGAACTCCCAGTCCGCCGACGGCCCGTATTGTCGCTCCCGGAAATAACCATGAAAGGCATGCAGACGCCGACGCCAGACCGGCAGGCAATGGGGGATATTGCGCGAGGCCAGCCCCCCCGATGTGGACTTGAACAACTCACCCACCGAATACGCGGCATCAATCCCCGAACCAAACCACACCGGCAGCCCCTCGGACGCCGCCCATTCCAGATTGGGCGTTTCGGTCACCCGCAGGGCCGCGCTGGCCACATCAACACCTAGATCCTGCTCCAGACGCGCGGCCAGGTGCGAGACCTGCTCGGGCGCCCGCCGGTCATCGATATTGGCATTGGAGAGCAGCGGCGCCGTCGCCAGGCGCGCACACAGATTCCAGGTCTCGTACAAGCCCGGGTCACGCGGCAGGTTGATATACACACTGGCCGGATGCCGCCGGGCATGGGCCAGCAGGGCCCCGTGTTCATGGCCCCGGGATCCGGCCCGCACCAGGAAATGCTCACAGTCCTCATAGCCCGCCATTGCGGCCGAGTTGGCCAGAAAGCCATCCAGAAATTCGTCGCCGTTAAAGATTGAACTCAACAAGGCGACTCGGGGCCGGGCCGGTCGAAGTCCGGCTATCCATGACGCCACCCGTTCACGGCCGCCCGACACCGACAAACGCTCACAGACGGCGGCCAGCCCATCAAACGAGCGCTCGCCACTCGTCAGCTCGAAATAAAGCACCGGATCGATCGCCACGGGCAATCCACGCGGGAAGAGATGAAAACGGGAAAATGCCCCCAGCAACTTGCCGGAAAGACGCCCGGCATCAGACACGGCCACGAATTCCGCCCCCACATCCGGGAGCCCACCACCGGAAACGCAGCGAATCTCCGGCAAGCACCGGGCGAGCGAAGGCATCTCAAGCGCCTCCCTCACCTCATCGGCCACGGACTCACGCTCGAGACAGACCACCCCGCGCAATCCGCGTGATTGAAACAACAGGAAGAGCATGGACAGCCAGGCCAACTGCCCAAAGGCATCCAGCGCGGCATCCGACTGCCCCATATCCAGCCAGACGGAACAATCCACCGAAAGAGCGGGCGAATCGTCTAGTGAGAATTCACGCGTCACGGCAAGCATTCCCGAGCAAGCACAAGATTGGCATTCTACCTACCCCCGGCATTGCCCAGGAAGAACCGCGAAAGCACTACCAGCGTTTACCCTTTTGCTGCTCCCAGGCCCAGGCATGACGAATAATCTCCTCCAGCTCGGCATGCTCGGGCCGCCAACCCAGTTCCTCACGCGCAAGCCGGCTATCCGCCACCAACACCGCCGGGTCCCCCGCCCGACGCGGCCCGGACTCCACCGGAAAATCGCGCCCCGTCACGCGCCGGGCCGTCTCGATCACTTCGCGGATGGAATAGCCATTGCCATTCCCCAGGTTGAACGCCGCGCTCCGGCCATGCGCTTCCAGGTACTCAAGCGCCAGCCAATGGGCCTGAGCCAGGTCCCGAACATGGATATAGTCCCGCACGCAGGTGCCATCTTCGGTGTCGTAATCCTCGCCGAAGATGGCAATACTCTCTCGCCGACCGGATGCCGCCTGCAAGACGATGGGGATCAGATGCGTCTCCGGCTCATGCCGCTCGCCCAGCTCTCCATCGGGATCGGCCCCCGCCGCATTGAAGTAACGAAGGCAGACACTCTGCAGCCCGTAGGCAGAGGCGTAGTCAGTCAACAATTGTTCAACCAGCCACTTACTGCGGCCGTAGGGATTGATCGGCGCCTTGGGGTGCGCCTCGTCAATGGGCGTGTACTCCGGATCACCGAAAATGGCGGCCGTTGAGGAAAACACAAGCTTCTTCACGCCATGGCGCACCATGGCATCAAGCAAGACCAGGGTATTGCCCAGGTTATTGCGGAAATAGCTGGAAGGGTCCTTCACCGAGGCACCCACCTCAATGAAGGAAGCAAAGTTCATGACGGCATCAATTCGGTGCTCGGTGAACACCTTGTCTAGAAGCCTGATATCGCCAATATTTCCCTCAATCAGGAGACGGTCGGGCACGGCGTCGCGAAAGCCACCAGACAGATCGTCCAGCACCAGCACATCATGGCCCCGCTCGAGCAGGTACTTTACATTGTGCGAGCCAATATAACCGGCGCCGCCGGTGACCAGGACAGTTCCCATCAGCGATCTTTCCTTTCGCGGTTTGCCGCCAGCGATTCAATATAAGCGCGTGTATAAGGATGGACATCCTTTGCCTCGAGGGCCTCCTGCCACGACCACCAACGGTAGCGAGAATGCTGGTCATCCGGCAATTCCATCGGCAGGGTATCGAGTTCCAGCTCGTGGGCCAGAACGACATAGTGGGTGCTCGGCTCAGCGCCGAACACGCTGTCTTCGTAGTGGTGCTCGAAAAGCCCGAGGAAGCGGGCCCGATCCCTGTCGCACGGCACGCCAAGCTCCTCGCCAGTCAGGCGGCGAAAGGCCTCATCCAAATGCTCGCCCTTCATGATCCGCCCGCCTGGCACGAACCAATACCCCCGGGCCGGGCGGTTGCTACGCATGCCCAGCAGAATCTCATCCCGCCGATTGCGCACCACCAGGTCCATGGATACCAGCGGCGTGCCAGCCACCACGCTGCGGAATGTGGCGGAGTCCAGATACATGCTCAGCTCCGAATGTTCCCCCGGTTTTCGAGGAACCACTGGTAGGCATCCCGCAGGCCTTCTTCCAGGCCAATCGATGCCTCCCAGCCCAGGGCCCTCAGGCGGGAGACATCCATCAGCTTCCGCGGTGTACCGTCGGGCTTGGTGGTATCCCAGGTGAGCCGGCCCTTGAAACCAGTCACCTTCGCCACGGTCTCGGCCAGCTCGCGAATCGTACAGTCCACGCCGGTGCCCACATTGATATGCGAAAGCATAGGGTCAGTGTGTGCTCGATAGGTTTCACCATCGAGTTCCATCACATGCACGCTGGCGGCAGCCATGTCGTCAACATGCAGGAATTCGCGCATGGGTTTGCCACTACCCCAGACCCCCACCTCGTCCGCATTGCTCTCCGCCGCCTCATGGAAGCGACGAATCAATGCGGGGATGACATGACTGTTTTCCGGATGGAAATTATCATTGGGCCCATACAGGTTCGTCGGCATGACACTGCGATAGTCCCGGCCATGCTGGCGATTATAGCTTTCACACAACTTGATGCCGGCGATCTTGGCTATCGCGTACGGCTCGTTGGTGGGCTCCAATGTCCCCGTCAGCAGCGCATCCTCACGCATGGGCTGGTCCGCATGCTTTGGATAAATGCATGACGACCCCAGAAAGAGCAACCTATCCACACCAGACTCATGCGCCGCGTGGATGATATTCGCCTCTATCATCAGATTCTGATAAATGAAGTCCGCCGGGTAGGTGTTATTCGCATGAATACCGCCAACTCTGGCGGCCGCGAGATAGACTTCATCGATTTCATTGGACTCTAAAAACGCCCGCACTACCCTCTGATCCAGCAAGTCCAGCTCATCTCTGGACCGAGTCAAGATATTCCCATAACCACGCCGCTCGAGCTCACGCACGATCGCCGAGCCAACCATGCCTCGGTGTCCGGCAACAAATATCCGCTTGTCACTGTCCACCATTACCGCTCAACCTTGATCGGCAGGTCATAGCCGTTTTCTTTCAGGAAGGCGTGGCGCTTTGCTTCATCCAAATCGTGTTGCACCATTTCCGCACACATCTCGTGAACCGAAATTTCCGGCACCCAACCCAGCTTCTCCTTCGCTTTCGTCGGATCGCCCAGCAGAGTCTCGACTTCCGCTGGACGGAAATACCGGGGATCGACGGAGACGATGACATCGCCTTCCTTGACCCCAGGCGCGTCATTTCCTGTAACGCTCTCCACAATTCCTTTCTCATCAACACCCGAGCCTTCAAACCTCAGGTTGATGCCAATTTCTGACGCTGACATCCGAATAAAGTCGCGCACCGAACACTGCTCTCCGGTGGCAATCACGAAATCCTCGGGCTCGTCCTGCTGAAGCATAAGCCACTGCATGCGCACATAATCCTTCGCATGACCCCAGTCCCTTAGCGCATCCAGATTGCCCATGTAAAGACAATCCTCCAAACCTTGCGCAATATTGGCCAGACCGCGAGTAATCTTTCGGGTCACAAATGTTTCGCCACGCCGTGGAGATTCGTGATTGAATAGAATCCCATTACAGGCATACATCCCGTATGCTTCCCGGTAATTTACCGTGATCCAGTATGCGTACAGCTTCGCAGCTGCGTAAGGACTACGCGGATAGAAAGGCGTAGTCTCTCGCTGTGGCGATTCTTGCACAAGCCCATACAACTCAGAAGTCGATGCCTGGTAGAATCGGGTCTTTTCCTCAAGCCCCAGAAGCCTGATTGCTTCCAACATACGCAACGCCCCAAGAGCATCCACATCGGCTGTGTATTCGGGTGATTCGAAGCTTACTGCAACATGGCTTTGCGCGCCAAGATTATAAATCTCATCTGGCTGCACCTGCTTAATTATTCGTGTAAGATTCGAAGAATCAGTTAAATCGCCATAGTGCAAGCTAAACCTTGGATCCACCTCATGCGGGTCTTGATATATATGATCCACACGATCTGTGTTAAATAATGATGCACGGCGCTTTATGCCGTGAACCTCATAACCTTTTGACAGAAGCCACTCTGCCAAATAAGACCCATCCTGACCAGTAACACCTGAGATTAACGCCACCTTCTTCACTTGCATCTCCATACTTCATCCACCCCATAGAAAGATTTACGTCCAACGATGAATCAGTCTAATATTTGTTAGAGCGGTTCACGCGAGCTCGCCCTCATCTGGGCGGCTTTTCTGACCCGTAACATCAACCCTCTGCAGCACGCATTCTACTTGCGTCGCAAACGGAATATCCGCTCGAGACGCACCGCCTCTAAATAGGGAGCAAACCAGAACACACCTAGTAGACCCTATCTTAGTTTCAACGAAACTCACCCGTTACATCCACAAGAACACTCGCGTTTTCCTTGCAGCTAACTCCGGACCAATTCGCAGCCTTTCTCCTTCTTTCGGGCGTAGTACCAACTATCCAAAATGTCTTCAACGACAATCTTCGGCGTACGATCCGATTGAAACTCTTCCAGGAAATCAGGCTCTTTTGGCTCGTCGGCCTTCAGATCTAAGCCATACACATCCTTCTCTTCCCCTCGATCAAAACCCTCATAAATTCCCTTAGTGTCACGACGACGGAGCTCTGACATTGGCGTCTTCAAATATACCTGAAAATAATTCGGCAGCTGAGACCGATTCCATTTATAAATCTCTTCAAACATTGCTATCGCCGATATCACAACAACGTGACCCTGCTCCGCCAATACCTCACATAACCCAGAATATTGATACGCCAATCGTAATCTAGCCGTCCTGTCATACCCTTTTGATCCAACAAAAATCCTCCTAAGCTCATCCCCATCCAAACGCACAACAGAATTACCACAAGACCGCAGGCGATCTGCGAGCAACCTACCAACAGTTGTTTTGCCAGAATCTGATAAGCCAGTGATCCAGATAACACCGGCATTGTTGCCATCATGACCGCTCATAAACCTTCCTCTTCTATAAGCCCGTATCGGCCCAGCTGGTCGCTTAGAATCTGCATCGCATGGGGACGACCAGCCGCAACCGCCCTTAACTCGTCGACAACCGGCGCATATCCTCGACGCGCGACAGCTTCACAGCATACGCCGAACGCAGCTTTCACGCGCTCCGTCCAAAACCCGCATTCGTAATTATGAAGAGCCAGCTTAATTGGACGCCCGATTACCGAAAAGGTTGAATGATCCCTTGAAAACGCATCGCTATAAATCCGCGCCATTTTCTCAAGCAGCCATTCCGGAGCTGGTCTATTCTGAGTTTTAAGCATATCGAGATAGCGGCCGGCGATATCTAGGGCATAGATATCTGAATTAACCCAGCCGGCACTCAACACGCTCTCAATCGACTCCTCATAACCTAATAACGTTGAAGGTGCGATATTTTCTGGAGGGATAGTGATCTCGTACCAATCTCCGTGAACGTCATTGCGAAGCGCAGCGAACGTATACTCTAAAAACGCATCATCGAATGACCTATGCCCGGAATAGAGCGACGAAAAAACGCCGTCTATCATTTCTTCTACGCCTGCGGCCTCAACAAGAAGTCGCTCAACCGCGGCAAGCAATTCTTCCACTGAATTGACTCTAAAGCATCCGACATCTCTTAGCGCTTCAATTCCAATGCCGTCAAAACCACCACCGAATGGGTACGAAATTGACGGCCTTCCTGTGCCAAGCGCAAATGTTTGCCCAGTTGATGATCGGTCCGTAATAAGAACGCAGCCTCGTGAATATGTTTCCACATAGTCGTCGCTTAAATCCAACGAGAATCTTCCGGTGCAACTATATCTGGACTGCAGCTCTTCGATCTCCCTGTTGGTCCGATCCTCCGGCCTTGGCCTCAAGACTACAGTGTGATCTGGAAAACGCTGAATCAATCCTTCAACAATCTCCCGACCATTCTCCTTCAAAAAATACTGTGGGAGATTGGATATTGAGGGACACACTAGAATGACGTTGCGGTCCCGGTCCGGCCGGCTTTTCGACAGCCTCCGCATACGTGTAAGCTTATTAGGAACCAATGGCAGCACATAACAAACCTTGCGCCCCCGAAGCAGGTCTTCTGGAATCTTAATCTCTGTCAATTCAAATTTTCGCGATCGAGTTTCAGGTATTTTGACTGGTGAAACAACATACTTGCCCCACTTCACCATGAGAGGAAGCTTATGGCGCTGACTGCTATTCTCTGGGTCAAAAAATGTCCTAGCGGTCCGATCGATATTGAGGACAGGAATCTCGGGGAAACCATCCTCACCAAGGCTCAACCAACGAGGTAGATTTGTACCCACACACAACTGAATGAAGCCACAATGCTTTAATATCGCCTTATTAACCGGAATAAAAGACGCAGGCGCCTTCGGGCCATCCGCCCAAAAAATGGGCAACACTTCAATCCCCGCTAAACGCATCGAACGTAAGGATTCTTCGCCTATCTGCGACCACGAATGCCGGTGATACACGACTGCAACAACAGGCTTACTCAGATCTAGCATACCGGCTAAAAAACGAGCACAAAGCTCATTAACGTCGGCAGCCCGATCTGAATTGACAGAGTCAAATAAACTTCTAGCGTCAGTCGACCGGCTTAGGCAGCGCACGACAAGTGTATATACAGAGCTTGAACAGGACTTGTATTCTGATAAAAGTTGTCGCACGTCTTCTTCAATTACTGTTTCTACGCCATTCATTAACTTCGCTCCCGGTTATGCGATTGCCGAAATCAACTCCCGAAACGCCTGTGGATAATTTTGGCTAGAAATCGTGCGACCAGATCTGCCTCCGGTTTCGACATATCTACTGAAAAGGATCGATATTGCACGCTCTCATCCGAGAATAGCCTATCCGAATTAAGATAGCGCTTAGCCACTTGGTGGTTACTATGTTCAAAATATTGCAAATATTCTTCGACAATCTCATCCGGGAGAACAGAACCAGTGCAGAAATCATCTACCGCTTCCAACTCCGACATCAAAAACCTGCGCTCTTTTTTGTCGTTCACGTACTTGTTAACTGCCGCTAACACATGAATTGCTTCCGGCGACAACCGTCTATTTTCTCCGAGGCGCCCAGGGACTATTTTATCTGCGGCAGCCTTTTCCCCAATTGCAAAAAGAAAATCTGAGACCACATCATTCTGATACAGTTGCGCCTTCTCGTAACTCCTTACAATGAGCGAGTCATAACCGAATACTTTCTCCCACCTTCCCAAGAGCTCGGAATAATCGAAATATGGCAGCTGGTAGGGCTTGCCATGCCTCATGTCTGACGGTCTTAAAATAGATGTATTCGAAGAGCCTGCTTTGACGCTCTCAGCAATCGAACCAAGCGCTAACTCCACTTGCGGACGAAGATATACAATTACCTTAAATTCGACTTCCTTCGGAAACATCTCTCGCAAATCAGAGATATCTCCTTCACATATAAGCCTTGATGATAAATGCTCCGACGAGATGACGAGTTGACTCAGCCCGCGCGAACGCGCCGTTTCAACTGCGCGCTCAATGCGATCAATGACTTTTGCCTTGTATTCGAGAAACGGGCGGCCACGATACCTCTCTATATCAGGACCTATAGATTCTTTCGCTGCTAAAGGAACGCATAAGTTATTCCCCTCTCCTAAACGACTGAATGCCAACGTTCTCCTGAGGGACGCTTGAGACGATTCGTCGCCTAAATATTTCTGAATACTGGTTGTACCAGTCTTCTCTGTTCCAATATGAAGGCATATAACAGGCCTCATCAAACTCACCCTCTCGGTCAGGCGCAGAACGCAAAAACCTTCGAGCGCGCCACAAGACGCACCGTGCGCGACTAAAAATCCTTCCCACTCATTTCTATTGACTTAAAATTCGGAGACAACCTCAATGCCAACTCAGAAAACGAACTCCAAGTGCTTCCGAGAAGCCTATTACAACGGCTGAGAAGAATTGCATCTGCCATTGCGAACTGAATCTGCCTGCGAGAGCGATCAAAGACGTCCCTGCGCAAAAACGCCACGCGACCTCCATACGCCGATTTAAATTCGGAGTATATCTCCGGTCGATCAGCCGCCAGAAAGATTGACGGAGCCCCTCCAATACCAGATATGTGCTTCATGAATCGCTCATAGTGGCTCATCCCCCGCCAATAGTGGAGTTGCGAATGACCCTCTTTAGTCCAGTTCATTGGCGAGTCATAGCTATTATGATCAAGACCCTCCCCCGCTTCCATTCGCACATGCACGCCTATTTCATTGGGCTGTTTCACACTATCGATCAATCCTTGCACTTCAGGCGTCGGGATCAATGATCGGAGAAACTCATTCTCTGCCCCCCATGAAGTTTCGGAGCAATTAAGCACGTATGCTGATCTAACGTAAATAGATCCGTCATAATCAAGATCAATGGGTTCATCCTTCTCTGCACCTGGCTCAATTTCCATATAATTATGAACTGCAATACCCATCCTTGGCGCCTGAGTGACAAAGCTCTCCTCTATCACAGGGCCTGAATACTCGGTTATGTCGTGAATGCGGCAATCACAATGATGATCCGGCTGCCAGATTACGACTAATTCTCTATCGGTATTCTTAGCAATCGCCGCAGCCGAAGCAATTGCTCGCAATCTATTTCCAAGCCCATGCTGCGCGTCAATGTACATCTTGGGCTTTGCGATCAGTAACTCAGGACCATTACGATTAAGCACATGCTGATCCACATTAGACAGCCGCTGTGCTATTTCCGCAGTCAATTTAACTATCAAGTTACCGCCACTTACTACACGCGAGGCAGCTGACTCCGCTTCCAGGTCTAATGTTTCTATATCATTAATTAGCGACTTAACCCAAGGATGAAGGACATGATCGACATGCGCGCTCAGTTTTGAGGCCATTTTCGTTGTTGCGAGCCCGATTACTGGTAAACGGGAGGCTTTAACGTATGCTCGAACCTGACGAAGCGCAGACTGAAATATTTCTGCATCGAGATCGAGACAATCCTCAGTAAACTCAATAAATAAGTATTGCGCAGAAAATCGAAACTCTCTCGGCACACCTGACAGCGCAAGCTCCACATCAAGCTTATTTAAACCATCCAGCTTTTTCGATTCCAATAGGACTCGCAATCCTCCCTTAGATAGATCGAATACTCTTGGGCCGAGCCTCCACGACAAGAGCTCCCTTGCGGCATAGATCTCTGCATCCGATCGAATATGATCTGGGACATAATGTATCGGATCTGACCCACGATGGGCTTTAATAAAATCGCGCCTATAACTTTCGATTCTAAAGGGTAGCCACCGCTTATTTTGAGTCCATAACGGCATGACATTGGCGGTAAATCGGTTTGCACGGATCTTAAACTTCGGGTCATCCAGGAGCTCCTCCCATGCGCACCGCTGTGCCGCGGGACTCACACCGAGACGCTGAACATCATCATGAGGCAAATGATAAATTGTCTCCGGATCCACGCACTCTCTGGTTAAACCGATACCCTCCAGCCGGGAGTAAATATCATCATCATCCCATCCGTAGGTTGTTATGTACTCGTTAAAACCCTTGACGGCTATCAGATCTTTCTTAAACGCATAGAAAAACCCATTTATATACGCTTGCCCTTCATTGGCCACTCGCCAGTCGCCGGCAATAAATCGCCCCATCTTTAGTTTGTTTTTTTGAAAGAAATCATCAGATATCACGATATCCGCATCAACTTTCAAGACCTTCTCGAAACGCGCCACCCTAAAACCCACGTTAAAGGCATAACTCAATATCCATCGTGACTCTCCGTCTATTCGAACCACGCGAATCCTTGGATCATCAAAACCCGCAGCATCAACACTCTCTTTCACGGCATGGTCAGATGACCAATCTACGACTACGATCTCAGATATCTCTGCCCTCGCCAGCCATGACGGCAAGGCTTTTAGTAAGTTCTCATTTCGATTCTTGCAACATGTGACGAGACTTATACCAGGCAGGCCTGGCCGGACTAAATCGTCTAGAAAATCAGGTGAGTGATCCAGGCAATCGCTCGGCGCATAGTCCAACTCACAACTGATCCCGTATGCTTCTGAAAACCGCTTGAGCATGACGAGACGTTTTACTGCCATCTCTGGTGAATCGGCACTTAATCCGGAAACGATGTCCTGAAGCAAGACGCCCGCATCAGCTTTCTTTCCACCTTTAGCCAGCTGCCTCGCATACTCCAGTTTCGACCAAAAGCTTTCAACTGGTCCTTGTTTGAGAATCCCTGTACTCATATATAAACCACCATTTCCCGGGTGCTTATCAGAAGTTTTCAGGCAAATGCCCCAAAAAAAAACAAAAGCTCATCTATCCGTAACCCAAGCGATGCCGAAGCAATTGGAAATTCTTTGAATTCGTCATGGAAGAACAAATCTCCTCAGGAATTTCCTGCCGAGGCCGAGCACAGATCTCTCGACCGCTTCTTCCGCTATCCCCCGACAAATCATAGACATTAAACACGTCCATAAAGCAGTCGTCATAAGGCATTTCCAGCTCATCAGCCATTTGCCTCATCACCATCTCAGGCCATTGGACAAACTCTTCATATCGAACAAGCTTGGCATGCTTGTAATCCTCCAAGAACTTCATATACCTAGCCGCATACTCGTCGACCGACCCAGGCTCGAAGTGGAGCCATTCATTCTTAACCAGTGAAACATAAGAATCGACAGGATCTCTGGTGGTAACAATTGAAATTGTCCGGCGCTCTCTCGCCACAATATCTGCGATCGTGGGTCGAGCCTTCACCTCCGAACCGGTGCAGTAGTGGCTGTGCGTATGATCTCGGATGATAAGACGGAGCCCGCGGTTAATTGCAGAGCGCGCGGTAACTCCTAGGCTTGCCATGAATATATCCTGCAAGAGATCCGCCGGAGCCTCTCTTGTGCTATTCCTAATCAGGTTAATAAAATCAGTGGGAGAAAAACGACCAGGAGGCTTGTACAGCTCGCTCAAAGGATCCACTTCACTTAGCAGCCATGCATTGGGCAACGAAGCCAAGCATTTCGATATGAGGGTTCCTCCAGTACAAGCAAAATGATGAACCATCCGTATTGGCTCAGGATGCTCACTTTCCACCTCTTGGCGCCATGCTTCACATTCCTCCAGCAGGCTCGGCAATGATTCCGATTCGGCCTGACGACGTGCCGCATCCGTACCATACTCGGCCTCAACCAACGCAAGTGATTCCTCGATTGCGTCGGAAACGGTTTTGGGTATTTGGTTCAGCTCTCGAGTCATGCCTAGTCACATTTCATGGCTTGCCGGATGATCACTCGGACTCACCTGACAGGGCTCTAAGCAGCTCCTGGGCCGCATCGCCATCTTTTTCCCGACTTGCACTGTCCGCACCCAACTGACGCAGGCTCTGTGCGGCAACGGACAATCGATGGTTAAGCTTACCGAGTAACTCGTCCTGCTGTTCTTTCCGTCTCACAAGGGCTGCGTAGCGTTCCTGGAGGTCCTTGAGGTCCCGGTCACGCTGAGTCTGCAGTCTAATTGCGACTGACAAATCACTACGGGAATCTCTCAACGCTTCCTCGATACGCGCCTTCTCTTCTTCCAACTTAAGCCTGGCTTCACGCTCCGTGGCTAGCTGCTCTCGCTCCTTGGCTGCTTCCTCTCTGGCCTGCGTGACCTGGCTCTCCAGCTCGGCTCGGGTTTCCTGCTCCTTCTTGAGTGCCGCAGCCTGCTCCTCCGCCTTCTGTTTGGACTGTTGCTGCTGCTCCGCGAGCTTCTCCTTGAGCGAATCACGTTCCTTGGCTAGCTGCTCTCGCTCCTTGGCTGCTTCCTCTCTGGCCTGCTTGAGCTGGCTCTCCAGCTCAGTTCGGGTTTCCTGCTCCTTCTTGAGTGCCGCAGCCTGCTCCTCCGCCTTCTGTTTGGACTCTTGCTGCTGCTCCGCGAGCTTCTCCTTGAGCAAATCACGTTCCTTGGCTAGCTGCTCTCGCTCCTTGGCTGCTTCCTCTCTGGCCTGCTTGAGCTGGCTCTCCAGCTCAGTTCGGGTTTCCTGCTCCTTCTTGAGTGCCGCAGCCTGCTCCTCCGCCTTCTGTTCGGACTCTTGCTGCTGCTCCGCGAGCTTCTCCTTGAGCGAATCACGTTCCTTGGCTAGCTGCTCTCGCTCCTTGGCTGCTTCCTCTCTGGCCTGCTTGAGCTGGCTCTCCAGCTCGGCTCGGGTTTCCTGCTCCTTTTTGAGCGCCGCAGCCTGCTCCCCCGCCTTCTGTTCGGACTGTTGCTGCTGCTCCGCGAGCTTCTCCTTGAGCGAATCACGCTCCGTGGCTAGCTGCTCTCGCTCCTTGGCCGCTTCCTCTCTGGCCTGATTGAGCTGATTTTCCAGCTTGGCTCGGGCTTCCCGCTCTTTGCTTAGTGCCTCGGCCTGGTGCTCTGTGGTGTTCTCCGCTTTTTGGACCTTCTCTTGGAGCTTGATCAGTTCCGCATTGAGACGTTCTATTTCCAGCCTTTCGATATTCTGCTTTAGGTGCCAGGTGGGACGATCAGGGTCGGCATCATCCACTTCGCCCTCGAGCTGATAGCCCTGTTCTTCCAGGAAGGCGAGCACTTCCTGGGCGGGGGCTACGCCCTCGTAGAGGGATTCCTGGCCGCAGCGGAGCACGATATTAGCAATGCGCGAGAGGGTGTTTTCTTGCTGCAGAGAGCGGAGGATGGCCTCTTCTTCGCCCGGGGTATCGACGATCAGGCAGATTGACTGGGCATTGGCGAGCTGGGCTTCATCCAGCAATTCGACCGGTGTGACTGCCTCGACGGCCACTTCGCGGACCAGCCGCAGCCCGGGGAAGAGGTCTTTCAGGCCAGTGGCCGGGCGAAGACTGCTGACTTCCGGCAGGTTGTAGGTATGCAGAACACGCTCGCCGGGTTCGTCGGAGACGGCATAGGGCAATACAGTGATGTTTGCGTTGTCGCTGGTTCGGCGTTCTAGTGTTTTGGCCAGGGCCGGATTTGCTTCCACCAGTACAACCGAGGTGCTGGCTGGCAGGGCCTGATAGGCCGCAAGCTCCTGACAGCGGCCAGCGCCGAGGTGGACGATGGCATCGGCATTGTTGAGAGCAATCTGTAGTTGCGGGGTCACGCTCATCTCAGACTGCTCCCGCCTTGCGTGGCTTTCTCATGGTGAGCCGGCGGATGGCCCGCAGCGGCTTGGTGACCTTCCAGGATAGGGAGTTCTGAATCGCAGTATTTTTCTCCCGAATGCGCGTGAGTTCTCTATCCAGGCGTTTTTTCTGGGCCAGCATGCCCTGGTATTTCTCTTCCTTTTTGTCGATGGCCCAGTTCTTGTTCTTGATGGTCTGGTCGCGGGCGGCGAGCTTTTCTTCCTGGGCCTTGCGCTTACCCACTTCATCCTGGAGTTCCAGGTAGTAGCTTTCGAGTTCTTCCTGGACCTGGTGTAGCTGCAGCAACAGGAGTTCGTTCTCTTCCTTCAGTTCTTTTTCTCGGATACTGACCGCATCCTGACCCTGCTTGACGGACTCCAGCTCAGCCTTTAGGCGATCACATTCTGTCTCGGCTTCCTGGCGGCTTTTCGCTTCCTTTTGAAGATCCAGGTAGTACTTTTCCAGTTCTTCTTGAAGCTGGTGCGTTTGAAGCAGGATAAGTTCGTTCTCTTCTTTGAGCTCACTGCTCTGCGTGGTCGTCTGGTCCTTCAATTTCTCGAACTGGGTTTCGGAAGCGGTCAGTTCTTCGTAGATGGCCTGGCAGTCCAGTTGCGGGGCCTGGCTTTCCTCCGCTAGCGGGATGGAGCTGGCCTCCAGCTCGGCGAGCAGGGGCTGGATGTCTTCGGCCTGGGCAACCATCTGGGCGGCGAGCAGGCGATAGACGGACTGGAGCTGTCCGTCATTGCTCGCGGGCGGCTGGATGTCGGCTTCACTCAGACCGAGATGCTCCTGACAGGCGTGGGCGAAGGCTTCGGGGGCCTGGAGGGCCGTGTCGGCGTTGATCAGGCGGATGCTACGGCGGTTTCGGCGGTAGGCCTGCAGGAAGGCCTCCACGGCCTGGCGCCAGGCATCGAGTTCTTCCGTGGGGTTCTTGCCGGCCTGCATGGCGCGGGCCAGGGCGGTTTCGGGCCGGGTGTGCAGCAGCAGGGCTCTGGCGTCTTTTGTCTTGGCCAGTTGTTGGGCCAGATCCATGTCTGTGATGGCTTCGCCCACTGGCAGGAGCGAGACGGTGTCGGCACTGGATGAGGCCGGGCCGATGCGCCCGGCCGGGTTCGCCCGCCAGCGGGCCACGGCATTGCCGTCCAGCGCCGTGGCACCGAGCTGTTCCAGCATCGGGATCACGGCCTGCCAATTACTTCCCGGGGTTGCCCCAAGTATCAGATACATCTGCCTGCTTCTCCGGTGGTGTGTCGTCAGGCCCGTCCGTAGGTGTCTTCGAATCGAACGATGTCGTCCTCGCCCAGGTAGGCGCCGGACTGGACTTCGATGAACTCCAGCGGGATCGCTCCCGGGTTTTCAATCCGATGTTTCTCGCCCAGCGGAATGTAGGTGGACTGGTTCTCGGTGAGGATGAAGCTCTCCTCGCCGCGAGTCACCCTGGCCGTTCCGCTGACGATAATCCAATGTTCGGCACGGTGGTGGTGCATCTGCAGCGACAGTCGCCCGCCGGGTTTCACGGTTATGCGCTTGACCTGGTAGCGCTCGCCATCGTCCACGGTCTCGTAGGTGCCCCAGGGACGGTGGACTTTGGCATGGGTGTCCGCCTCATCCCGGCCCTGCTCATTGAGCGCGCCGAGCAGGTGTTTCACATTCTGCGCCTCGGAGACCGGCATCACCAGCACCGCGTCACCGGTTTCGATCACGGCCACATCCTTGAGGCCGACGGCCGAAACCAGGCGTTTTCTCGAGACAAGCAGGCTATTGTCGCAGTCTACGGCCAGGGTGTCACCGTCGCAGACATTGCCCCGCTCGTCACAGGCCTGGCCGGCCTGGCCGCGCTCCAGGTAGGACTGCCAGGAGCCGATGTCGCTCCACTGGATGTTGACCGGGATGACCCGGGCCGAGGCGGTCTTTTCCATTATGGCGTAGTCGATGGAGTCGGCGCGGGCCTCGGCAAAGGCGGCCGCGTCGGGGCGGACAAAGATACCATCGGTCTTGCGACCGTCGAATGACCGTTTCACGGCGGCCATGATGTCCGGGGCGTGGGCCTGGAGCTCATCAACGATCTTTTGCGCTGGGAACAGAAACATGCCGCTGTTCCAGAGGAATCGGCCGCTCTCGAGGTATTTTTCCGCCGTCGCCCGATCCGGTTTTTCCACGAACTGCTTCATTGGCCGGACCGGGGCCGAGCCGTCGCCGTCCAGCTCGATGTAGCCGTAGCCCGTCTCCGGGCGGGCGGGCTGGATGCCAAAGGCGACCAGGTCGTCCAGCGTCAGGTGTTCCATGGCGGCCGACAGGGCCTCGGCCAGGGGGCCGTCGTCCTCAATCCAGTGGTCGGCCGGGAGCACCAGCATGCGGGCGTCGGGATCGGTCTCGGCGATCTCCAGGGCCGCCAGGGCGATGGCAGCGGCGGTGTTCTTGGGTTCGGGCTCCAGGATCACGCTGGCGCTGTCGTGGCCGGCGTCCTTGAGCGCGTCCGCAATCAGGAAGCGGTGCTCCTCGTTGCCCACCACCACGGGGTGGCTGTTGCACAGGCCGTTGAGGCGCTGAAGAGTGGCGCCCATCATGGGCTCGCTGCCGAACAGGGTGTGAAACTGTTTCGGAAAGGCCTTTCGGGACAGGGGCCACAGGCGGGAGCCGACGCCCCCGGCGAGGATCACCTTGACGATGTTCTGGTCGGTCATTCTTGCTCCCTTGACGCTGTTCTTGTCGAGGCTGAAGCCTCTCCCACACTATCTTGCTCTAGGCCTGATCGATCAGGTCGAGGATCTCGCGGGTGCGGGCCTGCATGAGGGCCTGGTCGCCGCGGGATTCCACATTGAGACGCAGCAGCGGCTCGGTGTTCGACTTGCGCAGGTTGAAGCGCCAGTCCTCGAAAGCCACGCTCAATCCATCAGTGTAATCCGCCTCGCCGCCCTGGGACAGGTAGGTGTCCTTGATCCGGGCCAGGCAGGCGTCGGCGTCATCCACCTTGCGGTTGATCTCGCCGCTGGCCGGGTAGGCGGCGATGGCCTCGGCCACGAGCTCGCCCAGGGATTTGCCGGTCTTGCAGACCAGTTCGGCCACCAGCAGCCAGGGGATCATGCCGCTGTCGCAGTAGGCGAAATCCCGGAAATAGTGGTGGGCGCTCATTTCGCCGCCGTAGAGGGCATTTTCCTGGCGCATGCGCTCCTTGATGAAGGCGTGGCCGGTCTTGCTCTGGATGGGCGTGCCGCCGGCCTTCTCCACCGTGGCGACGGTGGCCCAGGTGAGGCGCGGGTCGTGGATGATCTTCTCGCCGGGCCATTTCTCCAGCAGGGACTTGGCCAGCAGGCCGACGATGTAATAGCCCTCGATGAAGCTGCCTTTCTCGTCGAAGAAAAAGCAGCGGTCGAAATCGCCGTCCCAGGCGATACCCATGTCGGCGCCGGTGCGCTGGACGGCCTCGGCGGTGGCCTCACGGTTTTCCGGCAGCAGGGGGTTGGGGATGCCGTTGGGGAAATGGCCGTCCGGCTCGTAGTGAATCTTCTCGAAGCGGAAGGGGAGTTGTTTTTCCAGCTCGTCGATCACCTTGCCGGCGGCGCTGTTGCCGGGGTTTACCACGATCCGCAGCGGTTTGAGATTGGCCGGCTCGATGTAGGAGAGCAGATGCTCGACATAGGCCTGGCGGGTATCCACGGAGCGGATCTCGCCGGGCTGCTCGGCCGGGTTGCCGGTGTTTTCTTCGGCGACGCGGTCGCGGATGGCGAACAGGCCGGTATCGCCACTGATGGGGCGGGACTCGGCCCGAACCAGCTTCATGCCGTTGTAATCGGCCGGGTTGTGGCTGGCGGTGACCATGATGCCGCCGTCGGCCTCAAGATGACTGGTGGCGAAATAGACTTCCTCGGTGCCGCACAGGCCAATATTGAGGACATCCACGCCACGGGAGGTGAGACCCTCGCTCAGGGCCTGCGCGAGGCCGGGGCTCGACAGGCGGATGTCGTAGCCAACGACAACGGTTTTCGGCGCCAGCTCCACGGCGAAGGCCTCGCCGATCAGGCGGGCGACCGCCGGGGTCAGTTCGTCTGTGGTGCGGCCACGGATGTCGTAGGCCTTGAAGAAATTCATGTTTTACACCATCCCGATACGACGAGGAGCCGGCCTGTCGGGGGTTCCCCTGCCCCGCCAGGCCGGTGAGCAATCGGAAAGACTACCGTGTTTTCGGGCCCGTCAGGAAGCCCGGGATTGCGCCTGTTCGCGGGCATACCGCATCAGATAATCCGCAAACGGACCACCCAGCTCCGGGTGTTTCAGCGCCATTTCCACCGTGGCTTCCAGATAGCCCAGCTTGTCGCCGCAGTCGTAGCGCTTGCCGTGGAAGTTGTAGGCGTAAACGGCCTCTTCCTGCTGGAGGGCGTCGATGGCATCGGTGAGCTGGATTTCATTGCCGGCGCCCCTGGGGGTGTTTTCCAGGTGGTGGAAGATACGCGGAGTCAGTGCGTAGCGGCCGATGACGCCCCAGTTGGAGGGGGCATTTTCCGGGGCCGGCTTTTCCACGATCCTGTTGAGGCGGCGGAGCTGGTCGCTGACTTTGTCGCCGGCGACGATACCGTACTTGTTGCTGTGTTCCTGCGGGATCTGCTGGACGCCGATGAGGCTGTGGCCGAGCTGGTCGAATTGCTCGCCCATCTGGGCCAGGCAGCCCTTGCCGCCGTTGTGGACGAGGTCATCGGCGAGGACCACATAGAAGGGTTCGTTGCCGACGATGTTCCTGGCGCAGAGCACGGCGTGGCCGAGGCCGAGGGCTTCGGCCTGGCGGATGTAGACGCAGTCCACATGGTCGGGGATGACATCACGGACGGCCTGAAGGCGATCGTGCTTGCCCTTTTTCATGAGCTCGTTTTCGAGCTCGTAGGCGCGGTCGAAATGGTCCGGGATGGGGCGCTTATTGCGGCCGGTGACGAAGATGATGGTATCCACGCCGGCTTCCACGGCCTCTTCCACGGCGTACTGGACCAGCGGCTTGTCCACCACGGGCAGCATTTCCTTGGGGCTGGCCTTGGTGGCAGGCAGGAAACGGGTGCCGAGGCCGGCTACGGGAAAGACGGCCTTGCGGATTGGTGCGTTCATTCGTGACTCCCTCCGACGTCCTGTCAGTGCTGTTTTTTGAGGTATTGGCCCTTCCCGACCAATTCCCTCTTATGTTTAATCACGCGCCGATCCCCCTTCCCCTTCGGCGCGTTGCGAGCGCAATTGAGTATAGGGGATGCGCGGTTGGGTGTGAAGGTGGAAGTGCTGGGTGCTGAGTGCTGAGTGCTGAGTGCTGAGTGCTGAGTGCTGAGTGCTGAGTGCTGAGTGGGTGCTGGTCGGAGGGGGCGGCGGTTCTCGAAGGGGCGGGGCTTTCGGCTGTTGCCGCGCATGGTTCGAGCGCTTAGGCGCTCAAGGCGCGGAATACATGCTCCGGATCGTTACGGACGGCATGCAACAAAGCCAGGGCCGGCCCTCGGGGTTGGCGCCGGTTCTGCTCCCAGTTGCGCAAGGTTCCAACGGGTACACCGATCAGTGCCGCGAACTCGTCCTGCGTCAGTTTCAGTTGGCGCCGAACGGCCGCTACGTCAACGGGATCGAAACGGTGCTCTCTGGCAACAGCGCCTTTCCGGCGGCGAATTTCTCCGGCCTGCCGAATGCTCTCGGTCAGTTCTGCAAAAAGCTTCTCATCCATTGGACAACTCCTCTTCCACGAGGCGGCGCAGAACCTTAAGCTGCTCTGCCGTCAAATCTGCCTGCCTGTTCTTGGCATAGGCCAGCAACATAGCCGAAAGTAGATGATCCTTGCTCCGCCGCGCTTACCCCTTCCAGGCACATTCCAGCGGACTTTGCGCAGACCGCCGCTGCCGGGTATTTCGGCCCCAATCGCCGGATTGGTCACCAAGGCCCACTGCAGTTCCCGATAGCTTTCATCCGTAAGCAGACCATTGATCTGCCTTGTAAATACTGGCGTTTCCTTGATTACCATGTTCTTGGAGAATACGCCATTGGCGTAGTTCCGCAAGTTTGGGCGGCTTTGCCGGCAGGAGTAAGGCGCCAGGAGCAGGGAGCAAAAGGCGGAACAGTTGCCGGATTCGGGGATGGTGCCTTGGGGCGGTTTTCCTCACGCCTTACGCCTTACTCGGCCCATCACAGCGGTTGCCGGAGGGTGGGCGGGCGTCACGCCTTGCTTCTGCCTTTTTGATACGATGATGCTTTGCCTTTCCAGCCATCGAAATGAGATTGTCCCCGCCCCCATGAGCGAGAAAAAAGGTTTCTTCCAGCGCCTGCGCGAACGCCTGAACAAGGGCGACTCCATTCTTACCCGCGATATCACCGAACTGCTGCCCTCCAGTGGCAAGCCGGATGAAGGCACTCTGGAAGAACTGGAAACGCGGCTGCTGATGGCGGATGTGGGTGTGGATGCCACCCGGAAGATCATGGATGGTCTGTACGAGCGGCTTGACCGCAAGGCCCTGGCGGATGGCGCCCAGCTTATGGCCGGCCTGGAAGCCGAGATCGAATCGCTGCTGGGGCCGGTGGAGGTGCCGCTGGTGCCGGAGCATTCGGGCGAGGGGCCTTTCGTGATTCTGGTGGTGGGCGTGAACGGCGCCGGCAAGACCACGACCATCGGCAAGCTGGCACGACGCTTTCGGGACGAGGGCCGCTCGGTGATGCTGGCGGCCGGGGACACCTTTCGGGCGGCGGCGGTGGAACAGCTGCAGGCTTGGGGTGAACGCAATGAGGTGCCGGTGATTGCCCATGCCACGGGGGCGGATTCGGCGGCGGTGGCCCATGATGCGGTGCAGTCCGCCCTGGCCCGGGGCACGGATGTGCTCATGATCGATACCGCCGGCCGCCTGCACACCCAGGCCGGGCTGATGGATGAGCTGCGCAAGGTGAAGCGGGTGATCCAGAAGGCCATGCCGTCGGCGCCCCATGAAACCCTGCTGGTGCTGGACGGCAGCACCGGCCAGAACGCCATTGCCCAGGCGCGGGAGTTTAATTCAGCGGTGGACCTCAGCGGCCTGGTGGTAACCAAGCTGGACGGCTCGGCCCGTGGCGGGGTGATCCTGGCCGTGGCCCGGGAGCTGGGCGTGCCGGTGCGATTCATCGGGATAGGTGAAGGTGCCGAGGACCTGGATGTGTTCCGGGCGAAGGATTTTACTCGGGCACTGGTGGAAAAATCCGGGTGAAAACATTTGGCCGCGAAATGCACGCGAGATGGACGCTAGATTTGGGCCGTGCCGGGTGAGGTGCCGTGCTGCTTCGGAGGGGCCGTGCTTTGGGATGGCGCGCCATCTCTACCAGCACCGTAGGCGCGGATTTATCCGCGATTGCAACCCATGAATTGTGATCGCGGATAATGGAACCTCCGAAGCAGCACGGCGGCGCACCAGGCACGACCCCACATTCGCGTCCATTTAGCGTGCATTTCGCGGCTAAAAAGGTTTTAAGGTTTTATCTCGTGGTCCAGTCTCCCATTCAGCGGGGTTGAGCGATGATCCGTTTTGATCGTGTCAGCAAGAGTTATCCCGGCGGCAATCAGGCGCTGAGCGATGTGAGCTTTGAGCTGGGGGGCGGTGAGTTTGCCTATCTGACCGGGCATTCCGGCGCGGGCAAGAGCACACTGCTGAAGCTGATTGCCATGCTCGAGCGCCCCACCCGCGGGCAGGTGCTGTTCGACGGGCGCAATCTGGCCAAGGTGGGCAAGTGGGGCATTCCCTATCATCGCCGCAAGGTGGGGCTGATCTTCCAGGACCACAAGCTGCTGCAGGATCGCACGGTCTTTGACAATGTGGCGCTGCCGCTGGTGATCACCGGCATGGGGCATCGGGAGATGCGCCGGCGGGTGCAGGCGGCGCTGGATCAGGTGGATCTGCTGCACAAGGAGCACGCTCTGCCCATCACCCTCTCCGGGGGTGAACAGCAGCGGGTGGGCATTGCCCGCGCCGTGGTGGGTCGGCCGCCCATGCTGGTGGCGGATGAGCCCACCGGTAATCTGGACCCGGCGCTGTCGCGGGAGATCATGCGCCTGTTCGAGCGTTTTCAGCAGGTGGGGGTGACGGTGATGGTGGCCAGCCATGATCATGAGCTGATCCGGGCCTCCGGGCGGCGGGTGCTGACCCTTCAGGGCGGACAGATGGTGGAGGCACGGCTGGATGCTCCCCATTCGTCGGCGGATCATCACCCCGATCAGGGAGGGGCGTACTGATGGCTTCCCGTCGACCCCGCCCTGCCCGTCCCCGTCATTCCACCCACCGGGAAGCGGCCGCCCCCCGTGAGCGGCACGGCGCCCAGCGTTCCCGCGGTGGTGTCATCGGCTTTCTGCGGGCCTGGCTGATCCGCCATGCCCAGACCCTGTTCTTTACCCTGGGACGGCTCTGCCGCCGGCCCGGCTCCAGCCTGATGACCGCCTCTGTCATTGGTGTGGCCCTGGCCCTGCCGGCGGCCATGTACGTGCTGGTGCAGAACACCAGCGGCCTGGCCGGCAGCTGGGAAGGGGTGTCGCGGATTTCCGTGTTCATGGAGCCGGGCAGCGCGGAAGACGCCGCCCGACGGCTGGGCCGGGAACTGGAAACCCGGGAGACCGTGCAGCGAGTGGATTACATCAGTGCCGAAGAGGCCATGCGCGAGTTTCAGGACCGCTCGGGTTTCGGAGATGCTCTGGCGGTGCTGGACGATAACCCCTTGCCACCCGTACTGGTGGTTCACCCCACGGAGGCAGCGGGTGGGGCCGATTCCCTGCGCGTTCTGGTGAATGAGTTCGAGAACCTGGAGGGTGTCGATCTGGTGCAGGTGGATACCGAGTGGATCGAGCGTTTCCACGCCATGCTGGAGATAGCCGAACGCGGCATTGCCGTGGTGGCCGCCCTGCTCGCCTTTGCGGTGCTGATCGTGGTGGGCAATACCATTCGACTGGAGATTCAGAACCGGCGCGAGGAGATCGAGGTGACCAAGCTGGTGGGGGCAACCGATGCCTTCATTCGCCGCCCCTTCCTCTATACCGGCCTGTGGTACGGCATTGGCGGCGGGCTGGTGGCGCTGTTGCTGGTGGGCGGGGCGGTGATCGTGCTGCACGATCCGGTGCGTTCACTGGCCGGGCTGTATGGCAGCGGCTTTCGGCTCTCGGGCCTGGGCTTTGTGGAAAGCCTGCAGGTGATCGGCGCCGGTGCCCTGCTCGGCTGGGCCGGCAGCTGGCTGGCGGTGGCCAGGCATTTGAGTGCCATTGAGCCGGCTTGAAACATTTAGCCGCGAGATGGACGCTAAATGGACACGAGATAAAGGCGAAAACCTTTAAAAAATTTGGCCGCGAGATGGACGCTAAATGGACGCTAGATTTGGGTCGTGCTGGACGGGCCGCCGTGCTGCTTCGGAGGGGTCGTGGGTGCGGCATTCCTGCCGCGATGGCAATTCAGCGGTTGGCACGCTGTTCTCTATGGCCTCGCTGTAGGCGCGGATGAGGGAGCCTCCACCAGAACGAAGAAACCCGGCCATGGGCCGGGTTTCGGGGGCGATTGAGGGCGCCGCCGTCAGGCGGTCATGTAACCCCGCAGTTTCTTGATGGCGCCGTTTTCGATCTGGCGGATGCGTTCGGCGGAGACGCCGTAGGTGTCAGCCAGTTCCTGCAGGGTGGCCTTGTTGTCGTCGTCCATCCAGCGGGCCTGCAGGATGGCGCGGGAGCGGTCGTCCAGCTGCGACAGGGCCTGGTTGAGGCGGCGGCTGCCGGATTCGCTCCAGTCGCTGGCCTCGACGGCGTTGGCCGGGTCGCTGTCGTGGTCGGGCAGGTACTGGGCCGGGGCGTAGACGTCCTCGTCGGACTCGCCCGCGCCGGGATGCGGATCGAAGGCCATGTCCTGGCTGGACAGGCGGCCTTCCATTTCCAGCACCTGCTCACTGCTCACGCCCAGGTCACGGGCCACGTTGTCCACTTCGTCCTTGCTGAACCAGCCCAGACGATGCTTGGCCTTGCGCAGGTTGAAGAAGAGCTTGCGCTGGGCCTTGGTGGTGGCGACTTTCACGATGCGCCAGTTGCGAATGACATATTCGTGGATCTCGGCGCGGATCCAGTGCACGGCGAAGGAGATCAGGCGGACGCCCACATTGGGGTCGAAGCGCTTGACGGCCTTCATCAGACCCACATTGCCTTCCTGGATCAGGTCGGCCAGGGGCAGGCCGTAACCCTGATAGCCCCGGGCCACGTGCACCACGAAGCGCAGGTTGGAGATGACCAGGCTGCGGGCGGCATCCAGATCGCCGTCATCGTGATAGCGATGCGCGAGATCCTGCTCTTCCTGTTCGGAAAGGACGGGAATGGCTCCGACGGCGGAAAGATAGCTCTCCAGGCTGCCGCTGGGGCCAGCCAGAGCGACGGCGGTGTTGTCGCGGATTGCCAAAGCCTTGCTGTCGGCCATGATGTCTCTCTCCCGGTAAGTTCTGCTTCCTATCTTAGCACTCTGCGGGTTGGAGTGCTAACCGTTCCGGGAGTTCCCTCGGAAGCCTGCAAGCCCCTGGCGGCGTTGACGAAACAGGGCAGCAGCGGCGGTCAGCAGCAACAGGGGCAGCAAGGGGTCGAAACGGGCATCGGGGCCGCCCAGGGAGCACCTGCCGGCGAGGCTGGGATCATCACCCGGGCAGCGACCGGTATAAAACTCGAATTCCACCCACTCCGAGCTCATGCCCAGGTCATTGGTGAGCTGCACACGGCCAAACATGTTGGTGTCGCAATCCAGGCGTCGGGGCAACATGTAATTGATGGTGACGAAATCGCCCTCGCCGGCGGGAAAGTCTTGTTCCGCGACGGCATGATCGGTGAAGTCGGGATCCTCGCTGTAATGCAGTTCGGCGCTGCCGCCACGGTCATCGGGATTGGCCCGGACAAAGATGTAGACGATGGGCGGATCCAGCAGGCTGATCGCTTGCTCCACCTCGATCACCTGGGGCGGCTGAACATCCACGTCGAACGCCACATCGGTGTAGCGGCTGCCGCCCTCATGCAGGTAGATGGCGGGTTCGGGCTGGTAATCCGCGACCGGATTGCCGCGGGCAGCCAGGCGTACATTGGTATAGACCTGGTGACGCTGGGCGGGCAGCCGAAAGACCGCGACACCCTGATCGTCCGCATCCACAAGGAAGGGGCCTTCGCTTTCACCGCCGGCGCTGTCCAGGTACAGGCTGGCGGTGGCGCCGCCGGAGAGGCCGTGCACCGCCCCCTCGATCCAGGCGTCGGCCGGACGCAGGTAAATGTCGCCGTGGTGAGTGGCCGTGCCGTCGCTGTCGAGGGGAAGCCAGCTGGAGTGAAATCCCTCGGCGCTCACGGTCAGCGGGCCCGCCTCCGGCGTCGCCTCGATGAACAGGGAGAAATGCCCGTGCTCGTCGCTGACGACGGTGGCGCCGCCAGGCTCGCGAATCAGGACCTCGGCCATGGCCTGGCCCTGCGAATCCAGGATGCGCCCCTGCTGCAGCCCGTGGGCTGTGAATGCCGGGTCAGTGATTGCCGGGGCGGAGACTCGGCTTTCGCTGATCCCCTGGCCACTGGCCAGGAGTGCAAAGAGCAGGAGAGAAAGCAGGAAGACAGAGAGCGTTTGCTTGCTCGGCTTGTACATGGAATGACTCCTTGGTGCGCCTGATTTTGCGCCGACCGGTGCTGCCCGCTGACCACCAGCCCATCCTATTACGATAAGTTTCGTAATCTTATAGCCCTGCCGGGGGAATTCCAAGCCCTTCGAAGGAAGCTCTGATTGATTCCCTCGCGCCCGGCACCGGGAAGCTTTTACGAACCATAAAACGAAAATCGCCCCCCCGGTTTCCCGGAGGGGCGACGATCGAGCTTGTGCTCGCTACCGCGGAATTCAGACCCGGCGGCGTGCGAGCAGGCCAAGCATGGCCATGAGGGCAATCAAGGGCAACAGCGGGTCCACCGGCCCACGACCGTCACCCAGGCTGCAGCTTCCGCCGCTGCCACCGCCTGAACTGGCGCACTGGACCACGAAGTTGTCGGGATCCGTGGCCACAGTGTGCCCGCGGTCATTGGCGACGGAAATCTCGTAGAAGACTTCCTGATCGCACTCCAGACCACTGATCTCGAATTCCAGATCCACGAGGCCGTCCTCGGCGGACAGGGTCACCTCCTCAAGGCTGGAATCAAGATCATCGGCACTGCTGCCGTAGTTCAGCGTGATCACCGAGGCACGTTCATTGCTGTCAATGCTGGCGGCAATGGTGGCGCTGGCGTTCATAGCCGTTACCACGGTGGCACTTTCGATCACCGGCGTCGTGGGCATCAGTGCCAGGTCACCGGCATCAACGGCATCGCCCATGCCGGCGAAGCTGAAGCCATCGCCGCCCTGGTCGTCGCTGAAGTCCTCATAGCCGAAGCCGCGCACACGGATTTCGGCATAGGTGGCCTGGTAGTTGGCGTCCAGCTGGAAGGCGTCCTCGCCCTCGCCGCTGCCATTGATGACCACCGGACCCAGTTCCAGTTCGTCGGCACCACCCTGATAAACCAGGTAGAGGTTGACCGACTCGCCGTCTTCCAGACCGATTACCGAACCATTGATCTCGGCACTGGCACTCTGCAGAACCACGTCGCACTGCGGGGTGTCACCGACGCAGTCTGCGCCATCGACCACCTCGGAGACGTAGCCCGGCAGGGTGAAGGACAGGGCGTGGCTGTCCTCGCCTTCCGGCGCGGGGGCCGTCAGGGTAAAGACGCCGTCGCCGTCACTGAAGGCCATGTACTGACGCTCGGCCGGCCCAATGGCTTCCGGCGTGGCGACCTGCACGTCTGCGAGCTCGTGGCCCAGCTCATTGTGGATCCAGCCGGCGTAGGTTTCGCCGACATCCACGGTCAGGCCATCAAGTACCACTTCGCCGTATGTGCCATCACTGGGCACGGCACGGATCTGGAAGGCAGTGGCTTCACTCACCCCGGCGCTGACCACATGGGAACGGGCCGCGTTGGCCGAGCCATGATCGTCATCCGCCGAGACATCCGCCGGATCCATGCTGGCAATGGCGGAGCCGTCCTGACCGTCGGCGTCTTCAACCAGCAGGCTGAAGCCGTAACCGGCGGTGGCACCGCGCACACGCACTTCCGTGCTGTCGCCATTGGCGACCAGGTAATCATGGCGACTGTCGATGCCAAGATCCACGGACACCGTGAAGCTGACACTGGCGCCGGTTTCATCGTCCACCAGTTCGATGGTGTAGTCACCGGCGAAGGCACCCTGGGCAGGCACTTCGAACTCGTAGAAGGCGCCGTGGAAATCCACCACATTGGCGGATTCACCCGTGGTGACGTTCAGGGCCGAGGCGCTGAAGTCACCGGAACCACCACTGGGGTAGAAACGAACACGGTCGCCGGCGGCCAGGTTCATGTCCTCGATGGCATCACCGTTCTCGTCTTCGATGCTCACTTCGTCATAGAAGTGATAGGTGGCGGCGACAACGATGGAGATGTCGTCCGGGCTGCCATCCGGATCAAAGGCCACCGCCTTGAGTGTGGTGGTCTCGCTGATCTCGATGGATTCGCCACTGGCGATTTCCGTACCACTGGCCTGATCCGGCTCGGAGCCATCGGTGGTGTAATGGATGGTCATGTCCGTGTCGGCCACGGTGATGGTGACGTCCACCGAATCACCGGCCATCCAGGTACCGCCTTCGGGATCCAGGCTCGGGGCCGGAACGGCTTGATCAATATTGAGCTGGATGAAGGAATCATCGGTCAATGTGCCGTGCGGCTGAACGGCATAGGTGCCCCAGAGGCGAACCGTCCACACACCGCTGTCGACCTGGCCGTCGAAGTCATCGATGCTGCGACTGTCACTGGAGGAACCACCAGAGGAAGGCCAGCCGAAATCGTAATCAAGCACTTCTCCGGGCGGTGCGTCCCAGGCATCGGCGGCACCGCCGGCCAGGATCCGCTCACCATCGGGGTCGATGATTTCCATGCGGAACTCATCACGCCATGCGCCGGAGGCGGTGCTGTAATTCAGCTCCCAGTCGATACCGGCCAGTTCCCCGCGGGGGGCGACCAGTTCGATTTCCAGCGCATTGCCCTGCCCGCCTGGAACGCTCACGCCATCCAGGTCGAAGCGGTCGCCGGTGTCGGGACCGGCCTCTTCACCATCAAAGGTCACGGCAACAGGCAGATGCGCACGGCTGCTGGCGCTGCTGTCTTCTTCGATCAGCACACCACCGAAGTGCCAGTCGCTGCCGCTACCGCCGGAAACGGTGACGGTGATTTCCTGGCTTTCACCCTCGACCAGGCTGAAGTTGGCGGGCGAAACCTGAATGTCGCCACCACTGAGACCGGCAATGACCGTCCAGCTGCCGTCGTGGGTGGCCGTGAGGGTGCGGGTCCAGCTGCAGCCTGCCACGTCACAGGCGAGACGTGTCAGGAAGGGGACGTTGAGTTCGTGCAGTTCCAGGGAACCGCCGTTGGGGTCGGCATCGACAAAGTTGTCGTAGGTCTCGTCCATCAGCAAGCCGGTGCGTGCCGCATTGGCCACGTTCACCCGGCCGGAGCCCTGGTCGAAGATGTCCGCCGGGGTGCTGCCGTCTTCCTTCTTGAGCACACCGATGTCGGCGGTGAGCATCAGTGCCGACTGCAGTTCGGTGGGCGTCCAGTCGGGCTTGAGGGCACGCAGCAGGGCACCGGCACCGGCCGCGTGGGGCGAGGCCATGGACGTACCGCCAATGGCGACGTACTCGTCATCGTCACCCACGTAGGCGGCCAGGACATTGTGGCCGGGGGCGACCACATCGGGGCCGGGCAGCATGCCGTAGGGGGCGTTGCCGGGGCCACGGGAGCTGAAACCGGACATCACGTCCGCGCCCTGCTGAACCATCTCGGTGGCATGCAGGCGGCCGCTGGCGTCGTCTTCGTCATTGACCCAGGCGATGAGATCCAGGGAGACCGGATAGTCCACCCAGACAGCCGGAATGGGGAAGTCGCCACCCATGGCCGGAATGCCGTGGTCACCGTAGTCGTCACCACTGTAGTAGATGGCGGCCACCGCGCCCGCATCGGCCATGTTCACGGCCTTGTCGGCGAAGGGGCAGCCACCCACTTCAGCGACACCGATCATGCCGAGCATGCTGTCTTCGGGCAGGGCATTGCAGGCCTGGTAGTTGCCGGAGTCAACGGCATCCGCATCAACCAGCTCGGCATCAATCGCTTCAGGCAGGAAAAGGCCGGAGGACGGGATGGTGGCCATGTCTTCAAGATCCGCCGGCACCGGTTCGGGACCGGTGACGCTGGCCGGGGTAATGAAGCTGCCACCGTGATGGCTGCTGCCCACCGTGACGTTCCACGGACCGAAGTTGGAGATGGTCTCCGCGCCCGGGCCGGAGTTGCCGCCCGCGGCGAATGTGGTCACGCCGGCTTCATTCAGGGACAGGAAGGCTGCGGCGGATGACTCCCAGTAGGGGTCGCCGCCCCCCGAGACCGGACCGATGGAATAGTTGATGACATCCACCAGGCCACGTTCGAGGATATCCTCGGCCACGTCCGGCATGCCGGTGCAGCCACCGGCACAGATGCGGTAGTTGACGATGTTGGCCCGCGGCGCCACGCCGGACAGGGGAATCCCGCCGGGGGTGGTTACCGGGTTGCCGGCGGCGGTACCGGCCACGTGGGTGCCGTGACCGTTTTCGTCATGGGCATCCTCGGCACTGCCAAAGAAGAAGGAGCCGATGAGCTTGTCGTTACAGGCGTAACTGTCATCAAAGTCATCGTGTTCGGGATCACAGACACCGATGTAATTACCCGCACCCAGGGGGTTGACGTGCTCGTAGCCGTCGGAGGCCACGGCGGCAAAGGATTCGTGGGTGGACTGAATCCCGGAATCGACGATGCCGATCACCACGCCTTCACCACGGGTTTCGAGTTCGGCACCCAGTTCACCGCTCCAGATGGGGGTGGCATTGATGTATTCGGGCCCGATGAAGGTCAGCGGCTGGTAAACGATCTCGCGCTTGATGTGGGCCACTTCGGGCATGGCCGCAATCTGGCGGGCGGTGCGCAGGTCGATTTCCACGGCAAAGGCGTTCAGGGCCAGCTGCCACTGACGCTCCGGCTGCAGGAAAACACCCGTCTCGGCGGCGATGCCGGCGATGACTTCCTGCTGACGCGTCTGCAGGTAGTCACGATAGGCCCGTACTTCAGCCCGGCTGGCGTCGAAACGCTCGGCGCCGGTCACCCGGTTGGAAGTCGCCTTAAGGCCGGGGATGCCGCCGCGATAGCGGGCAGCCGGTGGCTCATGCAGGCGAATGATGTAGGTGGCGCGCTCGTCAGGGTCTTCACCCCGCAGCTTGATGTGTGACGCCTGTTCCGGCGCGGCCGTGCGGGATAGCGCCTGATCGAGTGACTCGAATGCCTGGCCTGGCTGGCCGGCAAACAACGTCGCACTGCTCATGCCGAGCAGCAGGCTGGCCGCCAGTGTGGGCAGGCCCTTCTTTGCTGAGGTCATCATGCACCCCTCCTGGATTCGATAATTTGCCGACTACTGGGTCGGTCCCATTTTCGGAGCCCAAAAAAAGCAGCGCTGTGGGTCCGGGGCCAGACGATTGGCCCGTGCCCGCAAGGGCTGCTTGTCCTTGCGCCATGCGTAATCGCCCCCCCCCTTGGGAACGATGCACGGCCAGTTTCGCGGCATCGGCAGGGAGCAACAAGGAACTGGTTCACAGTTTTGGGTATTCGTGATCCGGCCTCAGGCGGGAAAAAAGGGCACGGGAGACCAAATGAAAGGGCTTGTCAGGCGGCCAGCCAGACGGCCAGGTAATGATCCACCATCAGGGCGGCAAAGAGGAGGATGAGGTAGGTGATGGAAAAACCGAAGGTTTTCATGGGCCAGCGGCTGTCCGGGTCGCGCTTGAGGGCGATGGTGTAGGCCAGAAAGGCGACACCCAGAATCACGGCGCTGGCCAGGTAGAGCAGACCGGACATGCCGGTGAGCCAGGGCAGCAGGGTCACCAGGATCAGCAGCACGGTGTAGAAGATGATGTGCCAGCCGGTGAAGTGGACACCGTGGGTGACCGGCAGCATGGGCATGTCCACCTTGGCGTATTCCTCGCGGCGGTGGATGGCCAGTGCCCAGAAATGGGGTGGTGTCCAGGTGAAGATGATCAGGAACAGCAGCAGGGCATGGGGATGCACCTCGCCGGTGATGGCGGCCCAGCCCAGGACGGGCGGGGCCGCGCCCGCCGCGCCCCCGATGACGATGTTCTGGGGCGTCGCGCGCTTGAGAAAGACCGTGTAGATGATGGCGTAACCCACCAGGGAGGCCAGGGTGAGGACGGCGGTGAGCGGGTTCACCAGGAACCACAGCAGGGCCATGGCCAGCGCGCCCAGCACACTGGCGAAGGTGAGAACCTGCCAGCCCTTGAGATGGCCGGTGGGCAGGGGACGATTACGGGTGCGGGCCATCTCGGCGTCGATGCGCCGGTCGATGAAATGATTGATGGCGGCGGCCGAGGCGGCCGCCAGCCCAATCCCGATGGTGCCGAAGACGAAGAGATCCAGGGGCACGGCGCCAGGGACGGCCAGCAGCATGCCCACAATGGCGGTGAACACGATCAGCGCCACCACCTTGGGCTTGCACAGGTCCAGGTAATCGGCGGCCAGGGCCGTGAATCCGGGCTTGCTCTTCGACATCGATCTCAACTCTGGGCTGTTGGGCTCAATCCGCCGGCTCAGGCGGACGGGCGCCTACCATACAGCAGCCACAGGGCGGTGACCATTGCCAGCAGGAGTAGCGCCGCACCCGCGTTGTGGGCCGTTGCCAGCCACAGGGGCAGGCCGAGAACCACCACGAAGACACCAATGGCGAGCTGGATGGCCAGCAGGCCGCCCACGGCCACCGACGCCCTTCGCAGCACCAGGCTGCCCTGCGTCCACAGCATCCAGGCGAAGGCCCCGATCACGGCCAGGGCGACGATGGCGCCGAGGCGATGGGTGTAGTGAATGGCGGTACGGGCCTGGTTGTCCAGGACACCGTATTCGTAGTTCTTGCCCAGTTCCCGCCACAGGGTGAAGCCGTCGCCGAAGTCCATGTCGGGCCAGTACTGACCATGGCAGGTGGGGAAATCCGGACAGGCCAGGGCGGCGTAATTGGTGCTCACCCAGCCGCCGAGACCGATCTGGGCCACCAATACGAACAGGACCGCCAGACCGGTCTTCTGCAGGCCAGAGCGGGTCTTCGGTGGCAGGCTGGCGGTATCCGCCGGGACGCCGTCGTCACGGGTGCGCAAATACTGCAGCCAGAGCACGGAAAGGGTGGCGAGCCCGCCGAACAGGTGCGCCAGCACAATGGCGGGCTTGACCAGCAGGGTTACCGTCCACATCCCGAGCAGGGACTGGAAGATCACCAGCCCCACCAGCAACCAGGGCAGCTTCACCGGCTGGCGTTTTTCACGCCGATTGACGGTGGCCAGAATGGCCAGGCCCAGAATCATCAGACCCAGCAGCCCGGCAACGTAGCGGTGGGCCATCTCCTTCCAGGCCTTGGCCAGCCAGCGCTCGTCACCCCGCGCCAGGGGGGTGTCGTCCCAGCCCTCCAGGGCCGACTGAATCTGGTACTCCGTCTGGGGCACGGTGAGCACGCCGTAGCAGCCCGGCCAGTCGGGGCAGCCAAGACCGGCGTCGTTGAGACGCACAAAGGCACCGAGCACGACCACCACCAGGGTGAGGATGGTTGCGGCCAGGGAACCGCGATTGAAAATCTGCAAACGGGTCATGTCATTTCACCGTAGTTAAAGGCTTGAAACATTTGGCCGCGAAATGCACGCGAAATGGACGCTAGATGTTGGCCGTGCTGCGATTAGGCGATGCAGGGTTTTCGAGGCGGCGTGCCAATCGTGCAATTGCAATCGCGGATAAACCCGCTCCTGCCCTGCCAACGCTCACCGCCTATTTTGCGTTCATTTTGCGTTCATTTCGCGGCGCATTTCCCGTCATCCAATCTGGGAAACGCGCAGGAGGCGTTTCATGTCGTCCATGAAGTCGTCCGGGTCGAAGCCGGCGGGGAAGTACATCATCAGGTTGCCCAGGGGGTCGATGATGTAGAGGCGGCCGGCGTCGCGGGGCTGGGCGCCGTCTTCCAGGTTCAATTGCTCCAGCAGATCGGCGGCCTCGCCCTGGTGCAGATCAAGCACGGTCAGGTCTTCGTGTTCGCTGCGGAACCAGTCACGGTCGGCGCCCTCGGCGGGGACCAGCAGGACGCGGTGGACGCGGCCCATGTCACGGCCCAGGGAGAGGCGGATCTGGCGGGTGGCCCACATGACTTCCCGGCAATCCGCGCCGCAACCTTCGGCGGCGATGTACAGCACGGTCCAGCGCCGCTCCACCGGCAGCTGGCGCTCGGCCTCGTCACCACGGGCGGCGATCACGGGCAGGGTGACAGGCTCCATGGGCCGGGCCGGGTACACGAGATCTCCGGCATTGGTGGTGGTGCCCAGTTCCGGTGCGCCCTGGAAGGCATACCACAGCCAGGCCAGAATGAAGGGGCCGGCACAGACCAGGAACACCAGAATCAGGGTGATGCGAAAGCGGCGGGTACGGGGATCAATCTCGCTCATTGCGGTTCACTCGTTTCAGGTTGACCACCAGGAAGACAATCAGCACGGCCAGGGCCAGCGCGGCCCACTGAAAGGCGTAGCCCAGATGACGCTCCGGTGGCATGTTGATCGGGGCCCAATCCCTACGATAGCCGGGCTGGTCGGCATCCGGGGCCAGCAGCAGCCGGCCGTCATGGACGGGGGCACCCAGCTGCGCCTCCAGATCTCCGACCTCGGGGAAATAGATGCGCCTTGGCCACTCGCCCTCGGGGGCGGGAGCCGTCAGGCGAAAACCCGGACGGGGCAGGCTCGCCAGCCGTCCGTGGACGGCCTGGCGGCCAGCGGGGGTCTCGCCGGCGGTCTCCTCGGCAACCCAGCCGCGATCGACGATGATCAGGCCACCGTCGTCCGCCAGGGCCAGCGGCGTCCAGACATGAAAACCGCTCTGCCCGTCCCGCATCATGTTTTCCAGCAGGAACTGGCGATCGTCCAGGAGCTCGCCGTGCAGGGTGACCGGGGCATAGAGTGGCAAGCCCTCCAGCTCATCCAGGGAGCGCACATCACGCCGCTCGGCATCGGAGGCAAACAATTCCAGCAGCACTTCCTTTTCACCGGCACGCTGCCATTGCCAGTGAGAAAGGGAGGAAAAAGCCAGTACCGTGAACAGGGTCAGCAGCCAGGCCCACAGGGGCGGCTTGAACTGCCAGTCGGTCTGGTGTCTCATAAGGCCCCCGCCCGATCGGGCTGAGTCTAAAACTTCCGGAGTAACAATGGGCCTGGTAATTCTGATCCTGATTCTGGCCATCCTGGCCAGCCTGGCGTCCGCCCTGTTCTATCTCTTGAAAGACCCGGGTGAATCCAAGCGAACGGTCTGGGCCCTCACCTTCCGGGTCGGCCTGTCCATCAGCCTGTTCGTCTTCCTGCTGATCCTCTTCGCCCTCGGCCTCATCGAACCCAAGGGTCCGCCAGTCGGCTAAAGCCAGCTGTGGGCTGAAGCCAGCTACAAGCCTCAAGCTACAAGCTGCAAGCTAAAACCCACCTCGGCAAACTGTGGTTGCCGGAACCCTCGGTGGGTGGGCGGTGACGATCAGCGCCCCACTCTTCTCTCAATCCAGGAACCTCAGTCGGTTCCGGCGCTGGCCGTGGTTAGCGCCGAGAGCCGTTCCAGTCTGTCACTGGGTTGCTCGGTGGGTGGGCGGTGGCGATCAGCGCGAAGCCCGCAGCGAGCCCCGACGCCGGGCTGGAGCGAAGGGCATAGCAGCGCTATGGCCTGAGTGAAGCCCAAGTCGCGGCCGCGAGGGCGAAGCGGTGATCGTCACCGCCCGCCCACCGAGCAGCCCCATTACAGCCAGTAGACGAATACGAAGAGGACCAGCCAGACCACGTCCACGAAGTGCCAGTACCAGGCGGCGGCTTCGAAGGCGAAGTGGTTGTCGGCGGTGAAGTGGCCCTTGAGGCATCGGAAATAGACCACCGTCAGCATCAGTGCACCGAGGAACACGTGCAGGCCGTGGAAGCCGGTGAGCATGAAGAAGGTGGAACCGTAGATGCCGGAATCCAGACGCAGGTTCAGATCCACATAGGCGTGGACGTACTCGTACATCTGGATGCTGAGGAAGAGCAGACCCAGGGCGATGGTGGCGAACAGGCCCCAGTTGAGCACCTTGCGGTTGTTTTCCTTGATGGCGTGGTGAGCAATGGTCAGCGTCACGCCGGAGGTCAGCAGGATGGCGGTGTTGATGGCCGGCAGGCCCCAGGCGCCCATGATATCGAACTCGCCGCCACGCGGGGCGGGGCCATCGCTGGGCCAGGCGGCTTCAAAGCCATCCCAGAGCAGCAGGTTGGTGAAGAAGTTCGCGCCTTCACCGCCCAGCCAGGGCAGGGAATACACGCGGGCGTAGAACAGGGCCCCGAAGAAGGCGGCAAAGAAGGCGACTTCCGACAGGATGAACCAGGCCATGCCCTGGCGGAAGCTGCGGTCTTCCTGGGAGCCGTAGACACCCTGGACGCTTTCGTTGATGACGTCGCGGAACCAGCCCCAGACCATGTAGAGAATGATCGCGCCACCGATGAACATGACCGGTGTGCCGAAACGGACACCGTTGAGCAGGGCCGCGGCACCGATTACGGCAATGAACATGCCGATGGTGCCCACCACGGGCCAGTGGCTTTCATGGGGAACGTAGTAACTACCCTTTTCCTGCGCCATTGCTTTCTTCCTCAATGCAGAAACTCTGTCCCTGCCCGGAACGGACAGCCGCGATCTTATTGTTCACTCAGCTTTTGCTGAGCAAAGAAGGAATACGCCAGGGTGACAGTACCAATGTTGCTCGGCAGGGCCGGATCAACATAGAACAGCACCGGCATGCGCTTGCTTTCTTCACCGGCAAAGCGCTGCTCGTCAAAGCAGAAACACTCTACCTTCTGTACGTAACGGGTGGCCCCGGCCGGCGCCACACTGGGCACGGCGTGGCCGATCTGTTCCTCACTGGCCAGATTGGTGGCCAGATAATGGGTGGTATAGAGCTTGCCGGGATGCACCTGCATGCGAGTCTCTTCCGGCCGGAAGGACCAGAGATCCCGCTGGTTGTTGCTGGAGGCAAACTCCACCGTCACGGTGCGGTCGTAATCGGTTTCCAGTGCCACCGGCTCCGCCGCCACCCGCGTGCTGGAACTGCTGATGCCCGTGACCTCACAGAAGACGTCATACAGGGGCACCATGGCGAAGCCGAAGCCGAACATCAGCAGGGAGGCGGTTGCCAGTTTCAGCACCAGGCTGCCGTTGCTCTCCTTTTTCTTCTGCTCTGCCATTCTCTCCAGCCCTCGCGTCAGTAACGCGTGTGAATCAGAAAGAAGATGCCGAGATAGAAGACCACGGCAACAGCACCGATCACCAGGGCCCAGTTACGGGCCCGGCGTCGGTTTTGCTTGGTGCGTTCCTGCTCGTCCACGGTCAGACTCCTGCCCGGCTCACTTCACTTCCGGGGCGGTCTCGAAGGTGTGGTAGGGGGCCGGTGACGGCACCGTCCACTCCAGACCGTGGGAGCCTTCCCAGACCCGATCGGTGGCGCGACCCACGCCACCACGGATGCAGTGGATGATCACGTAGACGAAGATCAGCTGGGAAACACCGAAGACAAAGGCCCCGATACTGGAAATGAAATTGAAGTCCGTGAACTGCACCGCATAGTCCGGGATACGGCGCGGCATGCCGGCCAGCCCCAGGAAGTGCTGCGGGAAGAAGGTCACGTTGATGGAAATGGTGGACAGCCAGAAATGGGTCTTGCCCCAGAACTCGCTGTACATGTTGCCCGTCCACTTGGGCAGCCAGAAATAGGTGGCGGCCATGATGGCAAAGACCGCACCCGGTACCAGCACGTAGTGGAAGTGGGCCACCACGAAGTAGGAGTCATGGTACTGGAAATCCGCCGGCACGATGGCAAGCATCAGGCCGGAGAAGCCACCGATGGTGAACAGGAAGAGGAAGGCCAGGGCAAACAGCATCGGGGTTTCGAAGGTCATGGCCCCGCGCCACATGGTGGCCACCCAGTTGAAGACCTTCACGCCCGTGGGCACGGCAATCAACATGGTGGTGAACATGAAGAACAGCAGACCCGCCACCGGCATGCCCACGGTGAACATGTGGTGAGCCCAGACGATGAAGCTCAGGAAGGCGATGGCGGCAATGGCATAGACCATGGCGCTGTAGCCGAAGAGCTTCTTGCGTGCGAAGGTCGGGATGATCTCCGAGATGATGCCGAAGGCCGGCAGGATCATGATGTACACCTCGGGGTGCCCGAAGAACCAGAAGAGGTGCTGGAACAGGACCGGGTCACCGCCGCCGGCGGCATCAAAGAAGGTGGTACCGAAGTACTTGTCGGTGAGCAGCATGGTCACCGCACCGGCGAGCACCGGCATCACGGCGATCAGCAGGTAGGCGGTAATCAGCCAGCCCCACACGAAGATGGGCATCTTCAGCAGGCCCATGCCGGGTGCCCGCATGTTCATGATGGTCACGATGATGTTGATCGCGCCCATGATGGAGGAAATACCCAGCACGTGGATGCCGAAGACCAGGAAGGGGAAGGCATCACCCGTCTGCAGGGAAAGCGGCGGGTAGATGGTCCAGCCCGCGGCCGGTGCACCGCCCGGCACGAAGAAGGTCATCAGCAGGAGCGTGAAACCAATGGGAAGGATCCAGAAGCTCCAGTTGTTCATGCGTGGCAGGGCCATGTCCGGCGCCCCCACCATCATGGGGATCATCCAGTTGGCCAGGCCCACGAAGGCCGGCATGACGGCGCCGAAGATCATGATCAGCGCGTGCATGGTGACCATCTGGTTGTAGAACATGGGGTCAACCAGATTCATGCCGGGCTGAATCAGCTCGGCACGGATGACCATGGCCATGGCGCCACCGACGAAGAACATGATCAGGCTGAACCAGAGGTACAGCGTGCCGATGTCCTTGTGGTTGGTGGTAAAGAGCCAGCGACGCAGCCCCTTGGCCGGGCCGTGATGTTCGTCGTGATGGGTATCGGTAGCAGTGCTCATTTTTTTACTCGACCTCCGGCTCAGTCTTTACCGGGCCACTTCAATGGCGGAAAGCTGCAGGTTATCGTCGCCCTTGGCCTGGCGTTCACGCATTTCTTCCAGCCAGGCCTCGTATTCTTCCTGTTCCACGGCTTCCACCACGATGGGCATGAAACCATGGTCGCGGCCGCACAGCTCGGCGCACTGACCACGATAGACACCGGGCTCGGTGATTTCGAACCAGAGCTCGTTCACGAAACCGGGGATGGCGTCCTTCTTGCCGCCCAGTTCCGGCACCCACCAGGCGTGGATCACGTCATTGGCGGTGAGCAGCAGCAGAACCTTCTGGTTGATGGGCACCACCACGCGGTTGTCCACTTCCAGCAGGTAGTTGTCCACGTCACGAGGATCAATGTCGCGGTGGGCACGCAGCTGACGGGCACGGTTGCTGTCGCGATCGAGACGGCTGTAGAAATCCACATTCTCGCCACGGTATTCGTAGTGCCAGAACCACTGGTAGCCAGTGACCTGGATACTCATGTCGTAATCCCGGTAATCCTCGAGATCGATGAGCGCCCGGGCCGAGGGAATGGCCATGCCGATCAGGATCATGAAGGGGATGACGGTCCAGACCACTTCCACGGCGGTGTTGTGGTGCCACTTGGCCGGCTCCACGCCGCGGGATTTGCGGTGCAGGAAGATGGAAATGATCATGGCGCCGAAGACCAGAACCGCAATCACCACGCAGATCCAGAAGATCAGCATGTGAAGGTTGTAGATCTCGTCACTCATGGTGGTCACGCCACGGGGCAGGTTGATGCCCTCGCGGAAGGCCAGCGCCGAGCCCGGGAATGCCAGCAGCAGCATCCCGAGCAAGAAGGTGTGGCGAATCGCGCCTGAAAGCTTCGTTTTGAACATGCTTTCGCTTCTCCTGCGTGGTTCAGCAGAAGGCCCGGGGTGGCCCCGGTTCCCCTGCCCCGCCCGACGCCGGACGGGTATCAGTCTTGTTTGGCCAGAAGCCCCTTCAGCCGCTTGCCGAGGGAACGTCGTTCGTCCTCGGGGAGGCAGCGTCCAACCTCCTGTTCCCGATTGCCTTCCCGAAGGAAAAGGCGAACCGGGTAATTTAGATGCGTCGCTTCGTCCAGCTCCACCCGCACCCAGGCCCGATTGAAGCGGTGGGTTTCCTGTGGCCGTCCCATCCCTCGCTGCAAAACGACCTGATCGGCCTCGAGGGTAATTACTTCCCGGAATCGTTGCCGACGCTGCACCAGATAAAGGCACAGGCCCAGCAACAGCAGTTCCGCGCCCGCGAAGGGCAGGATCGGCCACATCCCCCTGGCTGCCCAGCTGAAGGCAATGGCCAGGGCCGGAGCGGACACCACCAGAAAAAAGACCACCGCGCCCCGATTGTTCAGGGAGAGGTTGGGGGTGACCACGATGCGATGCGACTCATCGCCTGATTCCTTGTCCTGGATCATGGATTCGGACCAGGTCGCATGGAAGGCGGAATGTTACTTCAAGGCCTCCCGAGGCGCAATGGCGGCCTCCACCCCCCCCTCACCCCAAATTGCCCCGGCTCTCGTTGTCGTAATCGTAGTCGTAATCGGCATTTTCGGTTCTTCGGTATTTCCCGACTTCCTAAGAAAGGCCCGAAAGGCCGATTACGATTACGATTACGACTACGATTACGAGTGGGGTCAGGGCCGTGCTGGCTGGGAGGCCGTGCTTAGGGGGGAAAGATCCAGCAGCCCCGCCATCCTTTTGGGGTCCGGACTCTCCGCCCAGGGCAGGCGGCCGAGGCAGGGGGCGGGCAGCCATTGCTGCAGGGTGGCGAAATTTTCGTCACGGCGGCTCTGGCACGGGTCGGGTTCGGTGGCGATCCAGCCGGCCAGGGGCAGGCCGACCTGGCGGATGCGGTCGGCGGTGAGCATGGCGTGATTGAGACAACCCAGGCGCAGGGCGACCACCAGCACCACCGGATAGGCAAGCGCCAGGGCCAGGTCTTCCATGGTTTCACGACCCGAGAGGGGGACCCGCCAGCCGCCCACGCCTTCCACCAGCCGCCAGTCCGCGCTCGGCCCGGGCGTGATGCCGGCCAGCAGGCGTTCCACGGTGAGATCGACCTCAACCTCCTCGGCCGCGATGTGCGGGGCGATGGCCGGCTCCAGCACCAGGGGGTTGATCTGATCGTAATGAAAACCCGGCGAGGAGGCGGCCAGCAGGGCCAGGCCGTCCTCGTTGCGAAGCCCCTCCGCCGTGCGCTCCGCCCCCGAGGCCACTGGCTTGAGCCCCACGGCCGTCTCGCCCCGGGCGCGGATGGCGTGCAACAGGCTGGCGGTGACCAGAGTCTTGCCGACTTCGGTGTCAGTGCCGGTGATGAAGAGGTTCATGTTTTTTACCTTATAAAACCTTTAAAACATTTGGCCGCGAAATGGACGCTAAATGAACGCTAGATGTTTTGGCCGTGCTGGCGGTGAGGCCGTGCGGCTTCGGAGGGGCCGTGCCAGTTGGTGGCCTTGTGGTGCGGCATTAGGGCTGTGGGAGCGGCGTCCGCCGCGATGGGGGTCGGTCAAACCCTGTTCGCGGCGGACGCCGCTCCCACAGCTGATCAGCACCCGCAGTGCCAAACCCTATTTCGTGTTCATCTCGTGTCCATTTCGTGGTCAATATCCCCTGCCACCTCCAGGCACGGCCCCTCCGAAGCAGCACGGCAGCCCACCCGGCACGGCCCAACATCTAGTGTCCATTTCGCGTCCATCTCGCGGCTAAATGTTTCTCGCCCGGGGTGCCCAGACGGTGCCGTAGACGACTTCGTAGGTGGCGGGGAGGCGGTCTTCCTGGCGGAACTGTTCATAGGCTTCGCGGAAGCGCGCCATCTTTTTGGGCCCGGTGAGGCCGCGGGGGCGGTCGGCGGTGACGTTGTGGGCGCCGATGCGCTTGATGTCGCGCATGAGTTCGTCGGCGGTTTCATAGGTCAGGGTGAAGTGCTCGACTTCCATCACCGGTTCGGCCAGACCGGCGCGCACCAGGCCGTCGCCGATGTCGTGCATGTCGGCGAAGACATTGACGTGGCTGCGCTCGTCCACCGCCTGCCAGGCGGCGCGCAGTTCCTTGAGGGTGTCCGGGCCGAAGGTGGTGAACAGGAACAGGCCCTGGGGCTTGAGCACGCGACGGATCTCGCGAAAGCAGCGATCAAGATCGTCCACCCATTGCAGGCCGAGGCTGGAGAAGACCAGGTCGACGCTGTCATCGGCGATGGGCAGGTGGGTGACGTCGGCGCAGATGGCGGGCAGTTTCTTCCACCACCCCCCCTGACGGCGGGCCCGTTGCAGCATCTGCTCGGAGAGATCCACGGGGAAGACGCGGGCCTTGCGATACTTGCGGTTCAGGGCGCCCGAGGCCTGCCCGGTGCCGGCGGCCAGGTCGAGGATGACCCGGGGCTCGATGGTGGTGAGATCCAGCCGCTCCAACAGGCGATTGCAGACTTCACGCTGCAGCACGGCGTGTTCGTCGTAGCTGTCCGCGGCCTGATCAAAGGATCGGCGCACGGCGGCGCGTTCCGGCAGCGAGGGATGGGTCTCGGGGCCGGTCTCCAGGCGCGGCAGATTGGGATCAACCCGCTTGGGCGAAGTCATGGGTCAGCTCCAGAAAATGCTCGGGGTCGGAAAGAAAGGGCGCATGGGCGGTGCGCGGCAGACAATGATAATCCCCCCGCGGCAGGGCGTCAGCCAGGGCGCGGCCGGCCTCCGGATGGGTCAGGCGATCCAGGCGCCCGCTGATCACCCGTACCGGTTGGCCCAGACGGCTCAGTTCCTCGCGCAGGTCCACCTTGCCAAGAATGGACAGGCCGTTCTCCAGCACCTCGTGGTGGGGCTCGCCGTGACGGAAGACGGCCTCACGCAGAGTTCGCAGCAGGGGCCGAGCCTGCGGGTCGCCCCGCAGCTGGAGGGTCAGAAACTGCTGCACCGTGGCGCGGAAATCGTTTCGCAATTCGCCCGCAAAGCGGGCCAGGGTGTCCGGGGCCATGGCGTGGGGCCAGTCGGCATCGGTGACAAAGCGCGGGGTGGTAGCCACCGCCAGCAGGCGATCCACCCGCTCGGGGGCGTCCAGGGCGGCACGCATGGCCACCATGCCGCCCAGGGACCAGCCCAGCCAGATGGCCCGCGCCGGCGCCACCGCCAGTACTTCGTCCGCCCACTCCGACAGGCCCTCCCCCACCGGCACCTCGCGACTGCGACCATGCCCGGGAAGATCCACCCGCGTCACGCGAAAGCGCTGCTGCAGATCCGCCAGCACCGGCTCCCAGACATCACCGTGCAGGCCCCAGCCGTGCACCAGAACCAGATCGTGGCCATCGCCTTTTGTTTCATGCCAGAGGGTCATTTAATTACCTGTTTAATTGGGACCACGAAATGGACACGAAATGCACACGAGATAAAACCAAAAATAATGAAAAACATTTTTAGCCACAGATGGACACGGATGAACGCAGATGTGGCCCGTGCTTGGTGTGGGGCCGTGCGGCTTCGGTAAGGCCGTGCCGGGTGGTGGCTTGGTGGTGCGAATGGCTTGTGGGAGCGGCTTTAGCCGCGATGGCTGCCATCAGTTGGCAAGGATCGCGGCTAAAGCCGCTCCCACAGGGGGCAATCAACACCCCCGATAGCCGACCCTATTTCGTGTCCATTTAGTGTCCATTTCGTGGTCCAAATCTCCTGCCATCCCCAGGCACGGCCTCTCCGAAGCAGCACGGCGGCCCACCCGGCACGGCCCAACATCTGTGTTTATCTGTGTCCATCTGTGGCCAAGATTTTTTATCTTTTGGTTTTATCTCGTGTCCATTTCGTGGTCCATGTTTTCCGCCAAAGCCGTGACCAGGCCGCGGACGTCGTCGAGGCTGTGCGCGGCGGTGAGGGTGATCCGCAAGCGGGCGGTGCCGTCGGGGACGGTGGGCGGGCGGATGGCCTGGACCAGATAGCCCTGTGCTTCCAGGGCGCGGGAGAGTGCCACGGCACGGTCCGCTTCGCCAAGCATCAGGGGCTGAATGGGGGTGTCGGAGGCCATCAGCGGCAGGCGGTGGGCCTCGGCGGCGGCGCGGAAGGCCTGGATCAGTTCGGCCAGTTTGTCCCGCCGCCAGTCTTCTTCGCGGCTGATGGCCAGGGCGCGCAGGGCGCTGGCGGCCAGCGGCGCGGGCGTGGCGGTGGTGTAGACGTAGCTGCGGGCATGCTGGATGAGGTGCTCGATCAGGGTCTCGCTGCCGGCGACGAAGGCGCCGAAGCTGCCGAAGGCCTTGCCCAGGGTGCCCATGAGAATCGGTACCTCGTCCGGCCCGAGGCCGGCGGCGGTCACCGCACCACGCCCCTGCGGGCCGCAGACGCCAAGGCCATGGGCCTCGTCCACCATCAGGCAGGCACCCTGCGCCCGGCAGCGGGTGGCGAGTTCGGCCAGGGGGGCGATGTCACCGTCCATGCTGAAGACGCTGTCGCTCATGACCAGGCCGCGGGCGTCGGGCTGTTTTTCACGAAAGGCGGCCAGGCGGCGATCCAGGTCGTCGGCGTCGGCGTGCTGGTAGCGGATGAGCTTTGCCCGGCTGGCCAGGGCGCCGTCCAGCAGGGAGGCGTGATTGAGGCGATCTTCCAGCACCGCGTCCTTGCGCCCGACCAGGGCCTGGGCGATGCCGATATTGGCCATGTAGCCGGTGGAAAACAGCAAAGCGCGGGGCCGGCCGGTGAAGGCCGCCAGGGCCTGTTCCAGTTCATGATGCAGGGCGCTGTGGCCGGTGATCAGATGGGCCGCGCCACTGCCCGCCCCGTGCTCGGTCAGGCCCTCACGCAGGCCATCGGCCAGGCGCGGGTCACAGGCCAGGCCCAGATAATCATTGCTGGAGAAATTGACGTACTCGCGGCCGCCGACCCGGGCACGGGCGCCCGGGCGCGGCTGCACGATTCGGCGCCGCCGATACAGGCCGCGGGCCTCGCGCTCGGCCAGGTCCGCCGCCAGTTCGGCATCCAGCGCGGTGGACGGATCAGGCGCTTGCGGCATGATCCGTTTCGTTGCCGGCCGTCTCCGTGGCGCAGCCACAGCCGCTGCCGCAGTCGCGACGTTCCTCGACCCGCTCCACCGCTTCCGGGCGGATGCCCAGGCGGGCGAACAGGGCGCGGTCGCGGTCGGCTTCCGGGTTATCGGTGGTCAGGAGCTTCTCGCCGTAGAAGATGGAGTTGGCACCCGCGAGGAAGCACAGGGCCTGGGTCTCTTCACTCATGTCCGTGCGGCCGGCGGACAGGCGCACATGGGAAGCCGGCATCATCAGGCGGGCCACCGCAATGGTGCGCACGAACTCGACGGGGTGCACCGGCTCCTCGCCATCCAGCGGCGTGCCCTTGACCTGCACCAGCTGGTTGATGGGCACGCTTTCGGGGTGGGTATCGAGATTGGCCAGGCTGCGCAGCATGTCGGCCCGGTGGCCGGTCTCCTCGCCCATGCCGATGATGCCGCCACAGCAGACATTGAGGCCGGCCTGGCGAACATTGTCCAGGGTCTCGAGACGGTCCTGGAAGCTGCGGGTGGTGATGATGTCGCCGTAGAATTCTTCCGAGGTGTCGATATTGTGGTTGTAGTAATCCAGCCCGGCCTCGGCCATGCGCTCGGCCTGCTCCTGGGTGACCATGCCGAGAGTGGCGCAGGTTTCCATGCCGAGACCGCGCACGCCACGGATCATTTCGATGATGCGGTCCAGGTGCTTGTCGGTGGGGCTGCGGTAGGCCGCGCCCATGCAGAAACGGGTGGCGCCCTTCTCCTTCGCGGCGCGGGCCTGGGCCAGCACCAGATCCACGTCCATGAGCTTTTCCTTCTCCAGGCCGGTGTCGTAGCGCGCGCTCTGCGGGCAGTAGGCGCAGTCTTCCGGACAGGCCCCGGTCTTGATGGACAGCAGGGTGCTGACCTGCACTTCATTGGCATCGAAGTGCTTGCGATGGACGGTCTGGGCAGCAAAGATCAGGTCATTGAATGGCACTTCGAACAGGGCACGGGCCTGCTCCGGCGTCCAGTCGTGGCGGGGCTGGCCGTCGCGGGCCTGGGCGAGGACCTGCATGGGGTCCTGGGTGCTGTGGAGGTTGCTCATGCCGGGCGTCACCTTAAATAGTTTGCGGACAAGGAAGGCCGTACCCTCGTAGTCGTAATCGTAATCGGCTTTTCGAAAGCAGCTACGAGCTACGAGCAAAACCCAAAAGCCGATTACGACTACGATTACGAAGGTGGGGGACAGTCTAATCGAGCGACTGTAAACCGAAAAGGGGAAATCATGGTTAACCGATGGTTGCGGCGGCTGGAGGCGCTGCTGCTGCCGCATCAATGCCTGGTCTGCGGGGCCGGGGGCGAGGATGGCCTGGATCTGTGCCGGGGCTGCGGGGAGGATCTGCCCTGGAACCGCCGGCCCTGTATCCGCTGCGCCAATCTGCTGCCACCGGGCAGCCCGGTGAACAGCGAGTGCGGAAAATGCCAATCCGGGGAGACGCCGGCCGGCTTCGACCGCATCCACGCGCCCCTGCTCTACGACTTTCCGGTGGATCGCCTGATCCAGTCACTCAAGTTCGACGGCCGCCTGCCGCCCGGGCGCATGCTGGGTGAGCTGTGTGCTCATACCTTGCTGCAGGAAGATCGACCGCGGCCGGATGCTCTGCTGCCGGTGCCCCTGCATCCCACCCGCTGGCGCGAGCGCGGCTTCAATCAGGCCCGGGAACTGGCCCGCCCCCTGTCGCGGGCGCTCAACGCCCCCATCCTCGACGGCCTCGCCCACCGCACCAAGACCGGCCCGGCCCAGGCCGAACTGCCGCTGGAAAAGCGCCGCGGCAATGTCCGTGGCCTGTTCGAGATCAGGGGGAAGGCACCGGCCCATGTAGCCATCGTCGACGACGTGGTGACCTCGGCCAGCACCGTGGCCGAACTGGCCCGCTGCCTGAAACGGGCCGGCGCGGAACGGGTGGAGGTAATTGCCATTGCGCGGACGCCTTGAATGGGACCACGAAATGGACACGAGATAAAACCAAAAAAGAAAAAACATTTTTTAGCCACAGATGAACACGGATAAACACAGATGTTTGGCCGTGCTTGTTGTGGGGCCGTGCGGCTTCGGTGGGGCCGTGCCGGGTGGTGGACCCGCCGGCGCGGCATTAGGGATGTGGGAGCGGCGTCCGCCGCGATGGGGGTCGGCTAAACCCTGTTCGCGGCGGACGCCGCTCCCACACCTGATCAGCACCCGCAGTGCCAAACCCTATTTCGTGTCCATTTAGTGTTCATTTTCGTGGTCCAAATTTCCTGCCATCCCCACGCACGGCCCCACCGAATCAGCACGGCATCACCCCAAGCACGGCCCAAATCTAGCGTGCATTTCGCGTCCATCTCGCGGCCAAATGTTTTAAAGGTTTTATCTCGTGTGCATTTCGTGTCCATTTCGTGGTCCCAAGCCCATCACTCAATGACAATCTCAGCGGCCGGGTCGCGGAGGTTGTATTGGGAGCTCATGACGCGGCCGTAGGCGCCGGCGTTGGCGATGGCGATGACGTCGCCTTCGTGGCATTCGGGCAGCAGGCGGTCGTTGCCGAGTACGTCGCCGGTCTCGCAGATGGGGCCGACCACGGTAGCCGGGGTGCCGGCGGGTTCGTCGGGGCGGGAGAGGTTGGCGATGTCGTGCCAGGCGCCGTAGAGGGCCGGGCGGATCAGGGAGTTCATGCCGGTCTCGATGCCCACGTAGCGGGCCTCACCCTTGCCCTTGGTCTGGGTGACGCGGGCAATCAGCACGCCAGCGCGAGCCACCAGGTAGCGGCCCGGTTCCAGCCACAGGCGCTTGCCCGGGAAGGCACGCGCCACGTCGGCTAGGGAGGCGTCCATGGCGGCGGTGTCCAGGGGGTCGTCACCGGTTTTTTCCACCACGCCAAGGCCGCCGCCCAGATCGAGGATTTCCACCTCGGGGAAGTGCTCGGCCGCTTCGCCCAGCACCCGGGCGACCTCGCGCCAGTTCTCGGCCGTGCGGATGCCGCTGCCGCTGTGGGCGTGCAGGCCGACCACGCGGGCGCCGGCCGCCGCCACCCGCTCGGCGGCTTCTTCCAGCTCGAACAGGGGAATGCCGAACTTGGACTGGCTGCCGGCGGTGCGCACGTGCTTGTGGTGACCACGGCCCTGGCCGGGGTCGAGGCGCAGGAAGATATCCCGGCCACGGAACAGTTCCGGCCAGTGCTTCAGGGGGTGGAGGTTGTCCAGGGTCACCCGTACGCCGGCTTCCAGACCGAAGACGTATTCCTCGCGCGGGGCGAAGTTGGGGGTGAACAGGATGCGCTCGGGGTCGATGCCCGGGCGGTGCTCGAGGACCTGGCGCACCTCGCCGGGGGAGACGCATTCGAAGCCGAAACCGGCGGCGTCCACCTGCTCGAGAATGCGCGGATGGGGGTTGGCCTTGACCGCATACAGCACCCGGTCCACCGCCTTGAGCCCGGCCAGTTCATCGATGGCCAACTGCACCGAGGGCAGGTGATAGACAAAGGCCGGGCCGGATTCGGTGGCCAGGGCCAGCAGGCGTTCCCGATCCTGCCACCACCAGTGGGCGCTGCGCGGAATGATCGCCGGCCGGGGCTCACGATCAAACAGCTGCTGCCAGGTGGGGCCGAGTACCGGGTCATCGGGCACGGTGTGGATCAGGCTGCGATGCAGTTGCTCGACCAGGCGCGGGGCCTCGCCGGCCTCGATCACGGCGGTGAAGTTGAGGTCATTGGCGGCCTGGCTGAGGAGGTGGATGCGACGCTCCTCGAACATCTCCAGGGCCGGGCCAAGCTGGTGCAGGATGGAGCGGATGCGCCGCCCCACCAGGCTCACCGTGGCGCAGTTCTCGATCAGGCGGGCGCGGCAGAAGGTGGACAGCTCCTCCAGCAGGGCATTGAGGGCATCGGCGCCGAGATCATTGGCACCGGCATCCAGGGAGACGGTGACGTTGGTCTCGGAGGTGGAGACCAGATCCACCGAGACCCCGTGCTGGCGGAAGCATTCAAAGGCCCGGGCCAGGAAGCCGACCTCCTGCCACATGCCCAGGGTTTCCATGGACACCAGCACCACGCCGTCGCGGCTGGAAATGGCCTTGACCCGGGCCTCGGTGTCGCCGCTGCCGGGGCCGATCTCGGTGCCGGCCATGGCTGGGTCCGGGGTGTAGCGCACCTGCAGGGGAATGCCGTGGCGGCGCACCGGGGCGATGCAGCGCGGGTGCAGGATCTTGGCTCCGGTGGTGGCGATCTCCTGGGCCTCGTCGTAGTCCAGGCGCTTGAGCAGACGGGCCGTGGGCAGGGCGCGCGGATTGGCACTGAACAGGCCGGGCACATCGGTCCAGATTTCCAAGCGGCTGGCACCCAGACGGGCGGCGAGATAGGCGGCCGAGGTGTCCGATCCGCCCCGGCCCAGCAGGGCCGGACCGCCCTCGGGATGGCGGGCGAAGAAGCCCTGGGTGAGGATGAGGTTGCCCCGCCCGGCCAGCCAGGCGCGGCCAGCCTCGTCCGGGCCGTCATCGCAGACCGCCGAAAGCCAGTCGGCCGCCGGCATGTTGCGCGGACGGATGGCCAGCAGCTCGGTGGGATCCACAGCCTCCGGCGCCAGGCCCGCGTCGGCGAGCCGGGCACGGGCAATCACCCCGGCCAGGCGCTCACCCACCACCATGGCGCGGGCACGCACCCGCGGGGTGACCTCGCCGATCAGGCGCGCCCCTTCCAGCAAGCGGGACAACTCATCCAGCTGGGCGTCGAGAGCCTCGCCCACGTCACCCAGGCCCATCTCGGCGGCCAGGGCCCGGTGACGCTGACGCAGGCTATCCACCACCTCGGCCGGCACCACGCTGGCGATGTCATCCAGGGCGCCGGCAATGGTGTCGGAGACCCCGGCCAGGGCCGAGTGCACCAGCAGAACCCGTTCACCGTCCCGTTTTCGCTGGCCCACCACGGACTCGATCTTTTTCCAGTTGTCACTGGACGAGACGCTGGTACCACCGAACTTGAGAACGACGAGGGGACTGCTTGGATCCATCTTCCTGCTCCTTGCGTAAATGACGCCTTCGAAGAAGGCTCGATCGTTTTTCAGGCAATAAAAAAAGCCGGCGCAGAGGCCGGCTTTCTCATGCAATTCGCGTTTCCGGCGTGCGCACTAGCGGGCAGAGCCCAGCTTTTTGCTGACCTCTTTCTTCTCCACTTTGCGTTTGGCGCACATGCCGATCATGGTCTGGTTTCGGGTCTTTGTGGTTTCCGAGGGGGCGTAATGTAACCGGATTTTGGGGCCGGGGGAAGGGATTAAGGTTTTTTTAGCCACAGATGAACACAGATGGACTCAGATGTGGGCCATGCCTGGAGGGCCGCCGTGCTGATTCGGAGGGGCCGTGCCTGGGGGTGGCAGGGGATTTGGACCACGAGATGGACACTAAATGGACACGAAATAAGGGCTGGCACCGTGGGTGCTGACTGCCCGCTGTGGGAGCGGCTTTCAGCCGCGATTCCAATTGCCCGGTTGGCACGCCGACTGTTTTCTGAAAAATCGGTACTGAAGCCGGGCCGGTGTTGTTTACACAAAGATCACAGAGATCACGGAGGACACGGAGCGGGAGGTTGCTGGGGGCTTCGACGAATGCCGCGTGTCGCTGATGGTGAATTGGCCTTAGAAGGCTTGATCGCGGCTGAAAGCCGCTCCCACAACGTGTAGAGAACGGCCTGCCAACTTAGGGATTGTTATCGCGGCTAAAGCCGCTCCCACAGCGGGCAGTCAGCACCCGCCGTGCCATCCTCTGGCACGGCCCCTCCGAAGGAGCACGGCATCACCGAAAGCACGGCCCACATCCGTGTTTATCTGTGTTCATCCGTGGCCAATATTTTTTTGGGTTTTATCTCGTGTCCATTTCGTGTCCATTTCGTGGTCAAGGTTTTCGCCGTTCATTCCCCACCGCGGCGGCGTTCCAGGGCGCGGTCCATTTCTTCGCGGGCCATGCTGTGGCGGAACTGTTCCCAGAGCACGGCTTCGTCCTGGGCGGCCACGGGGCGTTCGCTGGCGGCGAGGATGTCGTCGAAGAGCTGGCGCATGGTGGATTCGCCCATCACCAGCATGGTGCACAGCTGGCGGCGCTCGTTGATGGTTTCGTAGCCGGTGCGGGCCACGCGCAGGCCGCTCAGGGTCTGGTCGGTAAGCTGGCGGGAGACGCTCTGGAAGGTGGAGCCGGAAACGGCCTCGCCGTCGGCGGTGCGGGTCTGCTGCTGGTAGGTCTCGTCCATGGACTCCACCGAGACTTCGATCTGGGCGGCCATGGCCTGGCGGGTCAGGGCCACCGCTTCATTGCGGTCGATGGAGAACTGCTCGGAGGCCGGCACGCACTGGGTGGCGGCCAGGCCGTCACTGACCTGGCTCTGGGGGTCGGCGACCCAGTCCGGGATATGGTCTTCCGGGCGTTCCTCGGGGCCAGCACAGGCGGCCAGGGCCATGGCAATGCCGCTGATGATGATGACGTTTCGGATCATGACGGTTCTCCTCACAGAAAGTGGATGAGCTGTTCACCCAGGGCCTGACCCAGGCTCTGCCCCAGGCGGGCCAGCACCCGGTCTTCGGCCAGTCCGGGATCGGTGGAACCTTCCCGGACGCGGTGTTCGAACTGCCCCAGCAGACGGCCTTCGGCATTGCGCACCTCAACCCGGCCTTCGGCAAAGGCGAAGTGATCGGGGCCGCGCTGGACAAGACGCAGGTCCAGGGAGCCGCCAATCACCAGGTCGGGCTCGCCCGTGCCGCCCACGCGCAGGCCCTGTTCCAGCAGGCCACGGCGCAGCCCGCCCAGCACCCGCTCGGACATGCCGCTGCCGTCCAGCTCGATGTGCAGGCTGTCCAGGGCATCACTCAGGCGACGCAGTATGTCGGCGTGAGAGTCGGCCAGTGGTGGACGATTCAGGGGCTGGGTGGAGACCAATCGCAACTGGTCCTCGATCTCGCCGCCCCGGGCAATCAGCTCCAGCGCCGGCCGCAGACGGCGGATGGTGTCGAGACGGCCCTCGCCCGCCGCGTCGCGGCGATAGTCGTCCAGGCGGTTGCGCAGCTGATTGAGTTCACCGGACAGGCGCAGGGTGGCCATGGGCCGGTCCAGCCGGACCAGGGCGTAGAGGGTGTCCTGGTTCGGATCGATGGCGATGTCCGCCACGCTCATTTCATCCAGGGTGGTGGGCGGAATACGGGTGCGCACTTCCTGGAAGAAGCCACGGGTCACCGGCCCGTCATCCTCCTGGCGCACCCGCTCGATCCAGCTGCGGGTTTCGCCGCTGACCTCCACCCGCAGGCTCTGGATCAGGTCGCTGCGGGCCCGTTCGGTGGCCACCCGGCGGGCCTCGGCGCGATCGCCGCGCAGGGGGGCGGAACCCACGCCATAGGCGTAGCGCATGTCGTGGGGCGTGGCCAGCACCCAGTCCGGCACTGTCGGCCCGCTTTCCTCCGGCGTGGCGGCACAGGCCAGCAGGGCCGTGAGCAAAGGCAGCAGGAGAAGGGGGTGGAAACGGGAACGCTTCATGGCTCAGCCCCCGCTCAGAAACCGCGCCGGGCGCGGTGCATGACCTTCTGGATCTGCTTCTGGCCGTTCCAGACTTCGATATTGCTTTCCAGGTCCACCAGCTTGAGGTCCACCTGATAGAAGGTCACGCGGGTGCCGTCCAGGCGGTCCTGGAAGGAATTGATGGTGCCGGTCAGGGCATAGTCCGCCCCCAGCTCGCGCCCCATGCGGGCACGGGTTTCCTCGTCGGCGTAGAACTCCTGGTCGCGCCGCTCTTCGCGCAGATCCTCGCGCTCGGCACCGCCGGCGACGAAATCCACCCGCCCGGCCCGGATCAGCTCCCGGCGCAAATCGTTGATGAAGGTATCCACCGGAATGTGCTCATGGGAGCGGTTGCGGACCGACTGGATGATCACCCGGGGACGGTCACGGTCCGGGTTGTCGGCACGGAAGCGATCCACCCAGGGGAAGGTGAGCATGTCCTCGATCATGGCCTCGGAGACCAGTCGGGAATCGGTGGCATTCCAGCGATCGGTGAGATCGATCTGCTCATCGGCATCAACGCGGGTGACCTGGGTGCCCCCGCCACAGGCGGCGAGCAGCATCGCCGCAATCAGCAGCGACGCCACCAGGCCCAGCGGCCGGAAACGGGTGGTGGATACGGACATGGTTCCTGCTCCCATCATGACTTCCCCTCTCGTTCTGACCCCCGTGGGGTCAATGCTATCCACGAATCATAATCCCTAATCGACCCGCCGGGTGCGCAGCAGCCGAATTTCACCCGGTGCCAGGGCCAGGGTTCGCTCGCGCCCGCTTTCAGGCCCCAGCCATTCGCCCCGCTCCAGGCGCAGCTCATGCTCGCCGGGAGGCAGGCGCAGACGCAGCACCCGGACCTCCGCTGGCAGGGTCTGCCAGGCGCGGGTATCGGCACGCGCGCTGGCCGAGGTGCCGATGCGCGCGGCCGCGCCCAGCAGGGCCCCGGCCAGTCCACCCTGCTCTTCCAGCTCGCGGGCGGCGGCAGCGGCAATGGTGTGACGCAGCACTTCCCGGGCCGCTGCCCGGCGCAGTTCCTCGCCGGCATTGAGCAGCAGGTCCTGGTGGCTCATGCGGGCAATGTCGTCGGCGGTATGCAGGCGGTGGGACTGGCCGTTGACCGTGAGGCGGCTGACGGAAGCCGGCCGCGGTGGCGGCCCCGGATAGGGAACGGTCACGCGCACCCCGCCCCGCATGGGGTCCAGCACCCCGAGGCCATCCAGGTCCGACCACAGGCCGCCGAGATAGAAGCTTTTCTCGAAATGCCCCAGCACCAGGCCGTCAAAGCCGCCCTGGCGGTAATGGGCCAGCAGGGCCAGGGGGCCGGTGTCGGCATACAGGGTGCGAAACCACAAATTCTGGGCGATCTGTTCTTCATGGGTGCCGGTGTGCACCGGACGCAGGGTGACGGAACGGCGAAAGCCATCCGCATACATCATGAGATTGAGTTCCCCCCGTGCCGGCAGCCGCCCCACCTGCTGGAGGATCACCACCTGGGCATCATCAATGCCGCTGGCCATGATGCGGGCCACGCCTTCCTCGCCGAAGCGGTTCAGGGCGGCCTGCTCCACCTCGTCCCAGAGGCCGGTCAGCCAGGACAGGCGCCAGGCATCCTCCCAGGCCTGGTCGACCATGCCCTGGTCCAGATCGAACTGCTCGGCATAACCGATCTCGTACAGCTCGGCGGCGCGATGGTAGGCAATGCGGGCGTCGTCCAGATCACCGGCCATCTCGTAGAGAAGACCGGAGAGATAACGCAGCCAGGCGGCCTCGCGAAAACGCAGGCTGTCACGATCCGCCAGTTCGGCGCTGAAACCGTGGAAGGCCCGCAGCAGAAAGGACATGGACCGCTGCTGGCCATTGTTGGACTCCTCGTACTCACCTTCCAGACGGGACAGCTCGAACAGGCGGGCATCCAGCTTGCGTACCTCCACCAGGGCCGCGTCCAGCCATTCCCGACGCTGGATGCGGTCCTCGCTCTGCTGGGCCAGGGCGGTGAAGTTCAGGGCCTGATAGTAGTGGATGTAGGCCAGCTCATAGGCCGTGCCCCGGTAGGGGGCATTGCGGGGATGGGTCAGTGCCGAACGCAGGCCATCCCGGAAATAGCGGGTGTAGAGGTCCTCGCCGATCTGTTCGGCCTGGCTGAGCAGACGGATGCTGGCCTGGTAGTCACCCTGCAGATGGGCCAGGGCACCCTTTTCCAGGTGAAACAGCAGGCGATCGTCGCCGTCCGGATCCAGCACCGTGGCCAGGGTCTGGCGGGCGGCCTCGTAATCACCGGCATCAGCCAGGGACATGGCCTCGCCCAGCTGGTCACCATAGGTGGCGCAGCCGACCGACAGCACGCCAATCAGCGCTGTAAGCAGAGCCAGAATCCCCCGCCGTGCCTGCATGGATGAGAACGCCTCAATCGCCAGCTATCGAAAGGCAAGGATATCAAGAGCGGGCGGGGGACGGGGCCACGAAATGCACACGAGATAAAGGCGAAACATTTAGCCGCGAGATGGACGCTAAATGGACACAAAATGAAAGACAAAAAGATTATTGACCACAGATGGACACGGATGAACGCGGATGTGGGCCGTGCTTTCGGTGATGCCGTGCCGCTTCGGAGGGGCCGTGCCAGAGGATGGCAGGGCGGGTGCTGACTGCCCGCTGTAGGCGCGGATTCATCCGCGCCTGCAGGGGGGTCACCAAACGGGCGTGCCAACCAATAAATTGAAATCGCGGATGAATCCGCTCCCACGGTGCCTATAACCGACCCAGGCGTATCTTCCAGCACGGCCCCTCCGCAGTCGCACGGCATCCCACCCCGCACGGCCCACATCCGCGTCCATCCGTGTTCATCTGTGGCCAATAAACATCAAGCCATCCCCCAGCACGGCCCCTCCGAATCAGCACGGCATCCCACCCCGCACGGCCCAAATCTCGCGTCCATTTCGCGTCCATCTCGCGGCTAAATGTTTTCGCCTTTATCTCGTGTCCATTTCGTGGTCCCAATCCCCGCGCATTTCCCTTTCGCCGCCACGGCCCGGCATACTGTTGACAGCTCAGTCGGCTTGAAAGGAGAACACCTTGGTCAGTCGCAAACGGGCACCGGGACGGGAGATCTTTGGTTGGGCGATGTTCGACTTCGCCAACCAGGCCTATACCCTGCTGATCATTACCGTAGTCTTCGGTGATCTCTTCACCCGGGTGATCGTGGGTGACGGGCCGGATTACCGTCTAGGCAATCTGCTCTGGAGCATTGCCCTGGCGGTGAGCTACTTCATGGTGGTGGCGGTGGGACCGGTGTGCGGTGCACTGACGGATTATTCCCGCTCTCGCAAACGTTTTCTCTTTGCCAGTTACCTGCTCACCATCACCGCCACGGCCCTGCTCTATTTCGTGGAGCCAGGCTGGATTACCTACGCGGTCATCCTGATCATCGTTTCCAACTTCGCCTATGCCATTGGCGAGAACTTCATCGCCAGCTTTCTGCCCGACCTGGGGCCGAAGAAGGATCTGGGCTGGATCTCGGGCCTGGGCTGGAGCCTGGGCTACATCGGCGGCCTGGTGGCCACCGCCTTCACCCTGCTGGTGCTGGGCGAGGTGAGTGCGGAGAACTATGATCGCATTCGCTGGGTGGGGCCCTTCGCGGCGGGCTTCTTTCTGCTGGCGGCCATACCCACCTTTGTCTGGCTGAAGGAGCGGGGCCGGCGGCGAGTCAGGCCGGCGGGCCAGGGTTACCTCTCACTTGGTTTTTCACGCCTGGGGCATACCCTGCGCAATCTTGCCGCCTTCCGCGATCTCAGCATCCTGCTGATCTCCATCTTCTTCGCCATGGCGGGCATCTACATCATCATCAGCTTCTCCTTCATCTACGGCTCCCAGGTGATCGGCTGGGAGGAACATGTGCGCGCCATCATGTTCGTCACCGTACAGATCACCGCCGCAATCGGTGCACTGGGCTTCGGTTTCATCCAGAGCCGGCTCGGCGCCAAGCGCACCTATGCCATCACCCTCTGCCTGTGGATCGCCGCCATTCTCGCCATCTGGCAGACGCCGGCCCTGACGGCACTGGCGCGCCATCTGTTCGATGTGGAATGGGAAGCGCAGTACGTCTTTCTTTTTGCCGGCAGCCTCGCCGGGCTCAGCCTGGGTTCCAGTCAGTCGGCCGGCCGCGCCCTGGTGGGAGTACTCACACCCCGCGGCAAGGCCGCCGAGTTCTTCGGTTTCTGGGGCCTGGCCGGCAAGGCGGCGGCCATCTTCGGTATCCTCGGCCTGGGCATCATCCAGACCTGGGCGGGTCTGGCCGACGCCATTCTCTTCTGCATTGCCCTCTTCGCCCTGGCGCTGATCAGCCTGATACCGGTAAACGAAGCCCGCGGCAATACCATGGCCGAGGAATGGCGCGATCCACACCGGGATTGATTGGTCATGACATGGACGCCGAAAACCGTGAAAACATTTAGCCGCGAGATGCACGCGAAATGGACGCTAGATTTGGGCCGTGCGGGGTGGGATGCTGTGCCGCTTCGGCGAGGCCGTGCCTGGGGATGGCTTGAAAGATACTGACCACGAAATGAACACAATATGGACACGAAATAAGGCATGGCACTGCGGGTGCTGACTGCCCGCTGTTGGAGCGGCTTTCAGCCGCGATGACAATCCCTCGGTTGGCACGCCGCTATACCGGAACCCCTGTAGGCGAAGTTATAGAGAATGGCGTGCCAACCGAGGGATTGTTATCGCGGATAAATCCGCTCCTACGTTGCCAGTCGAAGGGCCGTGCCATCCTCTGGCACGGCCCCGCCGAAGCGGCACGGCGGCTCCCCAGGCAGGGCCCAAATCTAGCGTCCATTTCGCGTGCATCTCGCGGCCAAATGTTTTCAAAGGTTTTATCTCGTGTGCATTTCGTGTGCATTTCGTGGTCAAGGTTTTCGCGCCATTCCCCGGCACGACCCCGCCGGCGCCGTTTGGCGGCTGCATCGTTTACAATGGCCCGCAACATGGACAGCACCGTTTCACAACCCGAGACCCGTACCCGGGCCGACTGGCTGGCGCCTGAGCGTGTGCCGGATGGGGAGCGGCCGGCCCACTGGGATCTGCTCACCGAAGCGGCTTCCCTGACCGGACGACTGGAAGCGCGTCTGGGCGCGCCCGTGGAGGTCGAGCGGCTGAGTGAACACCATGACGGCGATGGCGCCCTGCGCCGGGAAGTGCGTCTGTATGCGGCGGGACGGCCGCTGGTTTATGCCGTGAGCCATATCCCGTCCTCGCTGCTGCAGCGCCTGGGTTGGGTCGCTTCCCTGGGCGACCAGCCTCTGGGTTCCCGGCTGTTTGCCAGCGGCGAGGCGGTGCGCGAGGGCCTGACCATTGCCCGTCTGGCGGTGGATGACCCGCTGGTGCAGCGCGCCTGGCAGGGTCTGGATCGCAATCCGGCACCGCTATGGGCGCGGCGTTCGCGCCTGCGTGTCGGCGGGCAGGCGATGGTGATCGTGGAATGTTTTCTGTACGGGGAGCAGGGATGAGACAGCGCCTCGGCGACCGCATTGCCCGTCAGCTCAAGCGCGCCCGTCGCCACTGGCTGGTGGCCGAGATCCTGCCGAAGGTGATCCAGCGCCTCGGCCATTACGTTCGCCTGATGCGGGTCGACCGGCCCATCGGGACCTTCCTGCTGCTCTGGCCCACCCTCTGGGCCCTGTGGCTGGCCGGCGAAGGCCATCCCGATGCGAAGGTCTTTACTGTCTTCGTGATCGGCGTGTTCGTCATGCGCGCGGCCGGTTGCGTGATCAATGACTTCGCCGACCGCAACATCGATGGCCATGTGAAGCGCACCCGGGAGCGCCCCCTGGCCACCGGCGCCATCCGGCCCTGGGAAGCCCTGCTGCTGTTCGCCCTGCTCGGCCTGACGGCCTTCGGTCTGGTGCTTACCATGAACACCCTGACCATCAAGCTGGCCTTCGTGGGCATCTTCCTGGCCGCCAGCTATCCCTTCATGAAGCGTTATACCTATCTGCCCCAGGCCTATCTGGGCATCGCCTTCGGCTGGGCGGCACCCATGGTGTGGGCCGCGCAGACCGGCGGCCTGAGTGAGCTGGCCTGGCTGGTCTTCATCGCCGTCATTCTCTGGGCCCTGGCCTACGACACCATCTACGGCATGGTGGACCGGGATGACGATCTCAAGATCGGCGTGAAATCGGCCGCCATTCTCTTCGGTGAGCTGGACCGTTTGATCATTGGCCTGATCCAGCTCGCCCTGCTGCTCACCCTGTACCTGATCGGGCAGCAGGCGGAACTGGGTGGCACCTATCTCTGGGGCATGGCCTTCGGTGCCGCCAATATCCTGTGGCAGCAGGTGCTGATCTTCCGCCGCCGTCGCGACGACTGTTTCCGCGCCTTTCTGTCCAACAACTGGTTCGGCTTTTTCATCTTTGCGGGCATCCTGCTGGATTACACCTTTCGGGGGTGAGGCGTTAGGCGTAAAACCGAAGCCTTCGGCTTCCGCGCTGCGCGCGAGAAGGCTGGCCGAAGGCCTGCCGCTGGGCGCCGCAGGCGCCCGTCCTTACGCCTCACGCCTTACGCCTTACGCCTCACCTTCGAAGCCGCAACACCCCCAACCACCTCGACACCCGCTACCGCCCCCACCGATGCACGTTTCACTCGCGTTCATACGCTGACATAGCGGGAAGATTCCCCGACCCACCGCCGCATCAGTGCCTCGGCCGCCTCGGGGTATTTCTGCAGCATGGCCTCGGCCGCCTTGGCCACTTCCGGCAGGAGGTCGTTGTCGCGCATGAGGTCGGCGATGCGGAGGTCGGCCGCGCCGGTCTGGCGGGTGCCGAGGACTTCGCCGGGGCCGCGCAGCTCCAGGTCGCGGCGGGCGATCTGGAAGCCGTCATTGGTCTCGCGCATGATCTGCAGGCGGGCCCTGGCAATCTCATTGAGGGGGCCGCGATAGAGCAGTACGCAGCTGCTGGCGGTGCTGCCACGACCCACGCGGCCGCGCAGCTGATGCAGCTGGGACAGGCCGAGGCGTTCGGCGTTCTCGATGATCATGAGACTGGCGTTGGGTACGTTCACGCCCACTTCGATGACGGTGGTGGCCACCAGCAGCTGGATTTCCCCGGCCTTGAAGCGGGCCATCACCGATTCCTTGTCTTCCGCTTTCATGCGCCCGTGGATCAGGCCGACGCTGATGTCGGGCAGGGCTTCGGCGAGCACCCGGGCGCTGTCCTCGGCGGCCTGGCATTGCAGCACATCGGATTCTTCCACCAGGGGACAGACCCAGTAGACCTGACGGCCGGCGCCGCAGGCCTCGGCGACACGGGCCACCACTTCACTGCGGCGGGTCTCGGACAGGGCCACGGTCTTGACCGGTTCACGGCCGGGCGGCAGTTCATCGATCACCGAGACATCCAGATCGGCGTAGGCGGTCATGGCCAGGGTGCGGGGAATGGGGGTAGCGGTCATGATCAGCTGGTGCGGTCGGCGGCCCTCGCCTTCCCCCTTTTCCCGCAGGGCCAGGCGCTGATGCACGCCGAAACGGTGCTGCTCGTCCACCACCGCCAGTGCCAGGTCGCGGAAACGCACCTGTTCCTGGAACAGGGCATGGGTGCCCACCACCACCGGCAGCTCGCCATGGGCGATGGCCTTCAAGGTCCAGCGGCGATCGGCACTGGCCTGCTTGCCGGACAGCCAGCCCACCCGGATGCCCAGGGGCTTGAGCCATTCGGTGAAGTTGCCGAGGTGCTGTTCGGCGAGGATTTCCGTGGGGGCCATCACCGCCACCTGGCCACCGGCCTCCACGGCCCGCAGGGCCGCGAGCACGGCAATGACGGTCTTGCCCGAACCCACGTCCCCCTGCACCAGGCGCAGCATGGGTGCTTCCCCTTCCAGATCGCGGAAGACTTCCTCCCGCACCCGCTGCTGGGCGCCGGTCAGGCTGAAGGCCAGGCTTTCCAGGAAGGGACGCACGAGACGATCGTCGCCGGGGAGCGGGCGCGCCAGATCTTCACGGAAACGGGCACGGGCCAGACGCAGGCTGAGACGGTGGGCCAGCAGCTCCTCGAAGGCCAGGCGGCGACGGGCGGGATGGCTCCCCTCCATCAGGGCCTCCATGGCGACCGAGGGCGGGGGCCGGTGCAGGGTATCCAGGGCGCCGAATAGATCCATGCGAAGGGCTTCGGGCAGGGTGGCCGGTGGCAGATAGTCCGCCAGCAGGGCGGCATCTTTCTGAATGCGATCCAGGGCCTGGTTGATGAGATCGCGCAGGCGCGCCTGCTGCAGGCCTTCGGTGGCGGGGTAGACCGGGGTCAGGGTTTCCTCGACGGGCATGTCGTCGCTGACCCGCCGATATTCCGGATGCACAAGTTCCAGGCCAACGCGGCCGCGTCGGGCCTCGCCATAGCAGCGCAGCTTGACGCCCCGCTTGAGGTTCTCCTGCTGGGCCCGGGAGAAGTGAAAGAAGCGCAGGGTGACGGCGCCACTGCCATCGGAGAGGGAGACCAGCAGGCTGCGCCGGCGACGGAAGACCGTCTCGGCATGCTGGATGGTGCCTTCCACCACCGCGCGGTCGCCCGGTCGCAGGCTGCCCATGGGCACCACCCGGGTGCGGTCTTCCCAGCGCATGGGCAGATGAAAGAGCAGATCCTGCAGTCGCTCGATGCCGAGCTTCTGCAGGCGTTCGGCCAGCTTGGGGCCCACGCCCTTGAGTTCGGTGAGACGGCCACCCTCTTCCATCTCGGCTGCCACCGTGTTCACGGCGCGCTCGTCAGCCATCCACCACCATCACGCCATCCATTTCCACTTCCGCGCCCTTGGGCAACTGGGCCACACCCAGGGCAGCGCGCGCCGGATAGGGCGACTGAAAATACGCCTGCATGATCTGGTTGACGGTGGCGAAGTGGGACAGGTCGGTCAGATAGATCTGCAGCTTGACGATATGGGCCAGGCTGCCACCGGCCGCTTCGCAGACGGCGGTGAGGTTGTCGAAGACACGGCGAACCTGGGTGTCGATGTCCCCGGTGACCAGCTCGCCACTGGCCGGATCCAGGGGAATCTGCCCGGAAAGATAGACGGTGTTGCCCACGCGAATGGCCTGGGAGTACGGCCCAATGGCCTCCGGTGCATCTTTGCTGTGAATCACTTCGCGGCTCATGGCTGGGTCCTTGTGCGGGTACTTGCGGGATGAACGACAGGTTAAACCAAAAGCGGGGGAACCACGAAATGGACACGAGATAAAGCCGGGAAAACAGTTGGCCGCGAGATGCACGCGAAATGGACGCTAGATTTGGGCCGTGCCAAGCGGGCCGCCGTGCTACTTCGGAGGGGCCTTGCTTGGCGATGGCACTGCGTATGCTGACTGCCCGCTGTGGGAGCGGCTTTAGCCGCGATTTCAATCTCCCGGTTGGCACGCCATCCTCTATTGCCTCGCTGTAGGCGCGGATTCATCCGCGCAATGGCTGGAATTCGTCGGTCGATTGTATTTTTGAACTGCGCTGGAAACCCGGCACGGCGGGCAAAAAACCAATGGCGGTATTTCCCTGTTAGAGAATCAAACGGCGGATTCAGGCCATTGCGCGGATGAATCCGCGCCTACAGGGGGCATGGATCATTTGGCGTGCCAACCTAGGGATTGGCATCGCGGATAAAGCCGCTCCCACGGTGCCAGTCGAAGGGCCGTGCCATCCTCTTGCACGGCCCCGCCGCAGCAGCACGGCATCCCCCAGGCACGGCCCAAATCTAGCGTCCATTTCGCGTCCATCTCGCGGCTAAATGTTTTACCGCTTTCAGCGTCAGGAATGGGTGCGGACGATCTTGAGGACTTCGGGCATGGAGCGGATGGAGCGCATGATGTCGGCCAGATGGCGACGGTTCTGGACGTTGAAGACGAAATGGAGGGTGGTGTAGTCGCCGTCGCGTTCCTGGACGTTGACGTGTTCGATGTTGGAGCCTTCCTCGGACATGGTGGCGGCCACCGAGGCCAGCACGCCGCGCTTGTTTTCCACGTCCACTTTCACGGCCACGGAGAAGTCGCGGGAAAGGTCCTTCTCCCACTGGATGTCGATCCACTTGTCCGGTTCGTCGCTGTACTCGTGCAGGTTGCTGCAGTCTTCCCGGTGCACGACGATGCCCCGGCCCTGGCTGAGATAGCCGACGATGGGATCGCCCGGAATGGGGTAACAGCAGCGGGCCAGATTCACCACCATGCCTTCGGTGCCGCTGATGGTCAGGGGCGTGCTGCTGCCGATGCCGCTTTCATCGCCTTCCAGCTCGGGGGCCAGACGACGGGCAACGATGGGTGCCATGCGCTTGCCGAGACCGATCTGTTCGAACAGGTCTTCGCGGCTGTCGAGCTGGAACTCCTCCAGCAGGGCATCAATGCGCGCGGAGGGAATCTTGCGCAGTTTGAGCTCCATCTCCGCCAGGGAACGCTCCAGCAGGCGACGCCCCATTTCCACGGCGTCTTCCTGGTGCAGGTTCTTGAGGTAATGGCGAATGGCGGCGCGGGCCTTGGCGGTCACCACGAAATTGAGCCAGGCCGGGTTGGGCCGGGCATTGTCCGCGGTGATAATCTCCACGGTCTGGCCATTGACCAGACGGGTACGCAGGGGAGCCAGGCGCCGGTTGATCTTGGCCGCCACACAGGCGTTGCCGACCCCGGTATGCACGGCGTAGGCGAAGTCCACCGCGGTGGCGCCACGGGGCAGGCGGCGAATGTCACCGTCCGGAGTGAAGACATAGACCTCGTCCGGGAAGAGATCCACCTTCACGTTCTCGAGAAACTCCATGGAGCTGCCCGAGCCCTTCTGCATTTCCAGCACGCCCTTGAGCCACTCCCGGGCACGGATCTCTTCCGGGCCGGAGCCTTCACGCGCCGTCGACCCGCGTCCCTCTTTCTCGCTGTCCTTGTAGATCCAATGGGCGGCAATGCCGGACTCGGCAATCCGGTTCATGTCGTGGGTGCGGATCTGGACTTCAATGGGCACCCCATGGGGCCCGAACAGGGTGGTGTGCAGGGACTGGTAACCATTGGCCTTGGGAATGGCCACGTAGTCCTTGAAGCGGCCGGGCACCGGTTTGTAGACGCCATGCACGATGCCGAGAACACGGTAACAGGTGTCCACCTTGTCCACGGTGATTCGGAAACCGTACACATCCAGCACGTCGGCCAGGGACAGGCGCTTTTTCAGCATCTTGCGGTAGATGCTGTAGAGATGCTTTTCGCGGCTTTCCACCCGGGCGTCAATGCCTTCCTGTGACAAGGCCTCGCCGAAGGCCTGATTGATGTGACGGAAGATCTGGCGCTGGTTGCCGCGTACCTTGCGCAGGTGCCGGCTGATGACCCGGTAGCGGGTGGGGTGCATGGACTTGAAGCCCAGGTCTTCCAGCTCCAGGCGGATGCTGTTGATGCCCAGGCGCCCGGCAATGGGGGCGTAGATCTCCAGGGTTTCGCTGGCAATGCGACGACGCTTGGCCGGCGGCATGACCCCCAGGGTGCGCATGTTGTGCAGGCGGTCGGCCAGCTTGACCAGGATGACGCGGATGTCTTCCACCATGGCCAGCAGCATCTTGCGGAAGTTTTCCGCCTGGGCTTCGGCCTTGGAACGGAAGCGGATCTGGGTGAGCTTGCTGACCCCGTCCACCAGCTGGGCAACGTCCTCGCCGAAGCGGTCGGCGATATCGTCCTTGGCGGTGGGGGTGTCCTCGATCACGTCATGCAGGATGGCCGCGATCAGGGTCTTGTAGTCCATGCGCAGCTCGGCCAGGATGCCGGCCACGGCCACGGGATGGGAAATGTAGGGTTCGCCGGTCAGGCGCCGCTGCCCTTCATGGGCATGGGCGCCGAACTGGAAGGCATGATCGACCGCCTGCACCTGCTCGTCGGGCAGATACTCGCGCAGCTGCGCCAGCAGACCGTCGATGCCCACCGCCCGCCGGGCCCGGCGGCTCCAGGAATACTTGGCGGCGGGCTCGTTCATGACCTCGCTACTCCGCAGAGGATCAGTGACTGGCGTCCACGTCCCCGCGCTGCTCACCGGCCTCACTGGCCTGTTCGGCCGCGGCGGCGGCTTCGGCGGCCATGGCTTCGCTGGCTTCCCGGGCTTCCTGCTCTTCCAGCATTTCCCGGTTCACCAGGCCATCGGCAATCTCGCGCAGGGCGAGCACGGTGGGTTTGTCGTTTTCCAGCGGCACCATGGCTTCGGCGCCCCGCTCAAGCTGACGCGCACGTTTGGTGGCGAGCAGCACCAGTTCGAACTGGTTGTGGCATTTCTCAATGCAGTCTTCAATCGTTACTCGAGCCATAAGGCAATCCAATCCTCACAAGGTTTTTCAAAGACGCTGTCTATGTCACTAAGACATTGTCCGTTGGGGAAAAGTTTACTTCAGGGGCGAAGCCGCCGCCAGCCGGGGTGGCGAAAAACGCCCCGGGGAACCGGGTTTTCCCGGCCGCCCTATTCCGGGGTGTCGGCCAGCAGCTGCTCGGCCAGTTGTCGCACTTGTGGCCGGGTGGCCGACAGGGCCTCCCCGTCACCGTGGATGATCCGTTGCAGCTCGCCCAGGGCCTGGTCGAAATCGTCATTGATCACGGCGTAATCAAAGCCGGACCACTGCAGCAGTTCCGCGTGAGCCTCACGCAGCCGGCGCTCGATCACCGCCTCGCTGTCCGTGCCGCGGCCCCGCAGGCGCCGTTCCAACTCTTCCCGCGAGGGCGGCAGGATGAAGATGCTGCGCCCCTCGGGCATCATCTCGCGCACCTGGGCCGCGCCCTGCCAGTCGATTTCCAGCAACACGTCATGACCGTCGGCCAGTTCCCGTTCCACCTGGCCACGGGCCGTGCCATAACGGTTGCCGAAGACCTGCGCGTGCTCGAGAAACTCGCCGGCCTCGATCATGGCGACAAAGCGGGCCTCATCCACGAACAGATAATCCTGACCATCCACTTCACCCTGGCGAGGCGGGCGCGTGGTGTAGGAAATGGAAAAGCGCAGGCGCGGCTCCCGGCGCATGAGTTCATGCACCAGGCTGGTCTTGCCCGCACCCGACGGTGCGCTGACCACCCACAGTCTGCCTCTGTTCATGGCGTCACTCATTCCACGTTCTGGATCTGTTCACGCATCTGTTCGATGGCCACCTTGAGCTCCACGGAAATGGCAGTGGTCTCACTGTCCTGGCTCTTGGAACCCAGGGTATTGGCCTCGCGGTTGAACTCCTGCATCAGGAAATCCAGGCGCCGGCCCACCGGCTCCTCGCGCCCGAGGGCGTCGCGCATTTCAGCCACATGGCTTTCCAGGCGATCCAGTTCCTCGTCCACGTCCAGCTTCTGGGCCACCAGGGCCAGTTCCTGCTCAAGGCGGCTTTCGTCGGCCTGGATGTCCAGTTCCGCCAGGCGACTGCGATAGCGTTCGCGCAGGCTGGCCAGCACCTGCGGCACACGCACACGGGCCCGGGCCACCAGTTCCTCCACGCTCCGGCAGCGCTCCTCCAGCATGACCTGGGTGCGCTCACCTTCACGCTGGCGATATTCCCGCAGTTCGGTCAGGGCGGCCTCCAGGCCACGACGGGCCGAGGCCTGCAGGGCCTCCGGATCCGGGGCCGGGCGACGCAGCAGGCCGGGCCACTGCATCAGCTCGCCAAGACTGGGCGGACGGGCCTCGGGCAGACGGGCGGCCAGATCACCCACCGCCCGCGCCAGGGCATCCGCCATGTCCGGGTCCAGCGCCAGGGCCGGGCCCTGACCGTCCGCGGATTCCAGGCGCAGGGTGGCATCCAGCTTGCCGCGACCGACGACCGCTTCCACCTGCTTGCGCAGGGCGGGTTCAATGGCACGCACCACTTCCGGCAGCCGCAGATTCACTTCCAGGTAACGGTGATTGACGGAGCGCAGCTCCCACACCAGCAGGCCGGCATCGGTCTGGGTCTCGCTGCGGGCAAAGCCGGTCATGCTCTTGATCATGTGGAATCCCCGGGGTGCGGGACAGGGGGGCAGCGGGCAGGAAAGCCGTCGTGGCTGTCCATGCCTGTTAAAATGTCTGCCACTGAACGCGGAAAACCGCGCATTATACGCAAGACAGGGGCACGGCTCCATGCAGGACGGCCCCAGCCATCGGGAGACCAGCGGCTTGGAAATCGAAACCGCCGATGTGAGCCGAACCGGCCATCGCCAGAGCAATCAGGATCGTCTGGTGCTGATGGTGGGTGACGAGGCCGTCATGCTGGGCGTGGCCGACGGCATGGGCGGGCACGCGGACGGTGCCCTGGCCGCCGAGACCGCGGTGCTGTCCTGGACCGCCTCCTTCAAGTCCTCCGGCAAGCTGGTGCGGGCACCGGTGAAGTTTCTTGAAAACGCCATGCACCGCGCCCACCGCAAGGTGGCTGAACTGGCGGAGGGCACCACCATCGACAAGGCCCCCCGCACCACCGGGGTGCTGGCCCTGATCAGCTCGGGCAATGTGCGCTGGATTCACGCCGGCGACAGCCGCGCCTATCTGATCCGCGACGGGCAGATCCGGCGGCGCAGCCGGGATCACAGCGTGGTGGACGAATTGCTGACCCGGGGCCAGATCGATGACCAGGAGGCACTGGCCCATCCCATGCGGCATCTGGTGGATTCCTGCCTCGGGGGGCCGGAGGGCGAGCCGGCACTTCGACTGCGCCGGCGTCTGACGCTCCGTCCCGGCGATGTTGTTCTGTTGTGCAGCGACGGCTTCTGGGGGGCGCTGGACATGGACTCGGCCGCCAGCCGCCTGGGTGCGGCGGCGGATCTGGATGCCTGCCTGGAAGCGCTGGCCGAGGAGGCCGAGCGGAATGCCGCCCCCGAAAGCGACAACATCACCGCCGTGGCCATGCGCTGGCAGGGCTGACCCGGCAAGCGCCGCTTCCAGCGGACGAGATCCATCCACTTTCCTTTTTTCATCGCCGAGCCCGGCGAATTCACAAGCAGGAGTACTGAAATGCGACATGACGGCCGTGCCGAAGACCAATTGCGCCCCATCCGGATGACCCGGGGTTTCACCATGCATGCCGAAGGCTCGGTGCTGGTGGAGTTCGGGCAGACGCGGGTGCTGTGTACGGCCAGCGTCAGTGAACGTGTTCCGGGCTTTTTGCGGGGCAGTGGCCGTGGCTGGGTCACGGCTGAGTACGGCATGCTGCCGCGGGCCACCGGCAGCCGTAATGATCGCGAGGCGGCACGGGGCAAGCAGGGTGGCCGCACGGTGGAGATTCAGCGCCTGATCGGCCGCTCCCTGCGGGCCGTCATGGACATGGAGGCCCTGGGCGAGCGGGCCATCATCCTGGACTGCGATGTGCTGCAGGCCGACGGCGGTACGCGCACGGCTTCCATCACCGGTGCCTGGGTGGCGCTGCGCGATGCCATCCTGACCCTGCTCAAGGACGGCGCCCTGAAGAAGGACCCCATGCACGGGCAGGTGGCGGCCATATCCACCGGCATCGTGGACGGTCGACCGGTGCTGGATCTGGATTATCCGGAGGATTCCACGGCCGAGACCGACCTCAATGTTGTCATGAACGATGCCGGTGCCTTCATCGAAGTGCAGGGAACGGCGGAAGGCCACGCCTTCCGCCGCGAGGAACTGGACCGCATGCTGGCCCTGGCGGAAAAGGGCATCGCTGAACTGCACGCGGCCCAGCGCGCCGCCCTGGAAAACGGGAAGGCATCATGAAGGGCCAGCGCCTCGTGCTCGCTTCCAACAATCCCGGCAAGGCGCGGGAGCTGTCCCGCATGCTGGGGGAAAGGGGCTTCGAGATCCTGCCCCAGAGCGAATTCAATACGCGGGAGGCGGAGGAAACGGCCGGGACTTTCGTGGAGAACGCCCTGATCAAGGCCCGCAATGCGGCCGCCACCAGCGGCCTGCCCACCCTGGCGGACGATTCCGGCCTGTGCGTGGATGCCCTGGAAGGTGCCCCCGGCGTTCGCTCGGCCCGCTACGCCGGAGCCGGTGCCAGCGACCGGGACAATGTGGACAAGCTGCTCAAGGCCCTGGAGGGCCTGCCCGAAGAGGAACGCAGCGCCCGCTTCGTCTGTCTCATGGTGCTGCTGCGACACCCCCTGGATCCCCTGCCCCTGATTGCCCAGGGGGAATGGCATGGTCGCATTGCCCTGGCACCGTCCGGTGAGGATGGCTTTGGCTACGACCCGGTCTTTCTGCCCGACGGCATGGATCGCAGCGCGGCGGAACTGGATCCGGCCGAAAAGAACCGGCTGAGCCATCGCGGCAAGGCACTGCGGCAACTGATCGAGGCATTGTGAGCACGACTCCACTCAAGGCACCACCCCTGGCGCTCTACATCCACCTGCCCTGGTGCGAGCGCAAGTGCCCCTATTGCGATTTCAATTCCCACACCCTGGCGGGCCGGCTGCCGGAGGACGATTACGTGGCCGCCCTGCTGGCGGATCTGTCGACCGAGGCCGATCGGGCCGGGGGCCGACGCATTGAAACCGTCTTCATCGGCGGCGGTACGCCGAGCCTGTTTTCCGGGACGGCCATCGGCCGGGTACTGGAGGCCGCCGACCGCCGCATCGGCCTGGCCGGGGATGTGGAGATCACGCTTGAGTCCAATCCGGGCAGCGCGGAAGCCGCTCGCTTCCGGGATTATCGCCTGGCGGGCGTCAATCGCCTGTCCATCGGCGTACAGAGCCTGAATGATCAGCGCCTGACCGCCCTCGGGCGTATCCACGACGGCCACGAGGCACTGGCGGCACTGGACAGGGCGAAGGCCGCCGGCTTCGAACGCATCAACGCCGACATCATGTTCGGCCTTCCCGGGCAGACACTGGACGAGGCGGTCGCGGACGTGAGGGGGGTACTGGCGCGGGGAGTGGATCATGTCTCCCATTACGAGCTGACCCTGGAACCCAATACGGTCTTCTACAGCAAGCCTCCCGAGCGGCCGGACGAGGAGAGCCGCTGGGACATGCAGGCGGCCTGCTTCGAGGCACTGAGCCAGGCGGGCCTGGAGCGTTACGAGATTTCCGCCTGGTCGCGGCCCGGCGAGGCCTGCCGGCACAATCTCAACTACTGGCAGTTCGGCGATTATCTGGCCATCGGCGCCGGCGCCCACGGCAAGTTCACCCGGCCCGCCGAGGGCATCTTCCGGCATCGCAAGCACCGGGTGCCGGAACGCTACATGCAGCTGGCCGCGGCCGGCGAGGCCACGGTGGACTGTCATGCCCTGGACGCGGAACAGCGTATCTTCGAGTACATGCTCAATGCCCTGCGACTGACGGCGGGCTTTCGCGAGACGGATTTTGAGGCGCGTTGCGGCCTGCCCTCCAGCCGTCTGCACGATGCCCTGGACACACTGCGCGAACAGGGTTTGATGGAGAGCATTGCGGCCATCCCGGGCGACGCGCAGTGGCGCCCAACACCGCGCGGCATGGATTTCCTCAATGAACTGCAGGCTCGATTTCTGCCGGATCGTGAGGCGGAAAAGGCGGGCCCGTGATGGAGGGCCTGAACGTCCATGAAGTGACCTGCCCCTGGTGTTTCGAGGCCGTGGAGCTGTACGTGGAGGACGACGCCGAGGCCGGCGAGTGGGTGGAGGACTGCCCGGTCTGCTGCCACCCCATGGCCCTGATCGCCAGCGTGGACGAGCAGGGAGGCCACCGTTTGTCGGTCGAACGCAGCCATTGATCGTGGAATGAAAGGCGTGTCAAGACCCGTCACGCATTTTATTCACATGCCGCCGATTCCTGCCTGCCCGCGGCCCGTGCCGGCAGATTTCAGGTGGAAGACAGACAGGCAAAACTATAAGTCATTGTTTTTTATCGATTAGATCAAGATGGCGACATATTGCCCGATCCGGAAAGACCGCCATCATGACAATGCCTTGCGGCGGTTTGCCCCAAGTCGTCCACACAGTTATCCACAGGAACTGTGGATAATGGAAAAATCCCTGTGAAGACCGCAGCTTAATGCCGCTCACCGGATCCGGCGGGGGCGCGGGCCGGTGGCTTTCGGACATTGCCACAAGACTTGCCCCGCGTGGCATAGGGCGTTAGAATCCCCCGTTTCCAGTTTTCCGGAGCCGGCCTGCGAGGCCGGCCCAATGCGACGAGCCAGGATGACAAGGTCATGAAAGCGGATATCCATCCCGAATACAAAGACATCACGGTGACCTGCAGCTGCGGCAACACCTTTGCGACCCGATCCACCATTGGCAAGGATCTGCAGGTCGAGGTGTGCTCTGCCTGCCACCCCTTCTACACCGGCAAGCAGAAGATCATGGACACCGCCGGCCGCGTGGACAAGTTCCGCCGCAAGTACGGTCGCAAGAGCGCCTGATCACCGGCATTTCGGCCGGCGCCCGGTGGCGCCAGCCAATCCCCTCCCCGCCGCCTGTCATTCCAGCCGCTTCTGCCCTATAATCGGTCGCCCGGTTCCGGGACCGTTTGCTTTGCGACACCGTACGCGCCACGGTCTCAGGCACCCGCCACCCGGGAACCCCCCGGGAACGGTGGTGGTGAGCGGAACCAGCATCCAGGTTTTCCGCCTGATGGCGGGAACAGCAATCAAGTCGTCATCCCTGTCTGCCAGACTCCACTGCGGTCGATCTGGCACGACATAAGACTGGCGATGACCGTCTGCCCGGATCCGTCCGTCGGGGCCGACACCCAAGGGGCAGTATCTGACCGGGGGGCTCCGGTCTGCAACGATCTGTCGAGCGATCTGTCCCGATCAATACGGCCCCTGGATTTCATAGGAGCGAGCGTTGACCATGAGCGAGCAGAAGCACAGCAAGCTGGAGATGCCCGGAAAAGGTTCCGCCACGGAACTGCCGATTCGTGAAGGCAGCCTGGGCCCGTCCACCGTGGACATTGGAAGCCTGTACAAGCAGGAAGGCATCTTCACCTTCGACCCCGGTTTCACCTCCACCGCCAGCTGCAAGAGTGCCATCACCTACATTGATGGCGAGAACGGTGTCCTGCTGTACCGGGGTTATCCCATTGAGCAGCTGGCCGAGCAATCCAGCTTCCTGGAAGTGTCCTACCTGCTCATGTATGGCGAGCTGCCCAGCCGGGAGACGATGGAGAGCTTCAAGAATTCCATTCTTTATCACACCATGATCAATGAATCGCTGCTGCGGTTCTTCAACGGTTTCCATTACGACGCCCACCCCATGGCCATGATGACCGGTGTGGTGGGTTCTCTCTCGGCCTTCTATCACGATCAGAACGCCATGCGGGATCCGAACCAGCGGGATGTGTTCGCCCACCGCATCATTGCCAAGATGCCGACCATTGCGGCGGCGGCCTACAAGCATTCCATCGGCCAGCCCTTCATGTATCCGCAGAATCACCTGGGCTACTGTTCCAATCTGCTGCACATGTTCTTCTCGGTGCCGGCGGAAGCCTATTCCCCGGATCCGGTGGCGGCCGAGGCGCTGGACCTGCTGTTCATCCTGCACGCGGATCACGAGCAGAATGCCTCCACCTCCACCGTTCGCCTGGCCGGCAGCACCGGCACCAACCCCTACGCCGCCATCGCCTCGGGTATCACTGCCCTCTGGGGCCCGGCCCATGGCGGTGCCAATGAAGCCGTGCTGGACATGCTGCACGAAATCGGTGATGTGAAGAACATTCCGAAGTACATCGAGAAGGCCAAGGACAAGAACGACCCCTTCCGCCTGATGGGCTTCGGCCACCGGGTCTACAAGAACTACGACCCGCGCGCCAAGATCATCCGCGAAATGTGCCACAAGGTGCTCAAGCGCCTGGGCAAGGAGAACGATCCCCTGCTGGAACTGGCCATGGAACTGGAGCATATTGCCCTTAATGATGATTATTTCGTGGAGAAGAAGCTCTACCCCAACGTGGACTTCTACTCCGGCATCATCTACAAGGCTCTGGGTATTCCGGTGAGCATGTTCACGGTGATGTTCGCCATCGCCCGCACCGTGGGCTGGACTGCTCACTGGCTGGAAATGGTCGGCGATCCGGCCATGCGTATCGGCCGTCCGCGGCAGTTGTATGTGGGTGAAGGCCAGCGGGATTATGTGCCGGTGGACCGGCGCTAAGGGCTGACGCTGTCGAGAAAACGAAGCCCCCGGTGGTGTTAACCGCCGGGGGCTTTTTTATGCCCCAAAAACCCCGAAGAATGCCGCTCGTTGTCGTTGTCGTTGTCGTTGTCGTAATCGTCTTTTTTTAGCCCCCCAAAAAAATTCAAAAGGCCGAGTACGACAACGACAACGACAACGACATTTTCCGCCTCAACCGCCGTGATGATATTGCGGGCTCAATTTCACCACCGCATCAATCATGGCGCCGGCGTGTTCGGGCGGGATTTTGGGGGTGATGCCGTGGCCGAGGTTGAAGACATGGCCTTCGCCGTGGCCATAGCTGGCGAGGATCTCGGAAACGGCTTCGCGGATGCGGGCGGGTGAGGCGTTCAGGGCGGCGGGGTCTAGGTTGCCCTGGAGGGCGACCTTGTGACCGACGCGTCGACGTGCCTCGCCAATGTCGATGGTCCAGTCCAGGCCGAGGGCGTCACAGCCGGTCTCGGCCATGGCCTCCAGCCATTGACCGCCACCCTTGGTGAACAGGATGACCGGAACCCGGCGGCCTTCGTGCTCGCGGATCAGGTTTTCCACGATGCGGGCCATGGGATGGAGTGAGAATCGACGATAATGGGCGGGACTCAGGGCGCCGCCCCAGGTGTCGAAGATCTGGACGGCCTGGGCGCCGGCCCGGATCTGGGCGTTGAGGTAATCGGTGACCGAATCCACCAGCTTGTCCAGGAGGCGATCGAGCACCTCCGGCGCGTCCCAGGCCATGCCCTTGATGGTGGCGAAATCCTTGCTGGAGCCGCCCTCCACCATGTAGGTGGCCAGGGTCCAGGGGCTGCCGCTGAATCCGATCAGGGGGACGCGGCCATTCAGTGCCCGGCGGATGGTGCGCACGGCATCGGTGACATAGCCCAGATCATCCTCGATATCCGGGCGTGGCAAGGCATCCACCTGGGCGGCGCTGCGCACGGTGCGCTCGAATTTCGGCCCTTCACCCTGCACGAAATACAGCCCGCAGCCCATGGCATCCGGAATGGTGAGGATGTCGGAGAAGAGGATGGCGGCATCCAGGGGGAAGCGCTCCAGTGGCTGGAGGGTGACTTCACAGGCCATGTCCGGGTTCTTCATCAGCTTGACGAAGCTGCCGGCCTTTTCCCGGGTGGCCCGGTACTCCGGCAGATAACGGCCGGCCTGGCGCATCATCCAGACCGGGGTACGATCCACGGGCTCACGCAACAGGGCTCGCAGCAGACGATCGTTCTGAAGTTCCGCGCTCATTGCTCGAACACCTCACGGATAGTGGACTGAATGGCTTCGGCCGCGGCCTTCGGGTTCTCCGCCTTGCGGATGGGGCGGCCGACAACGATGTAGTCCGCGCCGTTGTGGAAAGCCTCTTCCACGGTCACCACGCGCTTCTGGTCGTCGTCGCCACGATTCTCCACCGGGCGAATGCCGGGCGTGATGACCAGCAGGCGGTTATCCACGGCCTCGCGCATCTTCTGTACTTCCATGCCGGAGGCAACCACGCCATCGCAGCCGGCCTCCAGGGCGCGCCGGGCACGGGAAAGCACCAGGGCTTCCACGTCACACTGGAAGCCCAGGTCGTCCAGATCGCCGCGATCCAGACTGGTCAGGGCGGTGACGGCCAGCACCTTGAGATGACCGGAGCGGGCTTGCGCGGCGGCCTCCATGATGCTCTGGTTGCCGTGGATGGTGCAGAAGTGGGCGCCCCGCCTGGACAGCTGGCGGACGGCGGCGGCCACGGTGGCCGGCACGTCGAAGAACTTCAGATCCACGAAGACCCTGGCATCCCGGGCAAGCAGCCAGTCGAGAAAGTCGAAGAAGCCATCGGCCATGAACAGCTCAAGGCCGATCTTGTAGAAACGGACGCTGTCGCCCAGCTGCTCTACCAGCTCACGGGCACTGTCGGTGTCGGCAACATCCAGGGCAAAGATCAGGCGCTCTTCGGCGGGAATGGACTTGTGTTGGTACACGGCGCTCTCCTTGGAATCAGTGGCGCTATTGTACCCGAGGGATCAGTCTTCTGCGGCGGGCCGCCAGGCAATGGTGGCGAGCAGATCGGCCTCACTCACATCGCCGCGCACGCTGGCGTGGCCCAGACGATCCAGAACGATCAGTCGCAGGCCGCTGGCGGTGGCTTTCTTGTCCCGCGCCATCCAGTCCAGCCAGGTCTGATGATCCAGTGCCGGTGCATTCACGGGCAGCTGCAGGTCGCGCATCAGCGCAATTCCCCGGTCCCGCCCTTCCTCGTTGATGTTGCCGAGGCGGCGGGACAGCTCCAGGGCGAGCGCCATGCCGGCGGCCACGGCTTCCCCATGCAGCCATTCTCCGTAGCCGCAGGCTCCCTCGATGACATGAGCGAAGGTATGACCAAAGTTCAGGATGGCGCGTCGCCCCTGCTCGGTTTCATCCTCGGCCACCACGGCCGCCTTGATGCGACAGCAGCGAATCACGCACTCGGCGACCGTCTCTGGATCACGGTCATTCAGCTCGCGTACGCGCGACTCCAGCCAGACCAGCAGCTCCAGATCGGCGATCAGGGCGTGTTTGATCACCTCGGCCAGACCGGCCCGGAACTCGCGATCCGGCAGGGTACTGAGGGTCGCCGTGTCGGCAATGACGCTCCGGGGCTGGTGAAAGGCTCCGATCAGGTTCTTTCCGCTGGGGTGGTTGACGGCGGTCTTGCCGCCCACCGAGGCATCCACCTGGGCCAAGAGCGTGGTGGGAATCTGGTGAAAAGCCGTGCCACGCTGCCAACAGGCCGCGGCGAAACCCGTCAGATCGCCAACCACACCGCCACCGAGAGCCAGCAGCGCGCCGTCCCGGCCGATGCGATGCCGGGCCAGTTCATCGAACAGGCGCTCCAGGGTGACGAGGTTTTTCTGGGCCTCGCCGGCGGGCAAGACCACGGCATGCACCAGGCGCTCACCGAGGGCCCGCTGCAGGGGCGCCAGCCAATGGGGGGCCACGTTCTCGTCCGTGACCAATAACAGGCGGGGCTGCTGCAGAGTCTGGTGCAGGAAATCAGAATCGTTCAGTAGGCCACGATCCGCATGGATGGGGTAGCTACGATCTGCGAGCTCAACGATCAAACGGGGCATGGGCAGGACTCGCTCAATCGGCGCCGTGAATTTCCAGTGCCAGTTTTCGCATCACCTGCTTGACCGACTGACCATCGGTGTCCACGGTCATGTCGGCCAGCTCCCGGTAGAGGGGGTCACGCTGTTCGGCCAGTTCCCGCAGTTTTCTCTCGGGATCCTCGGTTTCCAGGAGCGGTCGATCGTGACGGGACTGGCGGGTGCGGGCGAGTTGATATTCCAGGCTGGTGCGCAGGTAGACCACGAATCCGCGCTCGGCCAGCAGGCGACGATTCTCATCCAGGATCACCGTGCCACCGCCGGTGGCCAGGACAATGGGTTCCTGGCGGCTCAGTTCGGCGAGGGCATCATGTTCCCGCTTGCGAAAGCCGGCTTCACCCTCGAAATCGAAGATGGTGGCAATGTCCACGCCGGTGCGTTCCCGCAGGTAATCATCGGTGTCATGGAATGGATAACCCAGCCGCCGGGCCAGTTCGCGCCCGATGGAAGACTTGCCGGCCCCCATGGGACCGACAAGAAAGATTCTGGTCGGTGTCTCCATGCCATGCCCTCGGAAGGAGAAAGAGATTGGCCGCCCGGGTTCGGGCCTCTGCGCCAATCGATGGGTAAATAGTGCCGAAAAACAAAGGGCCTGCCCAGTGGGGCAGGCCCTTCATCAGCTGCCCTGTATCAAGAGGTACTGCCGCAAATCTCGATTTCCCGCTGCACAATGACTCCGGCCCCACCACAGAGGTCGGCCGGCGTGGTGACCGTGATCACACCGATCTCACAGATGCTGGTGTCTTCCTCGCCGGACTCGGAGATGATGAATTCGACGACGTTGGGGCCATCAAAATTGGTGTTGCCAATTGTCACGGTATCCTGACCAAGCACTTCACCGTAATCAGTTTCCAGCGCAATGGTGGACCCCAAGGGCAAGGTCTGATCCATTGGCCCGCTGACGGTGAACGTCAAGGGGGCGCCACCCACGGTATAACTCGCTGGCGCATCAATACTGACGTTCAGGTTATCGGCCAAGACCATCACCGTCTGCCGCCCAATGGGTGCCTGGGGAAGCCCGCAGTTCTGTTCCTGGAACTGCTCACGAGTGGCTTCATCCTCAATGCCGTAACCACAGAGTGCGCCGTCATAGAGACTGTTGGGGCCGGTCCACTCCCCGGTTCCATGATAATCCCAAAAGAAACCATCAATGCCGGGCTCGAAGCTGCCGCTCTCATTGTCATCCCGAAAAGGCTCGCCGGTGTCGATCCAGCCAATACTTTCGTCTTCATCAGGATCATCCCAGTCATAGCTGCCCTGATGGGGGCCAAAACTGGCTTCTTCCGTACCGAAAAGCCCGTCACCGGTACGATCCTTGAAACTCTCTTCCCCTTCCATGTACGCGAGGATGGTGGAACGCATCGGCATTGGATCCTGACTGACCCATTCCACTTCACACTCGCCGTCTTCCGTCATGCAACTGGATTGGATACGGCCACCCTCGGTAGAGAAATGCACCACGGTGCCATCGACCACCGGATTGGAGAAACGGTCGCGAGCGTGCACCCGTATCGGGATACGAGCGCCCAGGCAACGCTGCACGGGCGGGTTGTAAATATCCAGCCCCAGTGAAATGCCGGCTTCTTCCGCGATCCCGGTACTGATGGATAGCTGACTGGACTGTGAAGTCACGTTGGTGTCCACCACGCGGGCATTGACGCGTACTGAGGTGGCCACGGTTCCGGAGATCACCTGGGTGGTAACCAGGCCCTGGCTGTTGCTGGTGCTCAGTTCGGTGGAGAGGGCGATACCGCCCACGGAGGTACTGAGGCTGAACTGCACGTTGCGACCCGGCGTGGGATTGCCCTGGGTGTCCTGAACCTGGAAGGTGACGGTGGAGGTCTCGCTGATTCCGGCCACGCCCATGCCCCGCAGGCCGATGAGCTGCGGGTCGGCATCAACAAAGACGAGTGAGCCCAGAGTCGCTTCTTCGACCTCAACAGTGGCCGAGGCGACCAGGGTAACCGAGTCACCGCCGTCGCCCACATTGACCGTCGCCGTGATGGTGTCCTCACCGGCACAGCCCTGGGCCGTGTAGGTGGACTGGAATTCCCCGCCAATGGCGGTCACCGGGCTGAGAATATTGGCAATGCCTTCCTCGACGCAGGTGGAGGTCAGGTTGACCTGATAATCCTGGGACGGCGGGTTGCCGTCTTCATCCACAAGGCGCCCCATGACGCCCGTGGAGCCGCCGGAGGCGATGGTGCTCATGCCCAGCTCCAGCACTCCCGCCTGAAAGTCCTCACCCTCACCGCTGCCAAGGATCAGGCCGGCGCCGGTGGCACCTTCGCCGGGATCGGTATCATCATCGTCGTCATCGTCATCATCCGGGGCATCCGTACCCGTACCCGGCTGAACCATGGTACCGGTATCGCTTTCACAGCCCGCCAGGGCAATGAAGCTCATGAAAATCAGGGCTAGAAGAAAGCGCATATTCATTGATCAGATCTCCCCGAGTGTCGCCAACCCGGCGGGTTGGTCTCCCCTCGTCTTGTCATCATTCTGGCAACACTGCCCGGCAAGGCCGGGCAGTGCATACCTTGCTTGATTGTAGATCAGACACCGTGTCTCCCGTCGGTACTCTGATGCCGTATGTCAGTTGATCCGGGCATCGTCCTTGAGCAATTTCGGTGTAACGAACACCAACAGCTCTGCTTTGCTGGCGCTGCGGGTCGTGGAACGGAACAGCATGCCGAGACCCGGAATATCACCCAGAATCGGCACACGGGACTCACCTTCCTGGCGCTGGGTCTCGTAGATGCCGCCAAGCACCACGGTTTCACCATTGTTGACGGCGGCCTGGGTACGTACCACGCGGGTGTCGATACTGGGCACGAAACCACCGGTGGCGCTGGGCACTTCCTCACCAATGGTGTCATTGGAGACCTCAAGATCCATGATGATGCGTTCATCCGGTGTGATCTGAGGCGTCACGGTGAGTGAGAGTACGGCTTCCTTGAATTCCGTGGTAACCGAACCGGCACCACCACCCGCCTGAACCGTTTGGTAGGGGATTTCGACACCCTGGGAGATGGAAGCTTCCTTCTGATCCGCCGTGATCACACGGGGACTGGAAATCACTTCACCCCGGCCCTGGGACTGCAGGGCGGAAAGCTCCAGATCCACCAGGTAATCGGAATCCAGGATGGCCATGGAGAAGCGACCGGCCGGGGAGGCCACCGGCAGATTCACGTTGAGACGATCGTTCAGGCTGGGTGTCGTCACCGGGAAGGGCTGGCCGGTGTTCTGGATGTTGTTGAGACCGGAACGAATCATCACATCGCTGCCCGCGGCGCCGCCGGTGACGGCGATGACGCCGTTGTCACCTCGCTCACGGGCATGGGTCACGCCGAAGCGGGCACCCAGCTCCCGGTTGAAGTCACTGGTGGCAACCACGATGCGGGACTCGATCAACACCTGACGCACGGGTATGTCGAGACGATTGACCATGCGCCGCACATCACCCAGGCGATCGTCCGTGTCCTGGATCAGCAGGGTATTGGTACGCTCATCAACGGCCACATTGCCGCGCTCCGACAGCATGCGGGACTCCTCGGAACGGATCAGGCGAGCCAGGTCGCCGGCACGGGCGTAGTTGATCTGAATGAATTCGGAGCGCAGGGGAACCAATTCCTCACGGGCCTGCCGGGCCTGCAGCTCCTGCTGTTCACGCTGTGCAATCTCCTGAGCCGGGGCCACCAGAATGACGTTGCCAGTCTGGCGGGTATCCAGGCCCCGTGTCTTCAGGATGATGTCCAGCGCCTGGTCCCAGGGCACATTCTGGAGCCGCAGGGTCACGTTGCCGGTCACGGTGTCACTGACCACGATGTTGAGATCGGTGAAATCCGCAATCAGCTGCAGAACGGCACGGGTCTCGATGTCCTGGAAGTTCAGGGTAAGACGCTCGCCGGTGAATTCACGTTCCTGACGCTCTTCCACTTCCCGTTCGGTGAGTGGCCGGAATTCGAGCGCAAAGAGGTTTTCCGACTGATAGGCCACCTGCTCATATTCACCGGTCACCCGCACGTCCACTTCCACCCCTTCCGGACCACGGCGGGTATCGATGGTGCGAACCGGCGTGGCGAAGTCCAGCACGTCCAGGCGCCGCTCGAACTCTCTTGCCACATTGGCGTTCTGAAAGGTCACGAGGATACGTTCGGACGTTTCGTCAATGTCGATGGGGACACGGTCATCGCTCAGCTCGACCAGCACCCGGCCTTCGCCCTGATCACCCCGGCGGAAATCGATCTTCTCGATACGGGATTCACGAACAGCCCGGCGGTCTTCCGTGTCCGGCTGTTCAAAGGGGGCGACGCTGGGCCGATCCGGGGTACGAAGCTGGTCACGCTGGCCGGCGTCACCCACGGTGATGTAGATGTCATTGCCTTCGGTATGAACGTCATAAGGCTGCGTACTGGCCAGGCTGATGACCACACGGGTCCGGTTCTGTGCTTCGGCAAGCATCAGGTTGCGCACGGCGCCGACACTGATGTCATGGCGACGGTCACGCAGACCCAGACGCGTATCCGCCAGATCCAGTACCAGACGGGCCGGCTCATCAATGGTGAAGCTCTGTGGCGCGGCGGCGGGCCCACTCAGGCGCAGGCGGATTTCCACCCGATCGCCCGGCAGGGTAGAGACATTCACGTCTTCCAGGCGATGCTGGCCGGATGACTGGGCCACGGCCTGGGTGGTGAACAGCATCAGCAGCAGGCCGGTGGCGGCCAGCAGGTGATGCTTGCTGTAAATGGTCTTGATCCCCATGTCTGTCTCTCCTGTCCCTTCAGTCCCTGAGGCTGAGACGCCGTTCACGCGCGTTCCAGCCACCGGTACCGTCGGGAACCAGCTCCGTCAAAGTGATATGGCTTTCGGTAATGGCGATGACCTCGCCGTGGTTCTGACCCAGGTAATTGCCGATGGTGACCCGGTGAACGGTGCCATCGGGGTCTCGCACGATGGCGAACAGGCGCCCGCCCATCTCCAGGACGCCCTGCATGCGAAGACCATCCAGCGGGAAACGTTCCAGGTATTCCTGACGCCGATCCATGTCCGGGCGTGGGCCTTCCCCCGTGGTGTCCACGGCATCAGGGCGAAGTCGATCATCCGGCTCGAAGGGGGAACGTTCACCCTGAACCGAATAGGTAAAACCCTCGTAGGGCTCGATTTGCGGGATCGGCTCAATCTGACCACCCGGTCGTTGATTGACTTCGGCAATGTAACGATCCAGGTCACTCATGTCCTGCTCACAGGCAGCCATGCCGAGGCCGAGAAGAACAACGGCAATGGCCAGGATTCGACGATCGGTGGATGGCATTGTTGTTTTCATGCTCACAGGCCTCCGTCGTCTTCACCAAGGTAGCGGTAGGTCTTGGCGATCATCTCCACCTCAAGCTCACCGCCGTCACGCGGACGGATACGGATATCATGCAGAGTGACAATACGGGGCAGCTTGGCCACATCATTGGCGAATTGTCCGAACTCGTGATACGTGCCGCGCAGCCGCAGGCGATAGGGCAACTCGGCATAGAAGTCCCGCTCCACCGGGGGGCGCGGTTCAAAGAGATCCGATTCCAGTCCGGATGCCGCGGCGGTTTCGGAAATATCAATCAGCAATGCCGGCACTTCTGCCTCACCCGGAAGCTGACGCAGCATGGTGCCGAAGGAGGCACGCATTTCGTCTAGCTGGTTCTTGTAGTCATCCAGGTTGGCGGCGCGCTCCTGACGTGATTCGAACTGGGTGCGCAGTTCTCTTTCCTGTCTTTCAAGGCGCTCCAGTCGCTCAAGCTGGTCCTGGATGTGGAAAAAATAACCACCGGCAACAACGCCGGCGACAATGATGGCGACCATGACCATGCGGCCCGCCACCGGCCACTCGGCCATGTCCGAGAAATCAATGTTGCGGAGATCGTTGATGTCGATCTCATTGAGTTTCCTGAGATCCATGTCAGCTGCTCTCCCCGCCTGGTGTGACCTGTCGTGCCCGAATGGTGAATTCGCGAATACGGGCCTGCCCGCCACGTTCCGCCCGGGATTCAATGCCCTGAAGATCCGGATCACCCAGCCAGGCGGCTCCATCGATGGCTCGCATGTAGGCCGCCACACGCGCCTGGGACTCGGCCACGCCGCGAATGGTCAGATTGGCGCCGCTCTGCGTGACTTCCCGCAGATAGACACCGGAGGGGAGGGTCTGCACCAGGTCATCGAAGAGACGCACGCCATTGGGGCGGCTCTTCTGCAACTCCTCGATGATGCGCATGCGCGCCAGCAGCCGCTCCTTGGTGTCCTGCAGGTCTTCAATCTCGGCGATCTTCTCTTCCAGCTGGCGGATTTCCGCCTGCAGACGGTTATTGCGCTGCTGCTGATGATCGATCCAGCCGCTGACCGTTGTATGGGCGTAGAAAAGCATCAGTCCGCCGAGGATGGCGGCGCCGGCCATCTGCACCCCGAATTCTTTTTGCCGCTGCTTGCGAGCTTCTTCGCGCCACGGCAGGAGGTTGATTCTTGGCATCAGTCAAAACTCCTGAGCGCCAGCCCGCAGGCAATCATCAAAGCAGGCGCATCCTTTTCCACGTTCTGGGCCCTGGCCCGGGATGACAACTTCATCTCGCCGAAGGGGTTGCCGATCACCGTGGGCACATCCAGGCGTTCCTGAATCATCTGATCCACGCCGGGAATGGCGGCACAGCCCCCGCAGACGATGACCTGATCCAGTTGCCCGCTGCCACTGCCCGAGGACAGGTAGAACTGCAGGGAACGATTGATCTGCTGGGCCATGTCATCCACGAAGGGCTCGAGAATCTCACTCTCGTAGTTACCGGGCAGCCCGCCCTCCTTCTTGGCCTTGCCGGCTTCCTCGAAGGACAGACCGTAGGCGCGCATGATCTCCTCGGTGAGCTGGCGGCCACCAAAGGCCTGATCACGGGTATAGGCCACCTTGCGATCGAACAGGATGCTGAAGGTGGTGGTGGTGGCGCCGAAGTCGACCACGGCAATGCTCTTGTCCAGGCCATTGTCCGGCATCTGATGGGTGAGCAGGCCGCAGGCGTTCTCCAGGGCATCGGATTCGATATCCACGACCTTGGCCTGGAGACCGGCCGCTTCCAGCACCGCCTGACGGTGTTCCACGTTCTCGCTGCGGGTGGCCGCGATCAGCACGTCCACCATCTCGGGATCGGATTCCGACGGGCCCTGCACCTCGAAGTCGTAGGAGACCTCTTCCAGGGGGAAGGGAATGTACTGATCCGCCTGCAGCTCCACCTGCTCCTCCAGCTCCTTGCCGCTGAGGCCGGCCGGGAGCGCGATCACCTTGGTGATCACCGAGGCGCCGCCAATGGCCACTGCCGCCAGCTTGGTGCGGGTGCCGGAGCGCTTCACCGCTGCCCGCACCGCGTCCCCGGTGGCGTCAATGTCCACGATCACCTTGTCGGAGATCGCGTTCTGAGGCATGGGCTCGGCCGCGTAGTGATCCACGCGGTATCCCGCCTTGGTCTGGCTCAGCTCGATCACCTTCACCGAGGAGGTGGAGATGTCGAGGCCGAGCATCGGCTTTGATCGTCGCTTCGAGAACACAGCGTTTTTCCTTTCTCAGACGGCAACTTGGCGGCAGAATATGGCCCAAAACATTAAGACATGCATTGAACTATATATCATCATGCCGTCAAATCAAATGCGGCTTATTAGCGGGCGCAAGGGGCGGGCGCGGCAACCACACCGCCCCGCGGGGAAGGACTTGCGAATGAGGGCCAGGGATATTGGGATTAATTTCATTAATTCTCAGTGACTTAGCCCGCGAAATGGGCACTTTTCGCCGGTCGGCGCTGTGCCCGAAGCCGCGACACACCTTATAATTGGACGATTGACGATTGGATAATCCCCCGGGGAATGGAATGCAGCGTTTTCTGAGAGTGCTCGGTTTCCTTCTGGCCACCGGCTTCACCCTGTTCGTGGTGGCGGTGGTCGTTGTGGTGGCGGCCTACCTTTACGTGGCGCCGGATCATCCGGACGTGGAGGTGCTGCGCGAAGTGGAGATGAAGGTGCCGATGCGGGTCTACAGCCGCGACGGTCGCCTGATGGCGGAGTTCGGTGAAGAGCGTCGCCGCCCCCTGGCCTACGAGGAATTTCCCGAACGCCTGCGTGAAGCCTTCATCGCGGCAGAGGATGACCGTTTCTATCAGCACCCCGGGGTGGATTATCAGGGCCTGATACGGGCCACGATCAACCTGATACGGACCCGGGAACGCACCCAGGGCGGTTCCACCATCACCATGCAGGTGGCACGCAATTTCTTCCTGACCCGGGACCGGACCTACATCCGCAAGATCAGCGAAATCTTCCTGGCGCTCAAGATCGAGCGGGAGTTGAGCAAGGAAGAAATCCTCAGCCTCTATCTCAACAAGATATTCCTGGGCCACCGTGCCTTCGGCGTGGCCGCGGCGGCCGAGGTCTATTACGGCAAGACGGTGGACGAGCTCAGCCTGGCGGAGATGGCCATGATCGCCGGCCTGCCCCAGGCACCGTCCCGCGCCAATCCCCTGAGTAACCCGGAACGGGCCGTGCAACGCCGGGGTTATGTGCTCGGTCGCATGCTGGAACGGGGCATCATCAGCCAGGAAGAATATGCCGAGGCCGTCATGGCACCGGTGACGGCCAGCCACCATGGCGCCGTTGTCGAGGCCTCCGCGCCATTTGTCAGCGAAATGGTGCGCCAGCACATGCTGGATGCCTACGGTGAAGACGCCTATACCGAAGGCTTTCGCGTCTACACCACCATCGACCCTGAGCGGCAGGATGCCGCGACGGCCGCCCTGCGACGGGGCCTGATGGCCTACGATCGCCGTCACGGCTGGCGTGGGGCCGTGGGTCAGGTGGCCATGCCGGAAAACCCCGACGACGATCGAGCCTGGGCATCCACGCTGGCCAGTTACTACCGCATCGGCGGCCTGGAACCCGTGGTGGTTGCGGCGGTGGACGAGGCCCATTTCGAGGCCGTCAACCGCATGGGTGAACGCCTGACGGTGGACTTCGACACCATGGAATGGGCACGGCCCTTCATCAATCGGGCCCGGGTCGGTGATCCGCCGGAGAAGCCTGCCGATGTGGTGATGATGGGCGATGTGGTGTTCCTCCAGAACCAGGGCGATCGCTGGGGCCTGGCCCAGGTGCCGGAAGTGGAGGGCACCGTGGTGGCACTGGACCCGCAGGATGGCGCCATCATTGCCCTGGCCGGCGGCTTCGATTTCCGCCACAGCCAGTTCAACCGCGCGGTGCAGGCCCTGCGGCAACCGGGCTCGGCCTTCAAGCCATTCATCTACTCCGCGGCCCTGGAGAACGGCTTCACGGCTGCCACGCTGATCAACGACGCGCCCGTGGTGTTCGAGGATGCAGCCCTGGAAGATGTCTGGCGCCCCACCAACTACACGGGCCGTTTCTTCGGCCCCACCCGCCTGAGAGAGGCACTGGTTCATTCACGCAACCTGGTGTCGGTGCGGGTTCTCCGCGACGTGGGTGTCTGGCCAACGGTGCGTCACCTTGAGCCCTTCGGCTTCGAGGATCACAGTCTGCCCCGTGATCTTTCCCTGGCCCTGGGATCCGGTGACCTGACCCCGCTGCAGCTCACGCAAGGCTATGCGGTGTTTGCCAATGGCGGTTACCGGGTTGATCCCTGGTTCATCGAGCGCATCGAAGACCGGCACGGCGAGGCCGTCTTCACGGCCCAGCCGGCCACCGTGTGTCCGGAATGTGAACAGCCCGAGCTGGCCAACGGCTACCTCACGGACATCACCGCGCCGAATGACGAGAACGATGCGGTGACCACGGCCTGGCACCCGGATCTGTTCGATGACGAGCTTTCTCCCTCGCAGCCATTGCGCCCGGCCGAGCGCGTCATCAATCCCCAGAACGCCTATCTCATGGACAGCATGCTTCGCGACGTCATCCGCCATGGAACCGGTCGGCATGCCATGCGGACGCTGGGCCGACGTGATCTTGCGGGCAAGACGGGCACGGCCAATGAATACCGCGACGCCTGGTTCAGTGGCTACAACCCCGACCTGGTGGCCACGGCCTGGATCGGTTTCGACCGTTCCCAGTCCCTGGGGCCAAGGGAAGGCGGTGCCGGCGCGGCGCTGCCCATCTGGACGGATTTCATGGGCCAGGCACTGAGTGGAATGCCGGAGCGAACACTGGAACAGCCCGCGGGCATGGTCAGTGTCCGCATCTCCCGAGAGTCCGGGCTCGTGGTTGGCGCCGATCATCCCAATGGCATGTTCGAGCTGTTTCGGGAAGGTGAGCTGCCGGAACGGGAAGAACGCAGCGACCAGGAAGACAGCGCCGCGGATGATCTTTTCTGAAAGGCGGCCACCCTTGGTCATTCAATGACGGGCCATGCAATGAACGCAGCCCCCTGCTTCCCAAGGAGGAACAGGGGGCTTGTTTTTTTTCGCATCAAGGGCGACCCTGTTTCCAGGGAATTCAGGGAAGCTCTGATCCATACCTCACCGCCTGCCGGTGCCGATACCGGCCGGCGCTGGGGCATCCCGCCAGGTCCATGCTGTCCCGGAGGAATGCCATGGCCAGATCACTCAGCCCCAAACGCAGTGAGCAACTCCGCTCCCGTCTTGCCCAGGAAGCCGCCCGGATACTGGCCGAGGAAGGGGTCCGTGATTACCTCGTAGCGAAACGCAAGGCGGCCGATCGCCTGGGCCTGGGTGGCTCGCAGCAACGGGGCCTGATCCCCAACAACGTCGAGATCGAATCGGCTCTCACGGAGTACCTTCGGCTGTTCCAGGGTGAAGAGCAGGAAGAGCACCTGCGGGAAATGCGGCAGGCGGCCGCCGAAGCAATGAAACTGCTCAAGCCCTTTTCACCCAGGCTGGTGGGTGGCGTACTTGACGGCAACGCTACCCTGCACAGTGATATCGGTATCCACGTCTTCGCCGACATGCCCGAAGCGGTCTACATGCATCTGATGGACAAAGGCATTCCGGTGGACATCGATGAACGCCGACTGCGCCGCGCCAATGGCAATCACGCCGATTATCCTGTCTACCGATTCATTGCCGGCGACGTGGGCATCGACATCACCGTCTTCGGCATTCATGAGCGCGGTCACGCCCCCAAGAGCCCGGTGGATGGGAAACCCATGCGACGGGGGACACTGGCGGATCTGGAAGCGTTGCTGGCGACGTGAGGTTTAGTCGTAGTCGTAGTCGTAATCGGCTTTTTCCAGCGCTGGAAAAGGCCGATTACGATTACGATTGATTGTTGCGGGCTTCAGCCCTCATTTGCATCCGGGTCATCCTCGCGCAGTTTGCGGCGGAGGATCTTGCCCACATTGGTCTTGGGCAGTTCTTCGGCGAAGGCCACTTTCTTGGGGACCTTGTAGCCGGTGAGCTGCTCGCGACAGTGCTCGATGATCTTCTCCTCGGTCAGGCTTTCGTCCTTTCTGACCACCCAGAGCTTGACCACTTCACCGGACTTCTCATCCGGGATGCCGATGGCTGCCACTTCCAGCACACCATCAATGCCCGAGGCGACCTCTTCGATTTCATTGGGGTAAACATTGAAGCCGGAGACGTTGATCATGTCCTTCTTGCGATCAACGATGTAGACGAAACCCTTTTCATCCATCTTCGCCACGTCACCGGTCTTGAAGAAGCCGTCCTCGGTGAAGGTCTTCTTCGTCTCCTCCGGCTGGTTCAGATACTCCTTCATCACCTGGGGCCCACGCACGGCCAACTCACCGGATTCACCCTGGGGCAGAACGTTGCCTTCATCGTCGAGAATGATGACCTCGGTATTGGGAATCGGCAGGCCGATACTGCCCGTGAAATCCTTGATATTGAGCGGGTTGATGGTCACCGCCGGTGACGTTTCGGTGAGACCGTAGGCCTCCAGCATGGGTGCGCCGGTTACTTCCTCCCAGCGTTCGGCTACCACCCGCTGCACCGCCATGCCGCCGCCAAGGGCCATCTTGAGCCTGCTGAAATCCACGGACTTGAAATCCGGGTGATTGAGCAGGGCATTGAACAGGGTGTTCACACCGGTGATGGCCGTGAAGCCGGACTTGCGAATGGTCTTGATGAAGGTGGGGATATCCCGGGGATTGGTAATCAGGAGGTTCTTGCCACCGGTGCGCATGAACACCATGCAGTTCGCCGTCAGGGAAAAGATGTGATAAAGGGGTAGTGCCGTGACCACGATCTCGCGGCCTTCCTCAATCTCATCACCCAGCCAGGCGGCTGCCTGCTGCATGTTGGCCACCATGTTTCCATGGGTGAGCACGGCCCCCTTGGCCAGGCCCGTGGTGCCTCCCGTGTACTGCAGGAAGGCCGTATCGTCCCGGCTCAGGGTGACATCTTCCAGTGTCTGCCACTTGCCTTCCGAAATTGCCCGCTCGAAGGTCTGTGCCGACGGGATGTCCCATTCCGGCACCATCTTCTTGATGTGCCTGACCACGAAATTGACGATCATGGACTTGGGAAAGCCCAGCATGTCACCCAGGCGGGTGGTCAGCACGGAGCGCACTTCCGTCTCGTCGATGACGCTCTGCAAGGTCTTGCAGAAGTTCTCCACGATGACGATGGCCTTGGCGCCGGAATCCTTCAGCTGGTGCTTGAGCTCGCGCTCGGTGTAAAGCGGATTGACGTTCACCACGGTCAGGCCAGCGCGCAGAATACCGAACAGGGCCACCGGGTATTGCAGGCAGTTGGGCATCATGATGGCAACCGGGTCGCCCTTCTGCAGGCCAAGTACCTTCTGCAGATAGGCCGCGAAGTAGCGGCTGCGCTGATCCAGTTCCGCATAGGTGATGACGGTGCCCATGTTCTCGAAAGCCGGGAGGTCCCGGTACTTTCTGACACTCTCTTCGAAGATTTCCTTGATCGACTGATAGGCCTCCACATCAGCCTCAGCCGGCACACCTTCGGGGTACTGATCAAGCCAGATTTTGTCCACCACAGCGGTCTCCTAGCATTCAGACGCCGGACTCCCGGCATCCGCCCGATCCGGGGGAGCGGGATGGGGATTTTTCACGGCCTCGGGCCGGAACCAGTGAGCCGATTGCGGGTTCCAGGCAGCGGGATACCGTCCAAGGCGTGATTGACCTGCCAACATATAGCATTGCGGCGAGGGGCCGGGCAAGGATTTGCCGGCCCCGGTGGGGGTGGGGCCTTCAAGTCCTGCGGCGGGAAGCGATCGGCCGGGGCTTGTGGGCATCCAGGTGCTCGGCCAGCTTGCGCAGCCCGGCGTCAACGTCATCGCCCAGCATGATGGCACCCATGGCGCGGATTTCCTCGGCCACCTGGGCGGGGCCCACACCGCCAACGAAAACCGGCACCCTGGCGGCCGACACCACCTCGGGCAGGCGATCCTGCAGGGTTCGGGCGGAGGGCTTGACCGAGCCTGACAGCACGATGGCGTCGGCACGCGCCTGGGTCACGGCCTGGGGCAGTTCCTCCAGCGGCATGTTCGCCCCCAGCAGCACGATGTCGAAGCCACGGCTGCTGGCGGCCAGGGCCACCAGGAGCAGGCCGATCTCGTGATACTCATCCGGCAGACAGGCCATCAGAAGGCGGGCACCCCGCACCTGCTTGGGGCGATGATGGAAACGGGCACCCAGCTTGTTGCGAAGATAACAGCCAAAGAAATGCTCCTCGGCCACGCTGCCTTCCCCATTCTCCCATCGATCACCGAGATCCCTGAGCAGGGGCACGATCATCTGGCGGGTCACCAGGCTGACCGGATAGAGCGCCAAAACCTCGTTGTAGGTTTCTTCCAGGCCAGACTCATCGAAGCGGGTGATGGCCAGCAGCATGCGCTTGCGGTAGACCTCCCAGTTGTCGTCGGGGCCCTGGGTATCGTCTTCGATTACCTCGTTCTCGAGGGCATTGCGCACCTGGCCGATGGACATGCCCCGCTCCAGCAGGGTCAGCACGCGATGGATCATTTCGATGTCGTCGCGGCTGTATAGCCGGTGCCCCTTTGGTGTGCGCTTCGGCCGGATCAGCCCATAGCGTCGCTCCCAGGCCCGAAGGGTGACGGGATTGACCCCGGTGATCTGGGATACGGTGCGGATGGGAACCAATTCATTGCGGACACTGACCATGGCGATTTCTGCCCCCTGGGGCCACCCTTGCGGCGGCTCTGGTGGAAAATTGCATCTTTATTATACATTCCCGATACATCGGGAGGTGCTTTCAGCTGACCTTTGATCCGGATTCCGGCCCTTTGAGGGATTCAGGCGGCCTTCATTTATAATACCGCCCCGCATTTCGCTCCCTGGGGCCGCCGGGCCCACAGGCAGCCCGTCAACGGATTGTCATGTCACTCATACGCGCCATCACCTTCGATCTCGACGACACGCTCTGGCCGGTGGCGCCCGTCATTGATTCAGCGGACATGGCGGTTCACCGCTGGTTCCGAGAGAACGCCCCGGCCGTGGCACGGCGTTTCCATGTGGACGATCTGCGTCGGCTGCGCGTCGACACCGGTCTGGCTCACCCGGAGTTGGCCCACGATCTCAGCCGTCTGCGCCGGCTCTCCCTCCAGCGGGCCTGCCGGGAGGCCGGCGTGGACGAGGCTCTGGCCGAGCCGGCCTTCCAGGCCTTCTTCTCGCATCGTCAGCGAGTCACTCTGTTCCCGGGTGCGCGATCGACCCTTGAGTCCTTGTCCAGTCGCTACCCCCTGGCCGCCCTGAGCAACGGCAATGCGGACATCAGCCGGACCGGGCTGGACGGCGTCTTCCGTTTCTCCCTCTCCGCCATCGAGGTGGGGGCAGCGAAACCCGATCCACGCATGTTCGAGGAAGCCGCGCGGCGTCTCGAGCTCCGTCCCGCAGAGATAATGCATGTGGGTGATGACCCGCTCAGGGATGTGGCCGGTGCTCTGGAGGCCGGGTGCCGGGCGGTTCTGCTTGACCGCAGCGGCCGCTACGCCCGCTTCGTCGAAGCGCCCGTGATCCGCTCGATCGAGGAGCTGCTCGACCAGCAGGCGCTGATGGAATGATTCCTGTGCCGGCAGCGAGGTGGCGGTCAGGCCGGCGAACAGGGCAAGAATGATCGGGAATCGGGCGTTCATGCGGCACCTCCCAGCTGACGCTGATGTTCCGCGATGGTGGTCTGCAGGCGGGCCTGTCGCTGCTGATCGAGCGGGAACCGCCAGACCAGGGGAATGACGGCCAGCTTGGCGGCAACCGGGGCGGCGCCGTACAGCAGGGACAGGGTCAGCAGGCTACCCTGGGCGTTCTGTCCGCCGGATTCGAATCCGGCCAGGTCAAGAACGGGGAAGGCGATCCCCACGGCCAGTGCCCAGGCAAACTTGGTTGCCATGTTCCAGAGCCCGAAGTAGAGGCCGGCCCGTCCACCGCCACCCCGCGCACTGTCCTCATCCACCACGTCAGCCTGCATGGAGGCCGGAATGGCCTGATCCACGCCAAGACTGAAACCGGTGAGAATGGTAATCAGCAGGAACCAGTGGAAATCCCCCTCTCCGAGCAGCGGCACGAAGGCGAAGATGAGGGCGGCCCAGGCCATGGAGACGGCCCAGATACGGTGCTTGCCGAAACGTCGGGAGGCCCTGAGCCAAAAGGGCAATGCCACCACGGCCGAGAGGAAATAGACAATCAGCAGCAGACCAATCCGGTCGCCGGCACCGAGCACTTCCGTGGCAAAGAGAATGAAAAGGCTGGCCGGCAGGGCGTTGGCCATTCCGTTGACCAGATAGGCCAGCAACAACCGCCGGAAGGGACGATTTTCCGCGAGCAGGCGCAGGCCCTCCCCCCAGGGCACCAGCTTCCTCGCCGGGCGTGGCGGCTCCTGCACCCGCCACAACAGGATCAGCAATGCCAATGGCAGCAGCATCACCATGGCCGCCGCCAGGACCCGCAGGGCATCTCCCCGGGCCGCACCCATCTCTTCCATGGCCCCGGGGACGATGACCGCCGCCAGGGTACCCACCACCACGAAGCCCTCCCGGAAGACCGTGATGCGGGATCGCTGATGGTAGTCCCCCGACAGCTCGGCCCCCATGGCCACGTAGGGCAGCTGGATCATGGTCCAGCCCAGATAGGCCACCAGGGACCACAGCAGCAAATGGGATGCGCCCGCCCCGGACGGGGGCACCATCAACAACCAGACACCCAGCATGAACAACGGTGCACCGGCCACCATCCAGGGCTTGCGGCGGCCCCAGCGGCTGCCGCGATAGTCGGTGAGACTGCCCACCAGTGGGTCGGTGACCACGTCCCAGATGCGCGCAATCAGCAGCACCAGCCCCACGACCCCGAGAGGGAGACCCAGTGACTCGTGATAGAAGGCCGGCAGGAAGATATACAGGGGCAGGCCAACCGCGGCCAGAGGCAGACCGGGCAAACCATAGGCCAGCAGACGGCCGCTGCCTGGACGATCAGTCTGCATCGTCGTGTCCGAGAACGGTCTGCAGGAGGTTGATGCGGCCGCTCTGGAAGCCGGCCTCGCAATAGGCCAGATAGTATTCCCACATGCGCTGGAAGCGGGCATCGAACCCCTGTGCCCGAATGTCGGCTTCCACGGACCGGAAGCGGCGTGCCCAGGCGTTCAGGGTGCAGGCGTAGTCCAGGCCGTGGAACTCGCTTTTGAGCGCCTTGAGGCCGGCCCGCTGATACTGCTCGTCCAGGGCCGAGGGTGAGGGCAATACGCCGCCCGGAAAGATGTAGCGGCGGATGAAGTCGATGTCCCGTCGGTAGCGTTCGAAGTAGCGGTCATCAATGGTGATGACCTGGAGAACGGCGCGACCGCCCGGCCGCAGGCGTCGGCGCAGGGTGTCGAAATAGACCGGCCAGTAGGCCTCGCCCACGGCCTCGAACATTTCGATGGACACGATGTGATCGAATTGCTCTTCGATGTCGCGGTAGTCCTGGAAGCGAAAGGAAACCCGATCTTCCACGCCGGCGTCCCGTGCCCGTTGCCGTGCCAGGGCAAGCTGCTCACGGGACACGGTGACCCCCGTCACCCGACAGCCCAGGGTCTGGGCGGCACGAATGGCGAAGCCGCCCCAGCCGCAACCGATTTCCAGAATGTGATCGCCGGGCAGGGCCCCGGTCATGGCCAGCAGGTGATCGTATTTGGCCAGCTGGGCCTGCTCCAGATCCTGCACGTCTTCCTCGAAGCGGGCAGAGGAGTAGGTCATGCTGGGATCGAGCCAGAGGCGGTAGAAGTCATTGCCCAGGTCATAGTGATGGGCAATGTTGCGCTGACTGCCGATGCGGTTGTTGCGGCGCACGAAGCGCTGATGCAGCGCCTGCAACCAGCGCAGCAGGGCACGGCCCCGTTCCAGTGACTCGAAATGATCGAGGTTGCGATCCAGACAGGCCAGCAGACTGCCGAGGTCAGGTGTACTCCACTCACCCGCCATGTAGGCCTCGGCAAAGCCCAGGTCTCCCCGGGACAGCAGACGGCGAAACAGATGGCGATCGTTGATCTGCAACACCCCCGTCGGCCCCGATTCCGGCCCCGAAAACAGGCGACCGCCCTGCCCGGGCAGATGAATTTCCAGGGCACCGTACTGGATGCGACGGGCGGCGCGAAACAGCAGCGTCTCGGCCAGACCGGGGCGGCCGGTGCGCTTCAGTGAGAGGGGTCGTTCTGCGGACATGTGACCGTCGCCTCCTTCGTCGGGGGAGCAGGCTTGCGATGAAAGGGCACACCCCTCAGCCACAGCTTGAGGGCATGCCAGTGAATCAGGGTGATGATGCGGATGCCCAGGGGCGGCAGGCGCAGGGCCAGGCGAAGCAGCGTGCGGTCACTGAGTTCGCGACGCCGGCCCGACCAGGTGGCCAGCATGTGGGGCTGGCCGCCGTCCACCGGAGGGACGCCACCAAAGAACTCTTCCACCCGCACCAGCAGCTGCTCATCGGGCTCGCGCAGGCGAAAGCAGTAACGGGCATCGGGACCGATGAAGGGGGATACGTGGAAGGCCTTGTCCGCCCACCAGGCCCGTGGCCAGTTCACCTGACCGTCGCTTACGGGAATCAGGTAATGGTGTTTTTCACCGAAGGTATTGCGCACTTCGAGAATGACCGCCATGAGCTCGCCATCACGGCGATGGCAGTACCACGCGGAGAGGGGATTGAAACCGTAGCCCAGCACCCGGGGGAAACACAGGATGCGCATGGAACCGCCGTCCGGTACCAGGCCGGACTGGCGCAGCAGGCCTTCGGCCCACTGGCGCAGATCGCTACCGTCGCGGGGGCCGAAATCCCGGTCATGGAAGCTGACCAGATTGAAGCGGTTGCGGGAAAACAGGCGCAGACGGCCGGCGAGCTCGTCCAGCTCGTCGATGTCCAGCAGCAGACTGAAGACGCGATAGCGGAAACGATAGAACCGCGGCGTCTGCCGCCGATGCATCACCTGGCAATCGTAAGTGGCTGACCGCATCAATCAGCCCTCCTCCATGAGCGCCTCAACGGCTGGCGCAGGGGGCGCCAGCCGCCGGCGGGAATCAGCGACCCCCTGCTGCCAGGGGGCGTGCACACCCATGGCATTACAGACGTTCACGGCCGAGCGCAGCCCGTCCTCGTGAAAACCATAGGCCGTCCATGCACCACAGAACCATAGTCCACGTTGGCCCTGAATGGCAGGCAGATGTTCCTGGGCGCGCAGGGCCGACAGATCGAAAACCGGATGCTCATAATCCACGCAATGCCAGGTGACCGCGGGATCGGGTCGCTGCGCCGGATTCAGAGTGACGAAATAGTTCCGCTCCGAGGCCAGCGGTTGCAGACGGTTCATCCAGTAGGACACCGCCACCCGGCTATCCTCCCGGGTTCTGCGATCCGCCAGGTAGTTCCAGGAGGCCCACACTCGGCGACGTCGTGGCATCAGGCGGGAATCGCTGTGCAACCAGGCACGGTTGGCCTGGAAGCGGAAGGCGGAGAGCACGCGGCGCTCCTGTTCGTCGGCATCCTCGAGCAGAGCCAGGGACTGATCCGCGTGGCTCGCCAGCACCACCTGCTCGTATTCCGCCTCGTGGCCGTTGCTGTCCCGAACCAGGACGCCGGCGGGCGTGCGCCGAATGCCCTCCACGCCGATGCCGGCGATGGCGCGGTCACCCAGCGGCTCGATCAGACGCCGGACATACTCCCGGCCGCCCCCCGTGACCGTTCGCCACTGGGGCCGTTCGTTGACCTGAAGCAGGCCGTGGTTGCGGAAGAAGCGCAGGAAACTGATGGCCGGAAAATCCAGGATTCTGGCCATGGGCGCCGACCAGATCGCGGCCGCCATGGGCAGCAGATAGCGCTCACTCAGTTCCATTCCGAAACCATGGTGATGGAGAAACTGGCCCAGTGTGAGGGCTTGCTCACCGCCACCCCGCTTCCCGGCCTGCTGATCGAGCCAGTCGATGGCTCGCTGATTGAATTTCAGGATGTCGGCCAGCATTCGCCAGTGGCTGGGGCGGAACAGGTTGGCGGGCTGGGCGAACAGCTTGAGCAAGTTGTCACCGGCGTACTCGATCTCACCCTCGCCCAGGGAGGCGGCGAAGGACATGTCGCTTTCCGCCGAGGCCACGCCGAGGTGACGGAACAGGGACGACAGATGCGGGTAATTGAGGTCATTGAATACGATGAAACCGGTATCCACCGGCACATGGCGATCGCCCTCGCGGACCGTCACCGTATTGGTGTGGCCCCCGAAACGAGTCGCGGATTCATACAGCACCACCTCGTGCTCGGCCGACAACAACCAGGCCGCACCCAGACCGGAGATTCCCGAACCCACCACCGCAATACGCATTCCGGACCTTCCCTTCGATAAAAATTGGCTGCCTGCTGGCAGTCCGTGTACAGGAAGTATAATCTTTGTATAGGTAAAGTCCAGAAAAGTTTTACGCCAGGCAGGGTGGAAGTGTGCAGGGGCCGACAGCCGGGCACACTGGCACACCGGCGGCTGACACGCCGTCAGCCGCCGGTCGACAGAGGAGGAAGAAATGGGTTCAGTTGGTTTCGAGAAGGCCTTCGATGGCGGGCCAGAGATTGTCCAGGATCAGGGGCTGCGCTTCCGCCGTGGGGTGGATGCCGTCCGCCTGCATGAGGTTTTCCCGCTCGGCGACCCCTTCGAGAATGCGGGGCACCAGGACCACGCCCGTGTCCGCGGCGACGGTCCGGTACATGTCGGCGAAGGCCTCGGTAAAGCGGCGACCGTAATTGGGCGGCATGCGCACCCCCACCAGCAGCACCCGGGCCCCGGCGGCCTGGCTGGCGGCAATCATCTGGCGCAGGTTGGCGGCGGTTTCCTCCACCGGCAGCCCCCGCAGGCCGTCGTTGCCACCGAGCTGGATGATGACGAGGGAGGGCTCATGACGCTCGAGGGCGGCCGCAATGCGTGCGCGTCCGCTGCGGGTGGTGTCGCCGCTGATGGCGGCATTGACCACGCCACGGGATTCACCGCGCTCGTCCAGGCGGGCCTCCAGCAGATTGACCCAGCCCTGGGCACGGTCAAAGCCGTAATCGGCGCTGAGGCTGTCGCCAATCACCAGAATGGGCCCGGGACTGGTATCTTGCTCAGCCTGAACGCTGAGCGCACAAAGCAGCAGGAGCAGGCAGATGAATGAGGCAGCACGTAACACGGCGATACTCCGGGCGGATCATGTTTCCCGGGAGGTTAGCAGCCCGGGTGGAACACTGACCATTGTTGACGACATCAGCCTGGCCGTCGATGCGGGCGACAGCCTGGCCATCGTGGGCGCCTCCGGATCCGGCAAGAGCACCCTGCTCGGCCTGCTGGCGGGCCTCGATCTGCCCACCCGTGGCTCCATCCACATCGGCGACGCCGAACTCACCACCCTCGACGAGGACGGCCGGGCCTCGGTGCGCGCACGCCAGGTGGGCTTCGTGTTCCAGGCCTTCCATCTCATCCCCGGCCTGACGGCACTGGAGAACGTGATGCTGCCGCTGGAACTGGGCAATCGCGGCCAGGCCCGGGAGCGCGCCCGCCGAGCCCTTGCGCGGGTCGGTCTCAGTGCCCGGGAAGCCCATTACCCGCGACAGCTCTCCGGCGGTGAGCAGCAACGGGTAGCCATCGCCCGCGCCTTCGCCACCGGCCCCGCCCTGCTGTTTGCAGACGAGCCCACCGGCAATCTGGACAATCGAACCGGGGAAAAGATTCGCGATCTGCTGTTCAGCATGAATGAAGAGGACGGCACGACGCTGGTGCTGGTCACCCACGACGAACGCCTGGCCGAACGCTGCCATCGCCGTATTGCCCTGGACGATGGTCGCCTGCAGGAGGCGGCGGCGTGAGCGGGTCCGGAGACTTTCGCCCCGGCCTGGCCCTGCGCTGGCTCGCCCGGGAATGGCGGGCCGGTGAACTGCTGGTACTGGCCACCGCCCTGGTGATTGCCGTGACCGCCATCAGCGCGGTGGGTTTTTTCACCGACCGGGTCAGTGCCGCCATGGAACGTCGGGCCGCGGAAGTACTGGCGGCGGACAGTCTGCTGCGCTCCCGCGATCCGCTGCCGCCCCATTTTCGCGAGGAAGCCGAACGGCGTGGACTGAACACCGCCGAGGTGGCCACCCTGCCCACGGTGGTGGCCAGCGATACCGGTACCCAGCTGGTGGATCTGCGTGCCGTGGAAGCGGCCTACCCCCTGCGCGGGGAGCTGCGCATCAGTGAACAGGCCTTCGGTCCCGGCCAGGTGACCCGGGATCGGGTCGAGCCCGGCACGGTGTGGGCGGATGCCCGTCTGCTGGCCAGTCTGGATCTGTCACCGGGGGAGTCGCTGGAGATCGGTGAACGGACGTTCGAGGTGCGCCGCATACTCGCCGACCTGCCGGACCAGGGCATCGGCTTTGCCGATGTGGCACCGGCGGTGCTGATGGCAAAAAGCGATCTCGACAGCACCGGACTGCTGCGGCCCGGCAGCCGCATCAGCTGGCGCCTGCTGGTGGCGGGTGAACGGGGCCCGCTGCGTGAATGGCAGCACTGGGCAGGGGAACGCCTGGAAAGTGGCCAGCGCCTGCAGGATGTCTCGGAAAGCCGGCAGGAGATCGGTGCCGCCATTGATCGCGCCGAACGCTTCCTCGGACTGGCCGCCCTGGTGAGCGTCATGGTGGCGGCGGTGGCGGTCGCCCTGTCCGCACGGGAGTGGGCGCGTCGACGCCTGGATGCCGTCGCCATCATGAAAACCCTGGGCAGCCGGCAGGGACAGGTGCTGGGGCTGCTGCTGACCCAGATGCTGGTGCTGGGCCTGCTGGCCGCCACGGCCGGCGTGGTCCTGGGCTGGCTGGCCCAATGGGGCCTGGTGGCCACCCTGGGCAATCTCCTGGGCGAGTCACTGCCCGCCGCCGAACCGGGGGCCGCCGTGGCCATGGGCCTGGGCACGGCCCTGATCCTGATGCTGGGCTTTGCCCTGCCGCCCCTGATGCGCCTGCGCCGCACCCCGCCCGCGCGTGTGCTGCGACGGGAGCTGGCACCACCGGCGCCCAGTGCCTGGCTGATCTATGGCACCGCCATCACCGCCATTGCCGCACTGATCATGAGCCAGGCCCGCGATCCCATGCTGTCGGCCGCGGTGTTGATCGGGGGCGGCGCCACCCTGCTCCTGCTGATGGCCGGCGGCCTGGTGCTGATTGCCGGCCTGCGCCGTGTCGGCGGCCACATGGGCTCGGCCTGGCGCCAGGGCCTGGGCAATCTGGTCCGCTACCCTGGCCGCAGCCTGGCCATGATGACCGCCTTCGGGCTGGGCCTGATGGTGCTGGCCCTGCTCACCACCGTGCGTGGCGATCTGCTGGACGGCTGGCGGGCCACGGTGCCGGATGACGCTCCCAATCATTTCCTGATCAACATTCAGCCGGACGAACGCGAGGGGGTGGCGGAGATCCTCGAGGACATCGGTGTCCCCTCCACCCGTTTCGATGCCCTGGTACGTGGCCGCCTGATCGCCATCAATGACCGGGATGCGGACGGCATCGACTTCCCCTCGGAGCGGGGCAGCCGCTTCGTGCAGCGGGACGCCAACCTGAGCTGGGCCAGCGAACCGCAGGCGGACAACCGGGTGGTAGCCGGCCAGTGGTGGAACGAGGAACAGCACGACCAGGCCCTGGTCTCGCTGGAAGAGGAGATCGCCGAGGCCCTGGGCGTGGGCATCGGTGATCGCCTTCGCTACCGTATTGGTGGCGAGGAGATCGAGCTCACCGTCAGCAATCTGCGCAGCGTGCGCTGGGATTCCTTCAACACCAATTTCTTCGTGCTGGTGCCCCCGGACCTGCTGGACGAATTCTCCGCCACCTGGATTACCAGCGTGTACGTTCCTGCCGAGGCCCGCCCGGAACTGCGCCATCTGGTGCGGGCCTACCCCAGCGTGACGGTGATTGATGTGGACAGCATCCTGCAACAGGTGCGGGACATCATCGACCGGGCTTCCCTGGCGGTGGAATACGTTTTCCTGTTCACACTGCTGGCGGGCCTCACCGTGCTGTTTGCCGCGGTTCAGGCCTCGCGGGATCAGCGCCGTTTCGAGAGTGCCCTCGTGCGCGCCCTGGGTGGCCGCCGGCGCCATGTCCTGGCCACCGTGGCCACGGAATTCGGTGTTGCCGGGGCCCTCGCTGGCCTGCTGGCGGGTGTTGGCGCCAGCGTGGCGGGCTGGCAGCTGGCCGTGCGCGTGTTCGAGCTGGAATACCAGCCGGCCCTGACCCTGGTTCCCGGGAGCATGCTGGTGGGCATGCTGCTGCTGATGTCGGCCGGCTGGGTGGCAACCCGGCGTGTGGTGACGCGCTCGCCCATGCTGGTGCTGCGGGAAGAATGAAGAACGGGGATAAAACCGCCGGCAAACTTGTCCACAATGTCATGAACCTGCGGTCCTTGCGTTCGCATCGCCTTGCGTGCCCGGGAAGCGCATTCCCTGCCCGTTCGCGAGGATGAAACGGCTATACTGATGGACATGAGCATCAAGGGTGACCCTCTTTCCGCTGGCGTCGTGGTGATTCGAGAGACCACCGAGGGTCGCCGCTATCTGCTATTGCGGGCCTGGAACCACTGGGACTTTCCCAAGGGCAAGGTGGAGGACGGGGAAAGCCCCAAGCAGGCGGCCCTGCGTGAAGTGGAAGAAGAGACCACCATAACGGAGCTGGACTTCCACTGGGGCGAGCGTTTTCGCGAAACCGGGCCCTACAACCGCGGCAAGATCGCCCGCTATTACCTGGCCCGGACACGCACGCGGCAGGTGGAACTGCCGGTCAACCCTGAACTGGGGCGGCCGGAACATGCCGAGTACCGCTGGGTCACCCTGGAAGAAGCCTGGGAGCTGACCTCACCCCGGGTGAGGCAGATTCTGCGCTGGGTGGCTCGTGAGACGGGCGACCGCCTGCCCCGCTCGGCACGGCGCGGCCCGGGGCAGCGCACACGCCGCCGACGCCGACCGGAAGCCCAGACCGAAGGGGACGACCGGAACTGACCGCCCGATCCTGAGCCAGGCTGCTCTTCAGCGCAGCTGCTTCGCCGCCGCCAGGGCGGCCGCGCGACTCTCCCGATAATCAACCACCGGCCGCGGATAATCCTTCCCCAGCCGGACACCCGCTGCCTGCAACAGTGACGCCTCCGCCTCATGGGGGGCGTGCAGTGCCTTGTCCGGAAGCCTGGCCAGCTCGGGCAGCCAGCGGCGGATATACGCCCCGTCGCCATCGAAACGCCGGGACTGGGTGAAGGGATTGAAGATACGGAAATAGGGCGCGGCATCGGCACCGCAGCCCGCCGACCACTGCCAGCCCATGGTGTTGTTGGCCAGATCCGCATCCACCAAGGTGTCCCAGAACCAGCGGGCACCCGCCAGCCAGGGGGCACGGATGTTCTTCACCAGCAGGGAAGCAGCGACCATCCTCACCCGATTGTGCATAAAGCCGCTGTGCCACAACTCCCGCATGCCGGCATCCACGATGGGATAACCGGTCTCGCCCCGCTGCCAGGCACGCAGCAGCGGCTGGTGATCCTCCCGCCAGGGGAAATCGGCCCAGCGCTCGTATAGCGGTGCCTCGGGCGTGTGCGGAAACTCGAACAGGACGTGATGGGCGAATTCTCGCCAGACCAGCTCGCGAAGCCAGGCTTCGCCACCCTGAGTCAGGGCCGCCTGGGCCGCCAGGCGTTCACTGACCCGTTGCCAGGCCTGAAAGGGGCTGAGTTCGCCGTGATGGAGATGGGGCGAGAGTCGCGAAATGCCATCCACGGCGGGCCGGTCGCGGTCTTCGTGATAGCTCGACAGGCCGCGATCCAGAAAACGGGTGAGTGCCGCCTCGGCACCGGCCTCTCCCGGCTGCCAGCAGGACGCCAGCCTGGGATACCAGCGAACGGCGGGCAACAACCCCAGGGCCTGGAGGGACTCGCTGCGGGGCCAATTCGTGGCCGGCCGCAGGGTTCCGGGTTTGCGTCGAGGTGAACGCGGCGAACCCCGCTTGCCGAAGGCCCGCCAGAAGGGCGTGAACACCCGATAGGGCTCACCCTTGCCAGTACGCATCGCCCAGGGCTCCACCAGCAGGGCCGCCTGAAAGCTGCGCGCCTCATGCCCCTCTGCCCGCAACCACTGTTTGATAGACCGGTCTCGTTCCACCAGGGCGGGTTCGTACAGACGATTCCAGTACACGCCCTCGGCACCCGTCTCCGCGAGCAGATCCGCCAGCACTTCTCGGGTGGAGCCACGGCGCAGAATGAGCCGGCTGCCGGATTCGGCAAGCCGGTCCGCCAGCGAGGCCAGGCTCTCGTGCTGCCACCAGCGCGCGGCCTCGCCCGGCGCCCATTGCCCCTCTTCCTCCGGAGCATGGATAAAGACCGGAATCACCGTCTCCGCCACATCCACCGCGGCGCGCAGCGCGGGATTGTCGCTCAGGCGCAGATCGCGGCGAAACCAGAGGATGAGGGTTTTCATGGGGACGACGGAGCCTCAATTGTCGGGGCTTCTATCCTAATCGTTGTCGTTGTCGTTATACGTCTCATCCATGAGACTTACCCCTCCCTGCGGTCGGGGCCTCGCGCAGAGCGCGAGTTCAAATACGTTCCCTACGCATTTGTGTCGTTGTCGTTGTCGTTGTCGTTGTCGTTGTCGTTGTCGTTGTCGTTGTCGTTGTCGTTGTCGTTGTCGGCATTATGAAATCAGCGACGAACTCCGAGCAACGAGCCGCGAGCCAAAAGACGAAAAACCCTCAGCCTGTCGGTTTTCTCGTAATCGCAATCGTAGTCGTAATCGTAATCGGGTTTTCCCAGGTAAGGCAAAAAGAAAAAAGCCAAAAGCCGATTACGATTACGACAACGACAACGACAACGACAACGACAACGACAACGACAACGACAACGACAACGACAACGAGCATAACGGAGTTGCGTTTTGGTGGGTATAGTGGGGGGATGCAAGGCACTTTTAACCAAGGAGCCGATCATGCGGAAAATCGGGAAAGTCTTTCTCACGGGGCTGGCGACCCTGCTGCCCGCTGTCGTGACCCTGTGGTTGGCGATCTGGCTGGTGGTGAGCGCGGAAAGCGGGCTGGGCAGCCTGGTTCGGCTGGTGCTGCCGGATGAATACTACATTCCCGGTACCGGCGTGGTACTGGCTGTCGGTCTTGTCTTCGGTGTCGGGCTGCTGACCCAGACCGCGCCCATACGGCGCCTGTTCGGTCTCGGCGGCGCCATCATGGATCGTATCCCTCTGGTGAAGACGGTCTATGGCGCCTTTCGTGACCTGGTCCAGTTCATCACCGGCGACAAGAAGGATCGTTTCAACAAGGTGGTGATGGTTCGCCCCACGAAGGATCCGGAGGTTGAACTGCTCGGCTTCGTCACCCGCGAGGATTTCAGCGGCCTGCCGGAAGGCATTGGCGGCGAGGACCGCATTGCCGTTTACATGCCCATGAGTTACCAGGTGGGTGGTTATACCCTGTTCATTCCCCGCGACCGCATCCGCGCCGTGGATATTTCAATGGAGGACGCCATGCGCATGGCGTTGACGGCGGGAATGTCGGTGAAACGCGACGACATTGGTTGAAGAACCTGCTGTTTGCGAGTGTTGTTTTTCTCGTAGTCGTAATCGTAGTCGTAGTCGTAATCGGCCTTTTCAGGCCCCGATAATGCCGATTACGATTACGACTACGACTACGACTACGATTAGGAAGAACACCGGCGTGCCAGACTGGTGGATTGTCATCGCGGATGAATCCGCTCCCACGGTGCCATTCCCGAGCCCCGGGTTTTGCTCCTTGCTCCTTGCTCCTTGCTCCTTGCTCCTTGCTCCTTGCTCCTTGCTCCTTGCTCCTTGCTCCTTGCTCCTTAATCTTTGCTCCTGCCCTTCAAACCACCCGATTGCGCTTTTCCCCCTCCAGGAACGCGCGCACATTCATTGCCATTTCATCCAACGCTCGCTGGCGAGCTTCGACGGCGCCCCAGGCGATGTGGGGGGTAAGAATGAGGTTGGGGATGTCATCGGCGAGCAGGGGGTTGCCGTCCACCGGGGGTTCCTGGCTCAGCACATCCACGCCGGCACCGGCAATCTCGCCCTGGCGCAGGGCATCGGCCAGGGCCTGTTCATCCACCACGGCACCGCGGGCGGTGTTGATGAGCAAGGCGTGAGCCGGCATGCGCCGGAGCGCGTCCGCGTCAATCAGATTGCGGGTATGCTCGGTGAGCGGACAATGCAGGCTGAGGATATCGGACTGCTCAAGCACGGCCGCCAGGGGGAGCCGGCCTTCCCGCAACGGCCCCTCATGACCGGGGCGTTCGGCCACCAGCACTTCCATGCCGAAGGCTTCCGCCAGCCGCACGACGCCGCGCCCCAGTTCACCGTAACCGATGATGCCCAGGCTACGACCGGCCAGCTCATGAATGGGGTAATCCAGCATGGTGAAATGGGGGGAGCGTTCCCAGTCGCCTTCCCGCATGCGCTGACGATAGGCATCCAGGTGCTGATTGAGGGCAAGAATCAGGGTGAACACATGCTGGGCCACCGAGCGGGTGCAATAGGCCGTGATATTGCAGACGGCAATCCCGCGCTCTTTCGCCGCTTCCACATCCACGTTGTCAAAGCCGGTTGCCGCAAGACAGATCAGCTTGAGCTTCGGGGCGCTGTCCATGACGGCAGCACTCACCTTCACCTTGTTGGTCAGCAGCACCTCGGCATCGGTCAGGCGCCCGGGGATCTCCTCCGGGGCACTGACCGGCCAGGTCACGAACGCATCAAGGACGGCGTCCAGCTCCGTGGTGTGAAGATCGCCCTCGTGGCAGACGGTATCGAAATCGAGAAAAACACCCTTCAAGTGACTGCTCCTTGATCAATTCCTGTCAATGAATCATTCGGGGATGCGGGCCGTTGGTGGCGGGGCGTCCGGCTTGCAGAGCAGGAAACCCTGCACGTAATCAATACCCTGATCGGCCAGGTAATCCCATTCCGGCCTTGTCTCCACGCCCTCGGCCACGGTACGCACACCAAGATCCCTGGCCATCTCCGCCAGCTTGGAGAAGACTTTCTGCTTGTAGGGGTTGGCATCAATCTCCCGAATGAGTTCCCGATCGAACTTCACGTAGTCGGGCCGCAGTGAGGACAGCAGGTTGAGGGAGGCATAGCCGGCACCCAGATCATCCAGGGCGACACCGAAACCGGCACGGCGATAGAAGTTCATGATGTCGAGCAGGTGCTTGCTGTCTTCCACCTGGTCGCTTTCAATGACTTCGAAGACCAGACGATCCGGCGCAATGCCGGCATCCTGGGTGGCGCGCACGGTGGTCTGAAGACAGAAGGCGGGATCGTAGATGGCCGTGGGATTGAAATTGATGAAGATGCGGGACGAAAGGCCATGTCTGACCGCGTCCCGGATCGCCGTCAGTCGGGCCGCCCTGTCGAGGTGAAAGAGCAGGTCGGCACGACGGGCGGCCGAGAAGATATCGAAGGGCGGGATCACCCTTCCCTGCTCATCCTGTCCGCGCAGCAGGCATTCGTGGGCATGCACCTCGTGAGGAGAGGCCATGGTGACGATGGGATGAAAATGGGCGAAGAGCCGATCCTGTTCCATCAGCTCCACCAGCCATCGGCTTTCTGCACGGCTGGTGAGTCGCTCCAGTGGTCCCGACTGCATGAGTCCGGCCATGGTCAGCTCCTCACCCTGATTGAGAAACAGGGCATTGGACTGAGCCCGTTCGGGCTCGCTCAGGCGATTGAGAAGGGCGGCGAGCAGCTTGTCCAGATGACCGTCGGACAGTTCCACACCGACGATACCCGTCATCTCCTCGTGACAGGGCATGGACAGGGCGCGTGCGGCGTCGGTGATTTTCCTGCGGGTGTGGGGAACGGCCGGTGCGATGTGCAGGGTACCGGCTGACTGCGGGGGCATGGACACCACTTCGCAGCCCTGACAGCGATTCGGCTGTGACATACCTGGCAAGTCTCCTTGGGAACCTCTGATCCCTTCGCGGTGAACGCGGGCCGCCAGCAGCGGGAAGGGAGCTGGGATCTCGTCAAGCAGGCACGGTCACGAACCGGGCGCTGCCTTCCATGTTGTCTTTCCACCCGGATGCAGGGGTGGTCAGCAGTCCACCTCACGCTGTTCCACGTCGAACTCCACCGGCCCGTCCACTCGCGGCAGGCTGATGAGCTGCCAGGGCTGGGTGAAGGCCTGGGTGGTCATGCAGTTGGGCCCCGGCGCCGTCATGCGAACATGGACACGAAAGCCCTCTCCCTCGCGTACCACTTCCTGGACACGCACCTGATAGCCGCCGGTGCGTCGCTCTCCCATGAAAATGGCCAGCACCATCTCCGACTCCAGATCGACCGCCGGACGTTCACGACCATGGCGAACCTCGGACCAAATCCGGTCCAGTGCCTGCTGATCCCGAACCACGGTCATGCGCTCGGCCTTTACATCACTGCTGTTGCCCTGGGCCAGCTGACTGAATTCAATATTGCCATTCACATTGTCCTCCTCGGTGGCGTTGTTGCCGGCACAAGCCGTCATCAACACCGTCATGCCAATCCAGGCGATCATGGTTACTGCACGCATCATCCCGTCCCCTCTTGGTTCAACCGTCGTTTCATCAAACAATGGTCACAGCTTATCCCGTTCCGGTGCCGAGCGTCACCCGGTATTCTGCAGGCCCTGTGCAATGCCATTGACGGAGGCGATCAGGGCATTGAGCAAGGCGTCATCGCGACGATCACCGGCACGCCAACGTGACAGCAGATCCACCTGCAGAAGGCTCATGGGGTCCACATAGGGATTGCGCAGGCGAATGGCACGGGCCAGGACCGGATCGTCCGACAGCAGTTCATCTTCCCCCTTGACGGCCAGCAGTTGCTGCACCGTGCTGTCATGGGCCTCGCGAATATGGTCGAAGATGGCCTGGTGAGAGTCATCCACCAGGCTCATGTAGCGGCTGGCGATGGCCATGTCGGACTTGGCCAGCACCATTTCCACATCCGACAGCAGGCCACGCAGGAAGGGCCACTCCCGGGCGGCCTCGGCCAGGGCCTCGCCACCGTATTTCTCCTCGGCCGCGCGAAGGCCGGCGCCCAGCCCGTACCAGCCCGGCAGCAAGGCCCGTGACTGGGTCCAGGCAAACACCCAGGGGATGGCGCGCAGATCCTCGATACCCTGGCCCTTGCGGCGACTGGCCGGTCTCGAACCCATGGACATGCGCTGGATGACATCGATGGGCGTGGCCTGGCGGAAGAATGCCTCGAAGCCTTCCCGCTCGTACACCAGGCCCCTGAAGGCAGCACGACTGGCGTCGGCGATGGTTTCCATGATGGCGCACCAGCGCTCGCCGGGGACAGTGGCCTGGCCCGGCATGCTGGCACGCAGCACCGCGCCCACGCTCTGCTCCAGACTGCGCATGGCGATGGAGCGAAGACCGTATTTGGCGCTGATGACCTCGCCCTGTTCGGTCACCCGCAGGCGGCCACGCACGCTGCCCGCCGGGGCGGCCATGACGGCCTGGGGCACCTTGCCGCCGCCCCGGCTGGTGCTGCCGCCCCGGCCGTGAAAGATGCGCGGCTCCACGCGGTGGCGTTCCGCCGCCGCCACGATCCGGGACTGGGCCTGCTGCACCGCCCAGCGGGAGGCGGCGATACCGGACTCCTTGTTGCTGTCGGAATAGCCCACCATCACTTCCTGGGCCTGACCCCGGGCGGCGATATGTCCGGCATAGACCGGATCCGCCAGCACTTCATCCAGGATCTCCGGGCCGCGCTGGAGATCCGGCACGGTTTCCAGCAGCGGCACGATATCCAGCGCAACCTGGCCCGCCTCGTCCGCCAGGCCGGCAATCCGGGCCAGCAGGAGCACGGCCAACAGGTCTTCGGGGCCCTGGGCCATGCTGATGATGTAGGTGCCGATGGCCGCATCCCCGAAGCGCCGGCGACATTCGGCGATGGCTTCGAACACGGCCAGGGTGCTGGCGAGCACGTCGGAATCACCCGCCGCCTCCGGCAGGCTGTCAGCGGCCAGCCATTCCCGCATGCGCCCGGCGCGCTCTTCCGGGGCCAGCTCGAGCCAGGCGGGATCGTTCAACCAGTCGGCAATGGCCTGACGGTGCACGGCGGAGTCCTGGCGGACGTCCAGGGCCGCCATGTGGAAACCGAAGGTGGCGGCACGCCGATACAGGCGACGGACCGAGAACAGGCCGGCATGCTCGCCCAGGTTCTCCCGCAGGCTGTCGGCCATGAGCACAATGTCATCGACGAAATCACCCGGGCGTTCATAGGCCGCCGCCGCGTCATTCAGGGCGGCCTGCAGGCGGTGCTGCATGAAGCGGATCATCAGGCGATAGGGCATGTCGAGATGGCGGCGCGGCATATCCTCCAACGGCTCCGGCCAGGCCTGACGGTAGGCCTCCAGTCGCTGAAGCAGGGCGTCGCTGGCCGGCACGCGTGACAGGCCCTGGCTGAGACGGCGGTAGAGTTCGTTGAGCTCGCCCAGATAACTGCGAATGACCAGGCGCCGATGCTCGGCCAGGGTCTCGCGGATGGTGTCGGCATTGACGTTGGGGTTGCCGTCCATGTCGCCACCCACCCAGGATCCGAAGCGAACCAGCGGCGGCAAACGCTCGGGCAGTTCCGCTTCCGGCCAGACGGCTCGCAGGGCCTCTTCCATGGCTTCATAGAAGGGCGGAATGACCCGGTACAGCACGTCCGTGAAATAGAACAGCACATGCTCCATTTCATCGGCCACGCTCGGGCGCTGACTGGGATGCTCTTCCGTCTGCCAGGCCGCGGTGATTTCCATGCGAATGCGTTCCTTCGCCGCCCGGTCCTCCCGCGGGGTCAGATCCGGATCCATGCGGCTGACCAGCAGACGGGCCATGCGCTGCTGCTTTTCCAGCAGGGAACGGCGCATGGACTCGGTGGGATGCGCGGTGAACACCGGCACGAACTGTACCCGATCCAGGGCCTCGATCACGGCTTCCCGGCTGACGCCATCGGCATGCAGGCGCTCCAGGCTGTCGCGCAGGCTGTCAGGCTGGGGAATATCGTCCCGTTCATAGTCGCGACGACGACGGATGCGATGGACGCGCTCGGCCAGGTTAACCGCCTGAAAATAGGTGGAAAAGGCCCGGATCAGGGCAGCGGCATTGTCCGCGGACAGGCCCTGCACGGATTCGGACAGCTGTTCGGCGGCGATGCGGTGCCCCTCCCGGCGGCGGATGGCATTGCGCCGGGCCTCTTCAACCCGCCGGTAGAGGTCGACGCCACCCTGCTCCCGCAGCATGGCACCGACCAGGGCACCCAGCTCGCTGACATCATCCCGCAGGGGCTGGTCCTTGGGGGCAAATTCGATATCCCTTCTTGGCACGTGGATTACCTCCCCTCCGATGACTTGCGAAGCGGCGCGTGGGCCGGCTTCAATTCATCCACCACAGGGTGAAATTGAGCACGGAAGCGAAGGCGACCCACAGCCAGTAGGGCAGCAGCAGCCAGACGGACATGGGGTCCTCGCGCCGGAACAGCACCATGGTAAGGGTGATGGCGGCCAGCAGGATGAGAATGTGCAGAAAGGCCGCCCCCGGCATCTGCAGACCAAAGAAGATGGCCGACCACAGGGCATTGAGAACCAGCTGGAACAGAAAGACCGCAAGGGCGAGCCGGGCCGCCGACAACCCCCGGCGCCACCAGACCCGCCAGGCGGCCACGGCCATCATGGCGTACAGCAGGGTCCAGACCGGGCCGAAGACCCAGTCGGGCGGATTCCAGGCCGGCTTGTCGAGGGCGGCGTACCATTCCCCCGGCGGAAACAGGATGCCGAACAGGGAAGCCGAGAAGCAGATCATCAGCCAGGCGACCAAGCCGCCCAGCCCCTTCATTGAGTTCATTGCATGGCCTCCATTCGCCACCGGGGTTCCTGTTCGGGTGCATTCAGCCCCCGCCACTTCATTTCTAGCACATCTCCGGGCGCCAGCGGGCCTACCCCCGCCGGTGTACCGGTGAGGACCACATCACCGGCACGCGGGCGCCAATAACGTGACAGGGCCGGCAGCAGGTCGGCAGGGCTGAACAGCATATCGACCAGCGTGCCCCGCTGACGGCATTCCCCATTGAGCCAGGTTTCCAGGCCGAGATCGGGCGGCAATTGCCCCGGCAGACCATGCCATTCATGAAAATCACCCAGCAGGGCGCTGCCGTCGAAGGCCTTGGCCACGTCCCAGGGCAGGCGCTCTGCCTTGAGTCGGCTCTGTTCGTCGCGCAGGGTGAGATCCACGGCCAGGCCCAACCCGGCAATGGGCCGCTCCGTTTCACCGCTGAGCAACAGCGCCAGCTCACCCTCGAAATCCAGCCGCCCCAGGTGGAAGGGCAGCCTGGCCGTTCCCGGCGCCTGGCGGACGCTGCCCGGCTTGTGAAAGAAGACCGGCTGCGCGGGGCGCTCCGCCCCCATTTCACGGGCGTGGTCGGCATAGTTGCGGCCCACGCAGAAGAGGCGGCTGGCGTCGGTAACCCGGATGGAGGCTGTCATGCCGCCAGGCTCTTTCCGAAGGCGGCCACGGTCTGCTCGATGGCGGCGTCATCAATATCCAGGTGGGTGACAAGGCGCAGGGTTGGCCCCGGGTTCACCCGTACCCCCTGATCCTGCAGCCTTGCCGCCAGCGCCTCACCCGCCATACCCGATGGCCGCACCATGAGGATGTTGCTGCCGCTGCGATCCACCGCCAGCTTCCCGGTGGCCTCCAGTTCATCCGCCAGCCAGGCGGCCCGGCGATGATCATCGGCGAGGCGATCCACATGGTGCTCCAGGGCATGAATGCCGGCCGCCGCCAGGATGCCGGCCTGGCGCATGCCGCCGCCCAGAACCTTGCGCCATCGACGGGCCTCATGAATCAAGGAAGTGCTGCCGCAGAGCACCGAGCCCACCGGTGCGCCCAGGCCCTTGGACAGGCAGAAGGACACCGAGTCGAAACGAGCCGTGATGTCGGCCACCGGCACACCATGGCTGACCGCGGCATTGAACACACGGGCACCGTCCAGGTGAAAGGCCAGGCCATGATCGCGGGCCAGCGCCTGCATGCGATCGAGATAGTCCATGGGCAGGGGTCGCCCCCACCAGGTGTTTTCCAGGCACAACAGGCGTGTTCGAGCGAAATGGGCATCATCCGGCTTGATGGCCGCCACCACGGCCGCGGGATCCATGCAACCGCGATCGTCCAGGGGCAGGGGCTGCGGCTGAATGCCACCCAGCACCGCGGCACCACCGCCTTCATACTGATAGGTGTGGGCGTTGTGGCCGACGATGTATTCGTCCCCGCGCTGGCAGTGAGCGAGCAGGCCGGCCAGATTGCTCTGGGTGCCGGAGGGCAGGAACAGGCCGGCCTCCAGGCCCAGTCGTTCCGCCGCCAACGCCTCCAGGCGGTTCACGGTGGGATCTTCCCCGTACACATCGTCACCCACCTCGGCGGCCATCATCGCGTCGCGCATGGCCGCGGTGGGCCGGGTCACGGTGTCACTTCTGAGATCGATCACTTTCAGGGGCTCCGTCAAACATGGCGGGAAAGTGCCAAACCATACCATCCATCCGAAAACATCGCTGCAAGGAAGAAAAGGGCTCTTCGCGGAAAAGCGGGGAGGAAATTCGGGCGAGGTTGCCGGGGCGGGTCTTGGTGGCCCTGCCCAGAACACGCCGTGAATACGTCCTTGTAGGCTCGAGGGAAACATCCCTGTTTCCCACGGTTCTGGTCAGGGCCACCAAGACCCTTTCCAGAGCGGTGATTCGGCGGGTTGGCGGGGGCGTGCCCGCCAACCCGCCGCCCCCAAAACCGCTCGTCCCTCCCCGCTTTTCCGCGATGAACCAAAAAAAGGGGCACCCTTGGGTGCCCCTCTTCGTACAGCTCACGCCAAATAGCGGTTTACCAGTAAAGGGACAGGTCCTGATCGATACAGATCAGGCCCTGCCGAGTCTGCCCATCATAATAGTCGGCAGTTTGGCCTACCCAGTTGGAAACCACCATACAAACGACACCATCACTCCGTTCGGCGACATCAGCCACGGGGACAAGGTTGGCACCCGGGCCAGCAAGGAGCTCAAAATCCTCATTCACTGCACCCGAGTCCTTATCCACCAAAGCAATCCCGTCACGCTCCTGGCCATCCACTTCCAGGAAGTCGCCAGCGATGAATACACCCAGCGAGGTGGCACCAAGACCGAACTGGGCATCTAGATCCGAAGACGGATTCCACGGCTGAAGTACACCATCGGTGTTGAAGGCTGCAAAACCGTCACGGGGGGTACTATTGGCGGTGTCGAAATTGCCGGCCACGTAAATTATGCCGTCGTGGTAGCTGATATGCCTCACTGATCCGTCGAGCTCCGGTGACCAGGAGGTGACATTGCCATCGGCGTCGATGGCGGCGATATAATCGCGGGACTGCCCGTCCAGGGTGTCAAAATCACCACCCACATAGAGCACATCATCGGAGCCATCCATGGTCCCGATACTGCCACCCTCAGGATCAGGAAAGTCCGCCAGCACGTTGCCGCCGGCATCCAGGGCGACAAAACCATTGCGGTTGGTGCCATTGACCTCGGCGAAACTGCCACCCATGACGATGGCATCGCCCAGGGCGTGTAGCCGCGTAACCCGGGGGTTGGGGAGGGAGCTGCCATCCTCCAGCTCCAGATCAGGCTGCCAACCCAGATCAAAGGCCCCGGTAAGCCGATCAAAACGGGCCACCCCATCGACTCGAATCCCTTCAGCCGTGCGCTCGCCCAGGCTACCCACATAGATATAGTCATGAGTCTCCGCAAAGGCTGTGACCGTGGAACCCATGCCAGGCCCCCAGTCGCGAAACTCACCGGCCATATCCAGTGTGCCAATGCCACGGGGATCCTGCAGATCCCAGACCGTGCCCGTGGTCGCGAAAAGCAGGCGGTCGTCCTCGACAATCACCCGGCTCGCACCCCGGGGCAGACGCAACTCCGGCCCATCAAGCAGTGTTCCCTCCGGCGAGAAGAGAGCATAGTTTTTCTGCCGTTCGCCACCGATGTAGCGAAACAGCCCGGTAACCAGGATGTTGCCATCGATTTCCTGAATGTTAGACACCCCGACGGACCAGCCGAGGTTGCCATAGTTGGGCTGCGCCTCGGGCCAGTTCAGCTCATCACCGGTGTCGCGATCAAAAGCTTTCAGAGGCGTGGATAGGGATGGAAAGGGCGACTCCCCAAGATAGATGGCATCATCGGTGACGAGAAGAGCGCCGACCCAATTGAAGCCATGGTCAATCATCAGCGCCGACAAGTCACCATTTTCATCGATCCTGGCAAAACCATCCCTGGGCTCACCATCAACCTCGGTAAAATTGCCTGCCATGTAGACAGCACCATCCTCGGCAACCGTCATGTGGGAGATAGTCTCATCAGGATCGATCTGTGCGACCCAGCCCAGGAAGCTGCCGTCATCGGCGAAGCGGGCAACCCCTTCCTCCTCGTCGCCGGCAGTCATTTCCAGCGTCGTGACGGCGTAGATCTCGCCGTCGTGCATAGTCATCCGGTTAATGCTCGCATCATGGTCTAGCTCCCACGCCAGTACATCCCCTTGCCTGTTGAGCTTGGCGATCCCATCGACGTTGGCTCCGTTGATTGCGGTGAAACTACCGCGAACATAGAGCCGATCATCGTGAAACAGCAATTCGCTGACCATCCAACCATCTATATCTACTTGCCAATCACTGTCCAGGCGACCATCTTCGTCAACCCTGGCAAGCATCTGCCTTTCCTCTCCGTCGATGTAATCAAAGTCACCGGCGAGGAAATAGCCATCTTCACCATCGCTTACCATGGCACGAACCCGACCGCCCACCTTGGCAGTGGGCAGGGGCGTGTAGTGTTCCCGCTCCAGCGCCACAAAGCCCCCGCTCATGCGGGCACCAGCGGTCATTGACCCGCCGAAGAAGAGGTTGTCATCCTGATCAAACATCACGGCCCGGGCCCACATATCGGTCACCGGCGCCATGGGGCGGCTGCCGAACACGGGCCCGAAGCCGGCACCGTCTTCCTCCAGGGCAAAGTAATAGCGCTGGTCGTTGTCCAGCTCTTCCACCCGGTAGGGGGGCTCGATGTCACTGGCGCTGCCACTGCCATCGTGGGCGGAATAGTTTTCCGGGTCCATGTCGGGGTCGGTGGACCACACCAGGCTGTAGCTGGCGCCACCCGCCGCATCCCAATCGACTTCGACTGCCTGATTGCGGGGCTCGGCCCAGGCATGGGCGACGGCTTCGGCGCTGCAGCTCACCTCGACGTCATCCACATCCTCGCCATCAATGACGCCACTGGCATTGTCGATCTGGCACTGCTGGCCATCCGGATGGCTGTCGACGGTGACCTCATAGCTGTCGCCATCGTCCAGGGTGGTTTCAAAGCTGAAGGCGCCATTGTCGCTCAGCGCCAGAAGATCATCGTCGTTGAGCAGCAGCTCCAGGGTGCCACCCGAAAGACCGCTGAGATTGCCGCCGACAGCGAAACCGTCGTCATCGTCGTCGTCATCACCATTGTCGTCGCCGTTGTCGTCATCGTCGCCGTTCTCCCCCGCATCGGAATCGTCGCTGCTGGACGAGCCCCCGCAGGCCGGCAGGATCACCGCCACGGCCAGTGACAAAATGAGCGCTGCGAGCAGACGCAGCAGATTCTCAGGATAGAGCTTTTCCATGACCCGCTCCCCTTCGGAAGGTACAGAGTTTTTGGTTCTATCCAGCTTGGAACAGCCGGTCCAACGCTGCCATCCCCCACGTGAGGCCCCCCGAGGCCCCAGATTTCGAGCCGAGCACGGGGAATGCTAGGCTCTGTGACGTTCGCACAGCCCGGGGAGCGAGAGCATGGAGACCATCGGCGAGGCCTTTCAGGCCCTGTCCGGCTTTCTTTGGGGGCCGCCGCTGATCATTCTGGTGGTGGGCGGGGGCCTGTACTTTCTGATCTACAGCCGCATGGGCCCCTACCGCTATTTCGGCCACGCCATCGCCATTCTGCGGGGCAAATATGATGATCCCGACGACCCCGGGGACATCACCCATGCCCAGGCCCTGTCGGCGGCACTCTCCGGGACCCTGGGGCTGGGCAATATCGCCGGGGTGGCGGTGGCCATCGGCATGGGCGGGCCAGGTGCGGTCTTCTGGATGTGGGTGACCGCCGTGGTGGGCGTGGCGACCAAGTTCTTCACCTGCACCCTGTCGATCATGTACCGGGGCCGGGACAGCATCGGCCAGCTCCAGGGCGGGCCCATGTACATCATCCGGGAAGGCCTGGGTGAACGCTGGCGCTGGCTGGCCGTCTTTTTCTGTGTCGTTGGCCTGTTCGGCACCCTGCCCATCGTGCAGATCAATCAGCTCACCCAGGTCGTGCGGGATGTGATCTTCGTGCCGGCGGAGCTGGTGGACCCTGACAATCACTTCACTTTCGATCTGATCTTCGGGCTGCTGATGGCCGGTATCGTGGCTGCGGTCATTTTTGGCGGCATCAAGCGTGTCGGTTATGTGGCCGCCCGCCTGGTGCCGAGCATGGTGGCGGTGTATCTGCTCATGACCGCCGGGGTGCTGGCCGCCCATGTGGCCGATCTGCCCGGCCACCTGCTGTTCATCGTTCGCGATGCCTTCACCGCCGAGTCCATCGGCGGCGGGGTCCTGGGCATGATCACCATCGGGGTCATGCGCGGGGCCTTCTCCAACGAGGCCGGGATCGGCACCGAGGTGATGGCCCATGGGGCGGCAAAAACCAAGGAACCGGTGCGCGAAGGGCTGGTGGCGATGATGGGGCCGGTGATCGACACCCTGATCGTCTGCACCTGCACCGCCCTGGTGATCCTGGTCACCGGTGTCTGGCAGCAGGAGGATCTGGGCGGGGTGAGCATGACCGCCATGGCATTTGGCGATGTGCTACCCGGCGAGCTGGGGGCCTGGGTAATCGCTTTCGTGGTGCTGATCTTTGCCTCCAGCACCATGTTCACCTTCTGGTACTACGGCGCCAAGTGCCTGGGCTTTCTCATCGGCGCCGAACGCCAGCACTGGTACAAATATTTCTACACCCTGCTGATTGTGGTCGGCGCGGTGGTTTCCCTGGAGGCCGTCTTCGGCCTCATCGACAGCGCGTATGCCCTGATGGCCATCCCCACCATGACGGCAACGCTGATGCTTTCACCGAAGGTGCTGGCCGCCGCACGACATTATTTTACACGCCTGAAAACCGAGGAAAGCGGCATGCGGCGTTAGCCGCCAGTGCAGGCCATCAGGCTCTTCCACGGGATGCGGCAATGGGATTGTTGTTCTCGGCGTTACGCTTGGCCAGGGCGACCACCTGCTTGCGACACTGGCGGATGGCCTGAGCCATTTCCGAACCGCGCTGGAAACGGTCTTCCGGCTTCTTGGCCAGGGCCTTGTCCATGACCTGGCCCACACAGGGCGGCAAATCCAGGCGCAGATGGCCCACGTCAGGATGGCGGTCGTTGGCAATCTTGTACATCAGGGTCGCCAGTGGCTGGCCATCAAAGGGCAGCTCGCCCCGCAGCATCTGGAAAAACGTCACCCCAAGGGAAAAGAGATCCGAACGGCCATCCACCTTGCGGCCGAGCACCTGTTCCGGCGACATGTAGGACGGGGTGCCGAGAATGGTGCCGGTCTTCGTCTTGCTGGCATCCGTGAGGCAGGCCACGCCGAAATCCGTGACCTTGATACGCCGGGTGCGGCGATCATAGATCATGTTGCCGGGCTTCACGTCACGATGAACCACATTGTGGCCATGGGCATAATCCAGGGCGTCCGCCACCTGAGCCACGATGTCGAACACCGTCGGCACCGGCAATAGCTTGCCGGGGCGGGTGTAACGCTGGAGGCTGCTGCCATCCAGATAGTCCATGGCGATGTAGGCGAGATCGGATTCCTCACCCACATCATAGATGGTGACGATGCTGGGGTGATTGAGGCGCCCGGCGGTTTCCGCTTCACGGAAGAACCGCGCGGTGACCTGCTCGAGTTGTTCGCCTTCGAATTCCTCGGAAAGCGCCACGGTCTTGACGGCCACCGTGCGGCCGATGCGCGGATCCCGGCCCAGATAGACCACCCCCATGGCACCCCGGCCTATCTCCTTTTCAATTTCGTAGCGGCCCAGCATGGGCTTCTGCATGCCGTCTTCGGTGAGCACCAGGCTGCGTACCGCACCACGACCGCTGCCAAGGGCCATCTTGCTTTCCAGTACGGCCAGCTTGCGGATGCGTGCATCCACATCGGCGAATCCGGGCGCTTCCCGGGCGATGTGCTTGAGCACGGACTGCGCCTTTGCGAACTGTCGCCGGCGTTCGAAGTCCAGCGCCAGGTCGTAGAGCTGATCCAGCAGGCGAGGGCCGGGCTGACAGCGCTTGAAGCGCTCGAAGGCGGCATCCAGCTTGCCCTGGGCCTGCCAGGCTTCACCCAGCTGCCGGTTGGCATCAGACAGCTCGGCAAGAAACACATGCCGCCGATCGGCAAGATACTGCTTCAAGCCCAGCAGGGCATGCCCGCCCAGCAGGGCCACTACGGGCATGGCCAGATCCAGTCGAATCATGCGCGCCATGGGCATGACCAGCTGGATGTTGAACAGCAACACCGCGAACAGCAGGGTAACGGCAATGGACGTGGCCAGGCTCAGTCGTGGCAGCAGATAGGCCAGATAGAGGCCCACCACCAGCAACAGGGCCCAGGGCAGCACAGCCAGCCATTCCGGTGCCGAATACAGGTCACCCCGGATCAGGGCGGTGCTGTGATGTGCGACGACCTCCACCGGACTCATGCGTTCGCCCAGGGGGGTCGGCAATGCATCCGCCCACTGTCCCGACGTGGTTCCGATCAGTACCGCGCGACCGGCAAGATCCGCGTCGCTGACCCGCCCTTCCAGCAGGGCACCCATGGAGACGCGCCGGATGCCCAGGTCACGACTGTCACTGTAGAAGTGGGGCTGAAAGCGATAGGCGCTGTCCGTCGGCAGACGCACCCCCGGGCCCAGGGAAATCCCCGAGGGATCATTCACGCGAATGTCGCTGGTGGTGACACCCACCAGATGGGCCGCCACATGCAGGGACAGGGCCGGAAGATAGCGACCATCGCTGCGAAGCAGCGCCGCCGGCTCCCGGATGGCGCGGCGATCAGCCGGTGGTGGCAGAAAGCCAACGCCGTTGACCTCATCGGCGAGACCGGGGAAAGCCGGCAGCAGACGCCCTTCCGGAATCGGCGGGGCAGCCGTCATGCGGCGCTGCAGCGTACGCCCGAAGGACGGTTCGATGGAGGCGGGAATCATGCTGGCCTGCAGATAATCCGGCAGCCAACCCCCATCCAGGGCCTGTGCGCGAGCCTCCGGGGCCCAGCTCCGATAGGGCAGACCAAGCAACACCGGGCCGAGCCCATCCATGCGGGAGGCGAGCACGGCATCCGCCACCGGCCCGGCGAGACCCCAGTCCGAAGGCAATACCAGAGCGGTCACGGCCGCATCCGCTCGACGTACCCGCGACACCGTTTCACCCACCGCGGCCGCCAGACTGGTCCAGTCGGGATACTCGCCAAGGGCATCGTCATCAATCTCGACCAGGATCAGGCGATCACCGGCGGCCCGTTCAGGCGCCAGGCGCATGCCCCACTCGGAAATGGGACCGTCAACCGCCTTCCAGAGACCGCCAATACCGGCCAACGCCACCAACAGGGTGACAGTGAATCCGATGAAGCGATCCTTGTTGGCCCAGTTGAGTTTCAAGCGCCCCCCTCGTTTCCGACCCGGAGCTTCCCGCAGAAGCCCGATCTTAACTGGTATATTAGCCTGCTGATCACGAAATGACCGAACCCGGAGCCAAAGGGTCCGGGCATTTTCGCGCCGGCCCGACTTCGGTTTAACGCCCGAACCGGGTCGGGGTTGACCCGCTCAGAGGCCCATATGAACACCCACTCTGCCACAAGGCGACGGAATATGCTCCTGTTGCTGCCCTGGCTGATTCTGGCCGGTGCCGTCGAGGCAAGCGGGCTTGACGGGCCGCGGGAAAGCGGCCTCAGTTACGAGGCCCGCCTGCAAAGCGAGCGCCTGCTACCCCTGGTGGAGGGTTCTCAACGCGACTTCAACCTGGAGTCCGCCAGTCTGCATCTTCGCGAGAGCGTGCGGGGCGGCCTCTACGGCGGCCTGCTGGGCGGTCTGCCTTCCCTGCGCTGGCGCTCGGAAGACAGCGAAGACACGGTCAGAGTGGGCGGCCATCTCTTTGGCCTGAGCCTGGGCGGCCGTCATCCGGCCCGCTCCCCGCTGGCGATGGTCTGGGAGGGCAGCTACATCTGGACGGAAGTGGGTGGGTCACTGGGCGACGGAGAACTGGATCTGAGCCTGCGGGAATCCTCGGCCCGCCTGGGGGTGGAATGGTGGCCGGGAACCATGGGCATGACATTGGGGGTGGCCCGGCAACGCGTCAGTGGCGAGGAGTTTCGTTCGGACGGCGACACGACACGCAGCCGCAGTCTTGGCTGGCGATCGGACGATCATGCCTTTCTGGAACTGGGGCTGGATGTGGGTGCCGGTGGCTGGATGAGCATTCGCTACCTGAATCGCGAGCCCCGCGGCACGACCCTGCTGATCTTCGGACAACAATTCTGAACGCCAGCCGTTTCAGTAGGGCGGCAGATGCTCGTTCAACCAGTCTTCGATCTGCTCGCGACTGAGCCGCCCACTGCGAACCGCCACCGTGCGACCACGGGCATCGAACAGCACCAAAGTGACGGCATCCACATCATGGTTGTCGGCGAAGCGCTGGCCTCGGGGGGTATTCAGATCGGCCACCAAATAAAGCATGGCCTCGGGTTGACGCTGACGCACACCATCCAGTGCCTCCATCAATTCCACGCTCTCGACGAAATTGTGGTCATGCACCAAAACCACCGCACGCTCACCGCCACCAATCTGGGTCAGATCGGTATCAAAACCCGGCGGCAGCATCCGCAGCAGTACCCAGGCCAGTGCAAGCAGGGCCAGGAGAACGATGAGCACCTGGATCATTTTCTTCATGCGCGACTGCGCCATGTTCACTCCTCATGGCCGATCGGGATGGATATCATCAGTTTGTCGAGACTCCAGAACAATGAAGTAAAGGCAAAGGAAACTCAAGATGGGCTCAAAGCCTGACAAGGCTGCCGACCTGCCTTCCTGTGACAGCTGGCTGGTGCATTGCCGTGCCGGCTACGAAGGCAACTGTGCAGCCGAACTCACTGAATACCTCCACTTGCGGGGCGTCCCCGCGGCCTACGCCATGGCCGCCAGGGGCGAGGCCTGGCTGCGCCTGGTCAATCCGATGCCGGAGAACGGCCCGGATCTGGCCACACTGGTGCCGGATGATGCGATCTTCCCGAGACAGATCATTCCGCTCTGGCGCTGGCTGGAGGCGTTGCCAACCGCGGATCGCGTCACAGCAATCATTGAGGCACTGCCCGCCGGACGGGATTTCAACGGACTCCAGATCAGTTACCCGGACAGCAATGAGGGCAAATCCCTTGGCCGCCTGATCAAACCCCTGTCGGTGGCGCTGCGTCAGGGAATGAGGTCACGGGGCATCACACTTGAGCGGAACGGGGCGCCCTGCCTGCATCTGTTCTTTCCCGATGGCCGGCGGGTCAGCATCGGCCACACGAGGGATGACCGCGAGCCGGTCGGTGGCGTCATGCGCCTGCGTATGCCCGGTGCCGCACCCAGCCGTTCCACCCTGAAGCTGGATGAAGCCTTCCGCCGCCTGATGGGGGAGGAAGAACGGGGATCCCTGCTCTCGCCCGGTCAGCGGGCAGTGGACCTGGGCGCTGCACCGGGCGGATGGACCTGGCAGATGGTTCGTCGGCACATTCACGTGACCGCCGTTGATAACGGGCCGATGGCGCCGGAGCTGATGGAATCCGGCCTGGTGACCCATGTTCGGGCCGATGGCTTTACCTGGCGCCCGGAACGGGCGGTGGACTGGCTGCTTTGCGACATCGTGGACAAGCCGGCCCGGGTGGGCCAGCGCATGAGCCGGTGGCTGGTGGAAGGCTGGACGCGGCATGCGGTCTTCAATCTGAAACTGCCCATGAAACAGGCCTGGCCGACGGTACGTGACCTTCTGCGCCAGCTGCGGGAAGAGCTGGCGGAAAGCCGCCCCACGGTGGTCGTGCGAGCCCGCCACCTTTATCACGACCGGGAGGAAATTACCGTGATCGCCCTGGACAAGGGCTGAGTCGGGGGCTGAGTCGGGGGCTGAGTCGGGCGGCAGAAAATCCTGCAGCTGCTACATTTGAAGTGAGGGCTGCGCTTTCCGGACACATTTCCGGACACATGGGGGCAGCTTCCTTTCGGGCCTTTTGCAAGGGGGATAGCATCATGAGCACTCGAACAACCCTGTCCTTTCTCTTTCTCGCATTACTGGCCGCGCTGACGGCAGGCTGTGCGGAGGAGGCCGAGCAGAAGGGAGATTACGTGGAGGGTGCAGGGGATGCGCCGAAGACATTGGACTGTCAGCTGACGATGGGCTGGGACCCCTGGGAACCGTACCAGTACCTCACGCCCGCCGGGGACGTGGCGGGCCTGGACGTGGAACTGATCAAGGCCGCCGCCCATCACGCCGGTTGCGCCATCGTCTTCGAACAGGGCGATTTCGTGTCCCTGCTTCAGCGGCTGCGCGAGGGTGATGTGGATTTCCTACCCGGAGCGACACTGACCGAGGCCCGCCAGCAGTTTGCCTATTTCAGTCAGCCCTATCGGGAAGAAACCTTTTCCCTGTGGGTGCGGGCCGAGGATCAGGAACTGTTTGCGGATGCCAGCCTGGCCAGTCTGCTGGAGAACCGTCGCCGAGTGGGTTACACGGAAGGCTTCATTTACGGTGAAGAAGCCGAACGCCTGATGGCGGATCCACAATACGAAGCGTTGCTGGTAAGCGCCCGAATCGGCGACCTCAATCTGCTACGTCTCATTGAGCACGATATCGACGCCTTGATCGAAGATCCCTTCGTGGCGGCTTCCATTCAGCGTCGCCTGGGGCTCAGCGACCAGGTGGTCGCACTTGACCAGGTACTGGAAAGCGCAGAAGTCCGACTGATGTTCAGCCGTGAAAGCGTGGATGAGGAGACTGTCGAGCGCTTCAATGAAGGCCTTGAACGGGTCATTGAAGATGGCACCCGGGATCGGGTCACGGCCCGCTATCGGCGGGATTGAAACGCAACGCTCGCTGCATGGCATGGACTGAAAAACCGCCGCCCTTCGGGGCGGCGGTTTCTTTTTTGCCGGCGTGACGGCAGACGCCGATCACCAGATGTCGGCCCGCTCATCCTTGGGCAGATACATGGCGTCACCGGGCTGTACATCGAAGGCCTCATAGAATCCCGGAATATTGCGCAGCGTGGTGTTCACCCGGAATTCACCCGGCGAATGGGGACGGGTCTGCAGGTGCTGACGCAGAGCCTCTTCACGGAACAGAATGCGCCAGATCTGTCCCCAGCCAAGGAAGAATCGCTGCTCGCCGGTGAAGCCTTCGATCACCGGTGCCTCCTGCCCTTCCAGGGACAGTTGATAGGCGCGCCAGGCCACCCGAAGGCCGCCGTGGTCGGCAATGTTCTCACCCAGGGTCGCCTGGCCATTGATGTTGAGGCCTTCTATCGGTTCCTCGGCACTGAACTGCTCAACCAGCACCTGGGCGCGGCGCTGGAATTCCGCTTCCGAGTCCTCCGACCACCAGTCCCGCAGGTTGCCGTCTCCATCCACGCGGCGACCGGAATCATCAAAGCCATGACTGATTTCATGACCAATGACGGCCCCGATGGCCCCGTAATTGACAGCATCATCGGCATTCACATCAAAAAAGGGTGGCTGCAGGATGGCGGCCGGAAAGACGATCTCCGTCATGGACGGGGAATAGTAGGCGTTCACCGTCTGTGGCGTCATGAACCATTCATCACGATCCACTTCCTGGCCGAGGCGGTTCAGCATGCGCTGGTACTCGAAGGCCCGCGAACGCTTGTAATTGCCCACCAGCTCGCCGGCCCGAATCTCGAGGCCGTCGTAATCACGCCATGTGTCCGGATATCCGATCTTGGTATTGAAATTGGCCAGCTTGTCCAGCGCCTCGTCACGGGTCTCGGGGCTCATCCAGGGTGTATCCCGCAGCGTTTCCTCGAAGGCCACCATGAGATTGTCCACCAGCTCGGCCATGCGCGCACTGGCTTGATCATCGTAATGACGTTCCACGTAGAGCTTGCCCAGCTGGAATCCGAGGGTGCTGTTGAGACCGCTGATGGCTCGTTCCCAACGCGGACGCTGCTCTTCGGTTCCCTGAAGGACACGGCCACGGAAATCGAAGCTGGCGTCGGAGAAGTCACTGGACAGGAGGGAGGCGTAACTGCTCAGGGCCCGCCACTGGAAGTAATCCCGCCAGATATCGATATCGGTGTCCCGGATGATTTCCGCCACCGCCGTCAGGTAATCCGGCTGACGAACCACCACGCCTTCGGCGGCATCCACGCCAAGATCAGCGATGAAGGCGGACCAGTCAAAGGCGGGGGCCAGCTCGAGCAGATCGTCGAGGGACTTCAGATTATAGGTGGCAACCGGGTCCCGGTTCTGCACCCGGGTCCAGTGATGCTCGGCCAGGCGGGTTTCCAGACGCATGATGTTGGCGGCCGCGACCGCCGGTTCGTCGTGCCCGGCGAGAGCGAGCATTTCGGTGACATGGGCCACGTAGGCGTCGCGGATCTCGGCATTGCCATCATCAAAATAGTAATCCCGGTCAGGGAGACCCAGGCCGGACTGATTCAGGTAGCTGATGTAGCGGTCCGAATTCTGTGCGTCCTGACGGACAAAGAAACTGAATGGATTCCCCACACCGCGGAAGGGCAGTTCGGCCATCAGTTCACGCAGCGCCTCATGGTCTTCAATGGCCGCAATATCGCCCAGCAACCCTTCGATGGGGGTCATGCCCAGGCTTTCCAGGCGCTCTTCGTCCATGTAGCTGCGATAGAAATCGCGGATCATCTGGGCGGCGGAGCCGTCCTCGACGTTCTCCTCCTCGGAGACTTCTTCCACCAGCACGCGCAAATCTCGTTCGGCCTGCTCACTGAGCTGATCGAAAGCCCCGTAACGGGCACGATCCGAGGGGATTTCCGTCTCGGCCAGCCAGCGGCCGTTGACGAAGCGGAAGAAGTCATCCTGCGGTCGCACCGAGGGATCCATGTTGTCGAGATCCACGCCCAGACCGCGCTCGACCGTCTGCTCCCCTTCGCCATCCCGCGAACCATCCTGGTCACAGGCCGCCAGCGGCAATGACACCGCCAGCAACACCATCAGGTGTCGTTTCATGAGTTCACCTCTTTGGCTTGTTTAATGTCACAGCGCCCCCACGCCGTGACCATGATCAGCAACGGCAGGAACACAGATTGATGGAAATATCGGAAATCTCTGACCACCGACTGGGTATCGGGTTCAGAATGGACGATGGACGGACCCCGTCAGCTCATTACCCGCTCACTCCGGACACAGCCACCCTGGCCGCCCTTCTAGCTCAGCCAGTCGTCGATGAAACGTTCAAGGTCATCATAGGTGTAGTTCTCGAACCAGATGTAACGAAGGCCGATACGGAAACGGTCATCGTCATCCGGGCGGGCCGCCACCACGCGGCAACGGGCATCCACATCCGAATAACGGCCGTCCTTCAGGGGCAGTTGCATCTGCACCCGCAGTTCCTCGCCCTGGAAACGACCTTCCAGCGCCGACTCCGGCAACAATTTCGCGGCCGTCGCCATGTTGCACAGAATCTGCAGACCGGTCAGGGAGATGTCCAATGCCAGGGCCGGATGAGCGTGCCCCTGGGCATCCAGCACCTTGACCGGATGCTGGGTATCAATGCGTTCAAAAACCCGACGATCGCTGTTGCCACCGTTCCGCGGGGTCTTTTCCAGTTCAGCCATCGCTGCCTCCCTCCAATGCCTTGCTGGCTACCGTGAACCGGCGGTCTCCCCCTGGTGACATGCCCGTGTTCACTGTCCTGCTCCCTCCATCATTCACGATTGCAGCGACGTCCGAACGACACTGCCGCTTCAGATGGCACAACTCGACAGACCTTTCTTCTCCAGATAACGCTGATGATACTCTTCTGCCCGATAGAATGTGGAGGCGGCCGTGATTTCGGTCACGATGGGGCGCGGATACCGCCCCGAAGCGTCCAGCGCCGCCCGAGAGGCCTCGGCCTCCGCCTGCTGCTCCGGATCGTGGTAGAAGATCGCGGAGCGATACTGGGTCCCCACATCCGGCCCCTGCCGATTGAGGCTGGTGGGGTCGTGCATCTCCCAGAAGACCGCCAGCAGTTCCGGATAGCTCACCTTATCCGAATCATAGACTATCTGAACGACCTCCGCGTGTCCGGTGCGGCCGCTGCACACATCTTCATAGCTGGGATTCTGGTAATCTCCTCCCAGATAACCCACCTGGGTATCCAGTACGCCGTCGATTTCCCGGAATCGGGCCTCGACACCCCAGAAACATCCGGCACCAAAGGTTGCGGTTCTCTCTGCCATGCTTGCATTCTCCCGATGCGATTCGGTCAAGCGTGCCGAATCTTCGCAATAGACCATTTTCGTTTGCCGGCCGTTCCGCATTCCCACCACGCTGCGGGCAAAACATTGCCGCGAGCGCTTCCGGCAGGCATATTCGACGCCCTCGCGCCATGATGCGCTGACCTGAGCCAACGCTGACCGGAACCAACATGGGGGAGAAAGATGGTGGAATCAAGCCGGGCGGGGCAATATGCTTTTCTGAAAACACTGGGGCCGGGCCTGATCATGGCCGGGGCGGCCGTCGGGGTCTCTCATCTGGTACAGGCCACCCGCGCCGGGGCTGAGTATGGCTATCTGCTGATCGGGCTGGTGCTGCTCACCTGCCTGCTCAAGTTTCCCTTCCTGGAATTCGGCCCACGCTATGCGGCGGCCACCGGGGAAAGCCTGCTGGACGGTTATCGCCGCCTGGGACGCTGGGCGATCACTCTGTACGCCCTGATCACCTTTGGCACCATGTTCGTCATTCTCGCCAGCGTCACTCTGGTCACGGCCGGCCTGGCTGCCCGCATCTTCGGGCCGGGGCTTTCCACCACGGTCTGGGCGGCTCTGGTGCTGGCGGCCTGCGGGCTGATTCTCCTGCTTGGCCGCTTCCGCGGTCTGGATCTGAGCATGAAGCTGATCATGGCCGCCCTGGCCCTGATCACACTGGTGGCGGTCACCCTGGCCCTGGCCAGCCCCGCAGCTCAGGAGGCCGCCGTGGCTGCCCCCCCGCTGGCCAGTCTCTGGAATGCGGCCGCCATTGGCTTCCTGCTGGCACTGATGGGCTGGATGCCCATTCCACTGGATGTGGCCGCCTGGCACTCCATCTGGACTCTGGAACGGCGTCGGCAAAGTGGCCATCAGCCCAGCCTTTCACATGCCCTGCTGGATTTCCGGATCGGCTATATCGGCGCCACCCTGCTGGCCGTGGGCTTCCTGATTCTGGGCGCGGTGGTCATGTTCGGCAGCGGCAGCCGCTTCTCCGACAATGCCGTGCAGTTTTCCAGCCAGTTTGCCCAGCTCTACGGCAGTGTGCTCGGCGACTGGAGTGTGCCGGTGATTCTCGCGGCGGCACTGGTGGTCATGTTCAGCACCACCCTGGCCGTGAGTGATGCCTACCCCCGAGTGCTCAGCGCCCTCAGTAGTTTTCTGAGGCCTTCACTGGTGATTCGCGCAGCTTCCCGTCGCCTGCTGTACCTGATCTTCTTCCTGGCGATGGGGGTGGGCGCACTGAGTCTGATCAGCCTCTTCGGGAAGCGGCTCACCACCCTGATCGACTTCGCCACGACCGTGTCCTTCCTCTCCGCCCCGGTGCTGGCGTGGCTGAACTATCGCCTGGTCTGCGGTGAACACATGCCCGTCCATGCACGGCCGGGCCGCGGACTGCGGCTGCTGAGCCTGCTCGGCATCGTTTTTCTGTGTGCTTTTTGCGCCGTCTGGCTGGGCTGGCGGCTCATGGCGTAAGGCGGGAAGGGAAGGAACGGTATCGGGCATGACCGGGACGCGGGTCAGGCACCGCCCAGGCGATCCAGCAGGCGGGCAAGACGTCGCAACGGTTCCAGCAGGGAAAAGGCATGCAGGGCAAGGCCGATGGCCCAGAGCAGAGCCAGCCAGAGCGAAGGCATGCGGTCACTCTGGATCAGCCAGTCCATCAACAGCACGGCCGGAACCGTGAGCAGAAACAGGCCCAGGTGGATATAGAAATCCCTTCGACCGCGTCGGCGGGCTTCTGCCTGCCTGTAGGGGTTATCCATGCTCATACGCCCGGCCGATCATTGAACAAGGGGAAGGACGCACCTGACATCGACTCGCGAGCCGATGCCAGGTTGCGGGATCGTCACTGGCCGCCACTCTCGATCAGGCCCAGTGCCTGATCCAACACGGCAATGGCCTGATCGTGATCGCCGGCCTCATGATAGGCCTTGCCCTGATCACGAAGGGCCTCGATCTCTTCGACGGTCTGCTCATCCAGCCCCATTTCCTCCGCCATCGCCAGCGACTCATCGATCATGTCGACATAGGCGGGACAGGTATGTGCCCAGGCAAGCGTTGGCGCGAGAACGAGAACGAACATCAGGAGCAGCTTCTTCATATGAACCTCCGGTTGGTGCGTCGGACAAGACTCAGGGTGACATTCCGCTGCCATGGCGACAAGTCGCGCCCCGCCTTGACCCCGTCACCCTCCCGGCGTTGACGCTCGGCGGGTACCTTGATACAGATCAATCGCTTTCGGTGATTAAGGCCTATTATGGAACAGGAAAGCGGGGAATTCCCTGATTGCCCCCTTCGGCGTTTGCGCAGTCGCAACATTGGAGCAGAACAATGGACATCAAGCATATCCTGGCCATCCTCGACCCGGAGCATGCCCCCAGGCAGGGCGCCTCACGGGCCGCCCGTCGTGCCGTGGACATCGCCGCCCGGACTGGTGCCAGGGTCACACTGGCCGTGTTCGAGGATCATCAGACCATCGTGGAATCCGGCGTACTGGGCGACGCCCTGACCCGGGAAGCCCTCGATCTCTGGCGGCAGGAAACCGAGTCCTGGCTGGGCCGCATGAAGGATGGCCTGGAGAGTGACGGCGAGGTGGCGCTGCATGTGGGCGGCGGTCATCCACTGGCGGATCACGTGCTGAAGAGCATCGATGAAATGCAGGCTGATCTGGTCATCAAGGACTCCCACAGCGAGAGCTTCCTGTCCCGTGCCCTGTTCACGCCGCTGGACTGGCACCTGCTTCGCCGCTGTCCGGTACCGTTGATGCTGACCAAGTCGGACGGACGGGATGGCCTTGCCCGCGTGGCGGCCGCCGTCGACCCCTTCCATGAGCGGGGCAAGCCAGCAGAGCTGGATCAGGACATTCTCGCCACCGCGAAATCGGTGGCCGGATGGTTTGGCGCCGACGTGCATGCGGTGCACGCCTGCCAGACCCAGCCACTGGGCGCGGGATCGCCCATCGAGGGGCCATCGCTGCAGTTTGAAAAGGTGCGCGAGGAAATCAGCAAGCACCATACTCGCGCGCTCCGGGAGCTGAGCGAGGCAGCGGGCATCGACGCCGAACACAGCCATTTCATAGACGCGCCCGCCCGACGGGCCATTCCTGATTTCACCCGCGACAAGGAAGTGGATCTGCTGGTAATGGGGACGGTGACCCGCAAGGGGCTGACCCGTCTGATCATGGGCAGCACCGCGGAAGCCATCCTCAATGATCTCGGCTGCGATGTGCTGGCAATCAAGCCCAGCGGCTTCGCCCAGGCCGTCAAGTCGTCTTGAGAAGACGCGGTTTCAGCAACGCAAGAAGAGCGGCCACCGGGGCCGCTCTTTTTTGTAAAGCGATAAGGATTCCGTTGAAGGACAGGCCTCAGCTTGATGCCTGCCCGCGACGGTGACGAATCAATTCACGCAATTCGGCCTGCACCGCAGCCGGATTGCCGGTATTCAGGGTCAGCATTCGCCGCAGATGAGACAGCCCCTCGCTGTCCAGTGCCGCCCAATAGCCACCGACGGCGTCTTCATTGCACCAGGTGACCACCAGCTCACCCTGGAAACGTACCTCCGCGGAAAGCAGGACCCTCAACCTCATGCGGTCGCCGGCCTGCAGTCTGGGCGTTGGCCGCAGGCGGATGGCGGCACCCGCCAGTGACAGGTTCACCACCTGCCCCCTGGCGCCCACCGGGTCGCTTTCCAACACCGCCTCGGCGTCCGCAGGCATGCGTTGGAATTGTCGCTGCTCGCTCACTGGATCCTCCCTGTGCCTCGGCATGGCGTCCACCTCAGTGGGGATGGGCCTGTGGATGGTGATGGAGGAGGTGATCCCGGTAATCACGCGGCAGTGCGTCCGGGGCCAAGGTGTCCGGGGCCAGGTTTTCATGCCAGGTCGCACCCGGAACCAGCGAAACGGGTGGGGGCAGGTCGTCCAGCCATTCGCTGAAATCGAATTCCGGCAGCATGACAGCCAGGATGCTTTCCGCCCGCGGCCGGATGGACGTTTCGGCAAGACGATTGCGCTGCCCCCAGACAACGACCAGATCGTCATTGCTCATGCCGGACTCGGGTCGAGCCGTGATCGCCACGTCCATGGGCATGTCGAAGTGATACAGGCTCATGATGGCCTCGAACAGCATGGCCTGGTCTTCCCGCTGGGTGGTGTAGCTGTAGAAATGCGTGGCCCGATCATCAGCGAACAGGGGCGCCACATCCTCCGGCAACAGGGCCCGTTCTTCCGCATTGCTGTCCCAACCCAGGTAACGAACCCCGGCCAGTCGATGCATGGTCTGGGAGAGCAGCGGATACAGGCTGCTCAGGTGATCGGAAACCGTGGGCGCCGTCCAATAGGCGATGGGCAAGTCAGGGGGGATGGAAAGGCGGCCAGGCCGCAGGTAATCCACCGCATGCGCCAGCTCGTGATACATGAGCCTTGCCAGAGACAGGCGAATGTCGTCCAGCTCACGAGGATTCACCTCTTCGACACTGACAGGAATGAAATCGAAGGCATAGTCATTGTCACGAACATAACGCCAGGGAAACACGAATTGCAGATCGGCACCGAAATCGCTGCGATAGTCGGGACTCAGATCGATCTGCTGACGCTGCTCGTGCGTCAGCCACAGATAGTTGGGATCGATGAAGATCGCACCGCGCCAGGCTGAATAATAGGCCGGCCGCACATCCGCCGAGATGGTGATGGCCGTCACGGAACGCAGCAGATGAAGCATGTCTTCCGGCATGCTCTCCAGAAAGGCTTCGAAGTGGGCACCCATCCAGTCATGACTCACCAGAACGCGCTGCATCACGGTGTCCACATCCGGTACCTGCCCGTCCGGGTAACCCAGTGGTGGCAACCTTGAGGGAGTGCAGCTCTCAGCCGCGTCGCGGATCATCATGCACGGGCCAAGCACGTGGGCGTAAGGGCTGTCTTCCCGATAGGGGAGCGGGCGGCTGGATTCCAGCATCCGCGTGTAGCTGAGCTCGAAGGCCCGTGTACTGTGCTCGAAGCAGGCCGTCAGCAGCAGCGAGGCGCCGAGGATAAGGGCCGATGAAACGATACGTAACACGGAGCATTGCACCTCGTTAAAGGAAGTCTTGCCACAAGTATAGTGCAGCGAGGTGCTCTGCAACGGTTGTCGGAAACGATGAAGGCGGTCAGGGAAAAGGAACTTCCGGGCGTGAGCGAGCCGTGAGAATGCCCAGACAGCGCTGCAGGGCATCCTGGCAGGGTTCGGCGACCTTGAAATGCAACAGATCATCGGCGCGGGTGCGGCCCTGGTTGATGGCAATCACCGGGCGCCCCGCCTGATGGGCCTGTCGCACGATGCGATACCCGGACCAGACCACCAGCGACGACCCCACCACCAGTACGGCATCGCACTGATTCACCGCAGCGCGAACGGCTTCCACCCGCGGCGGCGGCACGTTTTCACCGAACATCACCACATCCGGCTTTAGGCGCCCGCCACACTCGGGACAGGGGGCGGGATGGAATGTGGCGTAGTCCCCGTCCGCCAGTTCGGCATCACCATCCGGATTGACTCGCCGAACCCGTGCCCGCCAGTCCGGGTTGAGTGCTTCCAGTGCCTGCTGATGCGCCTCACGGTGCCGATAATGACCACAATCCTGGCAATGAACCCGGGACAGACGACCGTGCAGTGCGATGACATCGGCCGTTCCCGCACGTTCATGCAGTCCGTCCACATTCTGTGTCACCACCCCGGTGAGGTAAGCGAGGGCCTGCAGGCGCGCAAGGGCGAAATGAGCGGGATTGGGCTCGGCGGCGCGCATGCGCGGCCAACCAAGATAGCTGCGGGCCCAGTAACGGCGCCGGGCTTGTTCGCTGCCCATGAAATGCTGATATTGCATGGGCTGACTGTGTTGCCAGCGTCCCTCCCCATCCCGATAGGCGGGGATCCCCGAGGCCGCACTGATGCCGGCACCGCTCAGAACCAGTGTACGGCGGTGTTTCATCAGGAAATCCGCCAGATCCTCGGCCTCGCCCTCGGCAACGCTGGCATCGGGCCAGCGTCTGAACTCGGGCAGACGCGTGGTGAATGGCTGTGCCATGGTTAACGCCCCTCGTGGGTGATTCGCCGCGTTGGCTCCTGATCGGGGAACGGGATCCGGCCAATGTCCGCCTCCGCCTTGTATAGTGGCGAAAACCGTTCAGGAGGTTCCCGGCTGTGGGCCTCGGAATGCCAGGGACTTTGCGAAACGATGATTGACCACAAGCACTCGGGCGCCCTGATGGTTCTGCTGGCGGCTGCCCTGTGGGGAACCGCCGGGGTGGCGGCACGCTGGATTTACGAGGCCGAATCCCTGTCCGCCCTGGAAATCGGATTCTGGCGCATGGCGCTGGCCGCGCCACTGCTGCTCATCCTTGCCACCCTCAATGGCCCTGTTCGCGGCCTTGGCCAGGGTCGCCCGCTCATTCTGCTGGTCAGCATGGGCCTGTGCCTGGCCGGCTTCCAGGCCGGCTATTTTTCCGCCATTGCCGCCATGGGTGTCGCCGTGGCCACCCTGGTGGCCATCTGCACCATCCCGATCCTGACCGCTCTACTGGCCTGGCCGATCTACGGTGAAGCGATCGGGCTGCGCGTGGCGTCGGCCTTGCTGGCGGCGGTGGTCGGCATGGTGCTGATCGTGAGCGGCAGCGACACGCCCACCCTGCCGGGGGCTGAGGGTCTGGCGGTGGGACTGCCGATGGCGCTCGCCGCCAGTCTGTGCTTTGCCTGTCTCACACTGGCCGGCCGGGCGCTACCAGGTAGGCTGGACCCCCTCTGGACCACTGCGGTGACGCTGACCCTGGCGGCCGTGGTTCTGGCGCTGCTGATCGGACCTGCCGCCATACGCTGGCCGGACAATATCGGATCCACCTGGGCGGCCATGGCATGGATTGCACTCATGCCCACGGCTCTGGCCTATGTGCTGTTCTATCGCGGCCTGCCACGCGTCGCATCCGGGACAGCAGGACTGTTGATTCTGGCCGAACCGCTGACCGCCAACATCCTCGCCTGGCTGTTTCACGGTGAACGGCTGGGTACGCTGGGCTGGATGGGTGCGAGCCTGTTACTGGCCGCGATGGCACTGGCGGCGTGGCGCCGACCGGCCGTGCCGGGCTGAATGAAACGGGCACCGGGTGGAATCACCGTGCTGCGTGTGATCAATCACCGAGGATTTCGGTTTCGGCCACGGATTCGCTCACGTGATGCGCCTGGCGAACGGGCCAGACGACCAGCAGCAGGGACAGCCCGACACCACCAAGCACCAGCGAAACCTTCCCGGCCTGACTGAGGTGCGGCAGGAACAGCAGTGCCAGCACCGAGAGGCATACACCGGTAAGCATTAGGAAAAGGCCACGACTGAACATTCTGCAGGCATCACGATCCATGTGATGGCAATCATCGTTATGCCTTTCTGACATGGTGACTCCCGTCAGCCGAATGCATCCGCCCCCCGACGAAACTGGTGGCCTATGATGCGCCAGCGGCGGGCATCAAGCAACTCCCTGATTTGCCTGACTGTTTTGGTTTTACATAAAAACATTCGCGCAAACCGCTCTTGCGTGAATCCACCCGCACGAGCGACCATCGCTTTCTTTCTGGATTGGAGACATGCTGTGGCCTTCCCCCTCTCCGGCAGCGAGTGGCTGTTGGCTTCCTTCATTGTGTTCGTCGGCGCCCTCATTCAAGGCAGTATCGGATTCGGGGTCGCCCTGCTGGGGGCGCCGCTACTGTTTCTGATTCACCCGCAACTGGTTCCGGCACCGGTAATCATCATCGGCATGAGCCTGCCCGCCCTGATCCTGGCCAGGGACTGGCGCGCCGTGGCGCCGCGCGACGTGGGCTGGGTACTGCCCGGAATGGCCGCGGGCAGCGGCCTCGCCGGTCTCCTGCTCGGGGTGATTTCGGAAGAGGCGCTCGGCCTGCTTTTCGGCAGCCTGGTGCTGATGGGCGTTGCCCTGAGCATCGGCATCCGACTGCCTCTACCGGGGCCCAGGCTGTTGCTGTCGGCCGGAACCGCTGCCGGCTTCATGGCCACCAGCACCTCGATCGGCGGACCACCCCTCGCACTGGCCTTCCAGACGGTGCACGGCCAGCGCCTGCGCGGGACGCTTTCCGCCTGCTTTCTGCCCGGTGGTGTCTTTTCCCTGCTGGCCCTGGCCTGGGCCGGCCGGTTCGGTTGGGTGGAAGTGTGGCTTGGCCTGAGTCTGTTCCCGGCGATCACTGCCGGTTTTCTGCTGTCGGGCCGCGTCAATCGGTTTCTGGATCAGGGCTGGCTGCGACCGGCACTGCTCACGGTTTCCGCGCTTGCTGCGGTGATGGCGATTGTTCGTGCTCTGCTTTGAGTGGCGGCGTGGTGGATTGGGGTGACGCCCCACGGTGGACGACTGGGTCCGTCCTGTCTCCGGAAACGGGCCACTCCGCCACGCTGGCGAGCCACTCCCGGAGCATGAATTCCGCACGCTGGTTCATCCAGTTCGCGCAGCGTCGGGTTTCCAGGCGCATGGACTCAAGGGACTGGGTGGGATGCGCATCCAGCTCATGGATGTGGCTTGCCAGCCACAGGGGCATCTGTCGCGGCCCTACCTCCGGGTGGAACTGCAGGCCCAGGGCATTACCCAGGGACAAGGCCTGAACCGGACAGGCTTCAGTATACGCCAGCCGCTCAGGGGTCGCTGGCGCGGACACCCCGTCCACACCGGAAGGCAATTCGATGGCATCCCGATGCCAGTGCAGCACGGGGACGGACTCCAGATAACGCAGACAGGACGCCTGGCCTTGCGGAGTCAATTGAATCGGTGACCAGCCCAGTTCCCGGGCCCCGTCCCGGTGAACCTGTCCACCCAGGGCCAGGGCAATCAACTGGGCCCCGAGGCAGATACCCAGGGTGGGCCGATTCGCCTCGAGACGGGCTTCAATCAGACGGCGCTGTTCACGAAGCCAGGGGAAACGCTGATCATCCAGCGCGCACATCGGCCCGCCCATGATCACCACGAGATCGGCCGCCAGTGCCGGCACGCCGGCCAGATCGTCTACCGGTGCGTCCATGCGGTCAATTCGGTAGCCCAGGTTGCGAAACAGGGGTTCCAGGGCACCCAGACCCTTGCCGGGAACCTGGCGAATGAGCAGCAACTGCGATTCAGCCCCGCTCATGAGCACCTTCTCCTTCCTGTCCATGAAAGTCGACCATCGTGCGCTCCCGGATTCCTGCGGCTGCAGCCTTCCTCATGCACGCAATCCCACGCCCCGCTTCAGCAGGAACAGTGCCGTGATGTATAGCACCACCAACAGCACGGCGATCAGCACAAAGGCCACATCCAGTCTCACGTCGGAAATGCCGTGAATACTGTATCGGAACAGGTTCACCATATACAGGATCGGATTGAACAGAGACAGCTCCCGCCAGATACCGGGAAGCAGATCCACCGTATAAAAGACGCCACCAAGATAGGTGAGTGGGGTGAGAATGAAGGTCGGGATGATGGAAATATCGTCGAATTTCTTTGCGAAAACGGCATTGATCAGCCCGGCAAGGGAAAACGCCGCGGAGGTCATGAGCACCACGGCCAGCAAGATGAAGGGGTGCTGAATACTGAGCGGCGTGAACAGCGAGGCGATGACCGCCACCAGAACCCCCACCAGCAGCCCCCGTCCCATGCCGCCGATGACATAGCCCGCGAGGATGAGTGAATTGGGCAGGGGCGAGACCAGCATTTCTTCGATGTGGCGGGCAAATTTCGCTCCGAAGAATGACGACACCACATTGCCATAGCTGTTCTGGATGATCGCCATGATGATCAGCCCCGGGGCAATGTAGGCCATGAAATCGATTCCGCCCATCTCGCCCACGCGCCGCCCGATCAACTGGCCGAAGATCACGAAATAGAGACTCATGGTGATGGCCGGCGGCACCAGTGTCTGCACCCAGATACGGATGACCCTGCTCAGTTCCTTGTGCACGATGGTGTAAAGGCCGACCAGGTTGGCGCGTGTACGGCTCATTCGGCTACCTCCCGACGTCCATCACGATCCTCATTGACCATGCGCACGAACAGCTCCTCCAGTCGATTGACCTTGTTGCGCATGCTGGTGACCTGAATACCGGCCGCGCTCAACTGTTCAAACAGACCGTTGACGGCCTTGTCGCGGTGGATTTCCACTTCGAGACACTCAGGATCAACAGCCCGTAGATCGTACCCTTCCACCTCGGGCACTTCGGGCAAGGGACGATCCAGGTTGAGCAGAAAGGTTTCCGTGCTCAACTTGTGCAGCAGACGCCGGGTGCTGGCTTTCTCAATGATCTTGCCGTGATCGATGATGGCAATATTGCGGCAGAGGTTCTCGGCCTCTTCCAGGTAATGGGTGGTGAGAATGATGGTGGTACCACGGGCATTGATGTCTTCCAGGAATCGCCACATGGATCGGCGGATCTCGATATCCACACCGGCGGTGGGTTCATCCAGAATCAACAACCTGGGCTCATGCACCAGGGCCCTTGCAATCATCAGACGCCTTTTCATGCCACCGGACAGATTTCGCGAAGGCTGATCACGCTTCTCCCACAGATCAAGCTGACGCAAATAGGTCTCCGCTCGAGGCACGGCCTGGCGTCGCGGAATGCCATAGTAGCCCGCCTGGTTGACAACGATGTCGAACACCTTCTCGAACTGATTGAAGTTGGTTTCCTGGGGCACGACGCCGATGCATGCCTTGGCGGCCTCCAGCTCACGATCCATGTCATGACCGAAAACCGAAATGCTTCCCGCTGTTTTGTTCACGAGAGAAGTCAGTATTCCGATGGCCGTCGTTTTCCCGGCACCATTCGGGCCGAGCAGCGCAAAGAAATCCCCTTCCGCAACGTCCAGATCAATACCTTGCAGCGCAACGGTGCCATTGGAGTATTGCTTGGATAGATTTCGGATGGATAAGGCGTGCATTCTGACTCACTATTGATTGATCAGAGGTTTCCGGACAACGCACACTTTAGCATGCCCTGAACAGCTTCCGGATTCGCGCTGCGGCAAGATGGCAAACAAAAAAGCCGCACCCCGAAGGGTGCGGCCTGGAACAGACAGTGAACCAACTGCCTGGTATTACGGTGTATCCATGCAGAAGGTGTAGTCACCGGAGCCAGTCCAGATCTCCAGGCGCCACACATAGTAGCCACTGTTGCCACTGTAGCTGATTTCGGCGGCTTCGGTCCCGCTGTTGGGCAGGGACGAGGCCACGTCACTCCAGCTACGGCCATTCCAGCGCATGAGATAGAGGTCGAAGATGGCATCATTCGGCGAAATCAGAATGCCGTTGTGGACACCGGCCGTGGCGTAATAGTACGTACCATTGGGCTCATAGGTACTGGTGCCACGACCGCCGCTCAGGGCACCGTTGAACTCTTCGTAACCGGCCGGGCAAGCGGCCGGCTCACTGCCACCGTCGTCGCCGGAGCCATCGTGGTTGCCCACCAGACTGACACCGGAGAAGGACTCATAGGCACGAACCATCACGTACCAGGTGCCGGCCTGCGGGTTGCTGAATTCGCAGGTTTCCTCATTGCCCCAACGGTAGGGGCGACAATCCCAGTCACTGGTGGTCGGCGGTGCACCAAAGCGCACATAAAGGTCTGCATCACCGGTGCCACCGCTGATCTGGAAGCTCAGGTTGCTGGCATTGGACGGAACCGACATGGTGAAGTGCAATTCCTGGCCAGTGCTGGCCGAGAGGTTGTTGACGGCCACGCCGTTCTGGAGCTCACCACCGGTGTCGCCACCATCATCGCCGCCGTCATCACCACCACCGTCGTCGCCACCGCCATCACCACTGGTGATGAGACTGTACAGCAACAGGTTGGGCGAGCCAGATCCGATACTGCTCAGACGGCCCTGTGTGGCGCCGTTCAGGATGGCATTCTCCACCTGACTGCGGCTGGCACCCGGGTTCTCTGCCAGATAAAGCGCCGCGACACCCGCCACATGCGGGGCAGCCATGGAAGTACCACTGATGGTGTTGGTGGCACTGTTGCTGGTATGCCAGGCGGCCGTGATGCTGGAGCCGGGTGCGAAGATATCCACGCAGCTGCCGAAGTTGGAGAAGTTCGAGCGACTATCGTTGCTGGTCGTGGAACCCACGGTGAATGCCTGAGACGCCCGTGCTGGCGAGACATTGCAGGCATTCTGGTTCTCGTTACCCGCTGCAACCACCATGGTGACGCCGGCATTGGCCGCGCCATTGACGGCATCATCCAGGGAGCTGGAGGCCCCACCACCCAGGCTCATGTTGGCAACAGCCGGTGCCTGGGCATTGGCAGCCACCCAGTCGACACCGTCGATTACGCCTGACAGGGTACCGCTACCGTTGCAATCGAGAACACGGACGGCCCAGAGGGTAGCGTTCTTGGCGACGCCATACACCTGGCCACCCACGGTACCCGCAACATGCGTACCATGACCGTTACAATCCCCTGTACCACGGCCGTCATTGATGGCGGTAAACCCTGACTGGACACGCCCACCGAATTCGTTGTGGCTGGCCCGAATCCCGGTATCCAGGATGTAGGCGTTCACGCCACTGCCGGTGTTGTCATAAGTGTAGGTATCGTTCAGCGGAAGATCACGCTGATCGATTCGATCGAGACCCCAGGTGGCCGGTGACTGGCTGTTCATCAGCTGGACGTGCCGGTCTGCCTCGATGTACGCGATCCGCGGGTCGTTGGCCAGCATGGCCAGAGCGCGCTCTTCGGCACCCTGCCCCTGGCCCATCAAGCTGTCATCCGCACTCAGGGTAAACCCGCGCACCGCGGTGCCATAGGTCGTACCCACACGGAAACCGCTTTGGCGGGCCACCTCGCGCGCAGTGGCCGCAATGGCGTGACCGCCAACCACATTGTCATTGAGAACCACAATGTAGCGGCCGGGAATGCGATCGGGATTATCCATTCCCTTGATGACAACAGAGCTGTCGATGCCGATGGCATTGGCCTGAAGACCGGACGCACCAGCCTGGGCCGCGCCAACCATGGCTGCCGACAAGAACAGGGCAGAGAGGCTGCCCCTGATCAAATGACGATGATTCATAAATCCCCCTCAGGATTCTCTATACCCCGAAACCCCCGTGGTCCGGGAATCATAAATAAAGTCGATTTCATGACCATTCGGCGTGAACTGCGTCACATTTTTCGAAAGAAATGCGCCGAATTCAGGGAAGCTCGCATTAGTTTTTAGGCCGGGCGTACCGCGAACGCCGACAGAAACGTTCGAGGCCCGATGACGCCGGGTCAGTGCTACGGAGCGACTCGCCTTTCCCCGAGGAGATAAACGTGGCAAAGCAGTCACGCAAAAAAAAAGCCGCACCCCGAAGGGTGCGGCCTTTCTTTCTTTCGGCTTTACCCGGAGCCGATCTTACGGCGTATCCATGCAGAAGGTGTAATCACCGGAGCCAGTCCAGATCTCCAGGCGCCACACATAGTAGCCACTGCTGCCGTCGTAGCTGATTTCAGCCACTTCGGTTCCACTATTGGGCAGGGAAGAAGCCACATCGGTCCAGCTGCTGCCATTCCAGCGCTGCAGATAGAGATCGAAGATGGCGTCATCCGGGGACACCAGGATGCCGTTATGGGTACCGGCGGCGCTGTAATAGTAAGTGCCATCCGGCTCGTAGGTGCTGGTACCGCGACCACCACTCAGGGCACCGGTGTACTCTTCATAGCCACTGGGGCAGGAAGTGGGATCAGAACCACCGTCATCACCACCACCATCGTCACTGGAACCGTCATGAGTGGCCGTCAGGGTCACGCCGGAGAAGGTTTCGTAGGCACGCACCATCACGTACCAGGTACCGGCCTGCGGGTTGTCGAACTCGCAGGTTTCCTCATTGCCCCAGCGATAGGGACGGCAGTCATAGTCACTGGTAGTGGGTTCAGAACCGAATTTCACATAGAGGTCGGCATCACCCGTGCCGCCGGTGATTTCCACCGTCAGCTCAGTGGCATTGGAGGGCACTTCAATGAAGAAATGCAGCTCTTCGCCAGTGCTGGCAGAAAGATCGGTCACCGGCTCGCCATTGGTGAGCTGGCCTTCCTCACTGCCGTCACCATTGTCGCCATCGTCACCACCGTCGTCGCCACCATCATCACCACCACCTTCGGTGATGAGCGTGTACAGCAGCTCATTGGGCGAACCGCTGCCGATGTTGCTCAGGCGGCCACTGGTGGCACCGTTGAGCATGGCGGATTCCACCTGCGCCGGGCTGGCGCCCGGGTTTTCCTGCAGATAGAGCGCGGCGCCACCGGCCACATGGGGAGCGGCCATGGAAGTACCGCTGATGGTGTTGGTGGCGGTGTTGCTGGTGTGCCAGGCGGCCGTGATGCTGGAGCCCGGAGCAAAAATGTCGACGCAGCTACCCCAGTTGGAGAAGCTCGAGCGACTGTCGTTGTCGGCCGTTGAACCGACGGTGAACGCCTGGTCGGCGCGCGCCGGGGAATAGTTACAGGCATCGGCACCGTCGTTACCCGCGGCCACGACCATGGTCATCCCGGCATTGGCGCCATTGTTGACCGCGTCATCGAGGGCCTGGGAGGCACCGCCACCGAGACTCAGGTTGGCCACCGCCGGGCCATTCATCTGCTGGATTGACCAGTCGATGCCATCCAGGATGGCCTGGGTGGTGGTACCACCGGAACAGCCGAAGACACGCACGGCGTACAGGGTGGCTTCCTTGGCGACACCATAGGTGGTACCGGCCGCGGAACTGGCCACGTGGGTGCCATGACCGTTGCAGTCACCGTAACCGTCACTGTCGACGGTGTTCACACCACCAGCCACGCGGCCACCGAAATCCTGGTGGGTATAGTTGATGCCGGTATCGATGATGAACACATCCACGCCGGCACCGGTGGCGTTGTAGTTGTATTCACCGTCCAGGGGCAGATCGCGCTGGTCGACACGATCCAGGCCCCAGGTGGCGTTGGTCTGGGTATTCTGCAGCCAGATCTGACGGTCGGCTTCGATGTAGTCGACCCGGGGGTCCGATGCCAGGGCCTGCAGGTCGGCATTGGATGCCATCATGCGATCGCCGGTCTGCACCACGAAACCGCGCACGGCGGTGCTGAATTCACGAGCGACACGCATGCCGACGCTATCGGCCATGGAGCGGGCGGTGTGGGCAACACTGTGGCCGGCCATGGCATCGTCCTTGAGAACGACGATGTAGCTGCCCGGCACGCGATCAGGATGATCAAGACCGTGAATCTTTCCAGCGGCATGATCAATGCCGATGCCGTGGGCGCCACCGAAATTCGGCTGCCCGCCATCAATGCCCGAGGCCGCGACCGGACTGGCCGCCAGCGCAAGCGCAATGGAACTTCCCAACAAGAACTTCTTCATCAAAACCCTCCGGAAATTTTCCGTAAGACCGCAGCCGCAAAACGGTTCATGGGTGAATGGTCAGGTATCCGCGGATACCCGGATCTTTCTCCCTCATCGACTCCCACCTCCTGGGCTCCTGCCCTGGGGTGTGCGACTTCCCTGGAGCCGACGCGACCTGCTTTGGCCACGATTTCCCGGTGAAGGCAGGCCTTCCGTTCCGGGCGACGTATTCACCCTAGGCACTGAGGGGCTGTTTCGTTGTGATCTGGTTCACAGTTTGGGACATCGCTCGGTGACGTTCCGCAACACTATCGACAAGCCAAGAGATCGATAAGATGCTGAATAAAAAGGGGGAAATCGGCCTTACGCTTTTCTGATGTTTTTTCACAACAAAAAGACCAGAGAATTCCACCCTCGTCGGGTCTTGTTTGAGCAGGAAAGGCGTGTAGGAAAATTCTGATAGTCGTGCAGGACAGGGCCGAGACCACCTTTCAATGGCTAGGCGGGCCTGAAAGTCGGAACTAGAATGGATCCACAACGGACATGAAATGGAATCTGGCTCTGCCAGGAGGGCAAGCAGGATGGATGCACGAGTCTACCGGGCCGAGTCCCACCGCAACCCGCAGGACTACTCCGAGGTGTCGGAGCTTCAGGTCCTGTCGGACATACAATACTTCCAGGATCAGCTGGCCGAGCTGCCGGTTGACGACGATCCCTACAATCGGGCCCGGCGCCACGTCTACGTCACTCTGCTGCAACAGCGCCGCCGCCTGCTGGCGGCAACAAGGGCGGGCCGACCGGCGGACTGGCCCGAGTTCAACTAGGACGAAAGCCCACAGCCCCGAAAACCGTCGGCCCCTTACCAGGGGCCGATTCGTTTTCGATACCACGCTCCATCCGGTCGCTGGCACATGGCGAATCGGAAGGGTGTGCGATCAAGACCCTCAATCCGGAATCGCAGGTCGGTGAAGACGGCACAGCGGTCGCCATCGATCACCCGCTCGCCCCAGAAATAGGGCAGGCCCGCAAACTCTCGAAAACCCTCGAATTCCGGCTGCTTCCAGGCCTGGAGGGTGAATTCCAGATCCTTGCCGAAACGCGGGTACCATTGCCATTCCAATGCCGATGGCGGCCGGAAGCTTTGCCAGTGTCGGCGGAGCACCCCGGCGTCTGCCTCCGGTCCCTGGCTGCGGCCTCGGAGAAATCCGAGGTGCGCCTCCAGGTGGCCGGTCTCCGTTTCAAGAATCAGGCGCCAGTGCAAGGGGCTGACTGGCTGGGGCATGGCATGGGCCGAGACCGGGGACTGCGGCCGCAGCGCCGCCTGCGACTCGGCCAGCTTGAGGGCGTGCAGTTTCATCACGCCCTGGAACAGCACCAGACTCACCGCCAGCCCCAGGCCGAGGCGAGCCGCCAGACGGCTGTCCCAGCGCCAGGCAAGCAAGACGCCGACCAACAGGGTCAGGGTGATCCAGGGGTCGATGATGAAGGTGGATGGGAAGGCCAGGGGATACCAGACCAGCGGGGCAAAGAGGTGGGTGCCGTAGTTGGTGATGAAATCCCCGGCAATGTGAATGCCGATACCCAGCCCGATGATGAAGGCCGCCTCACGCCAGTCACGCCGCCCACGCCAGAAACGGGCGGCCAGCCAGCCGAGCAGCAGGGCCCAGAGGGGCAGCATGAGAATGGAATGGGTGACCCCGCGGTGAAAATTCAGGTAGGTCAGGTCATCGGCGAACAGGCGGATGACCCAGTCGATGTCCGGAAACAGGGCGGCGCCGCCACCAAGCAGCAGTCTTTCACGGACACTGAACCGACCCTCGGCCGGCTGAGCCGGGGCCGTTGCCCGGGCGATGGCAGCGCCACTGAGCGCGTGAGTGAACGGGTCCATGCCTCAGTCTCGTTTCATTGTCCGGTGGATGGGGGCCGCCGGGGCCACCAGCGCCCCAGGGCAATGGCCTGGGCGAGCCGATCGCGACACCAGTCCCGGCTGCGCTGACTGCCGTGGCTGTCATCGCCGAGCCAGACCAGCAGGGTGGAGACGAAGACGGCGGTCAGGGCCGTCTCCTCGCTCGCCCGGCGCAGGAAGGTGGCGTCGCGGCCACACAGTTCACGCATCCACTGAACACTGCGACTGACCTGGAACAGAGTCGGGATCTGGATATGCAGGTGGCCCGGCTCCATGCGCACCTCCAGCATCTGGCGGAATGTCCGCCGGGCCGGCTGCAAGGCACCGAGCCAGGCCAGGACGCAGGCTTCGAACTGCTTGGGGAAATCCAGGGTCTGAAACGACTTGCCCCGGCAATCGGCCAGCAGGGTTTCATCGGCACGCTGCCAGAGCCAGTCCACCAGCTGTTCCTTCTCGGCCAACAGGGGCTGCAGATCCGCGAGGGTGACGCCGAGCTGCTCGGCCACGTCGAACAGGCGAACCGCCTCCCAGTGGCGATCCGCCGCCACTGCCAGGGCCGCATCCAGGATGCTGTCCCGACTGAGGGGCGCGGAGGCCATCAGAGACGCCCCGATGCCTCCAGGATCTCCAAACCGCGGGTCAGGCTGTTGCCCAGTTCCGGATCTTCGGCGAACAGACCGGCGGTCTTTTCGTCCACCTTGAAACGGGCCTCGATCACCAGGGCCTCCCAGTGACGGGGTGACTCATCATCCCGTGCCAGCCACAGCAGTGCCTTGAGCTCTGCCAGGGCATCCCTGGACAGATCCCTCAACGCCGCGGACAGACCATCCCTGTCGCCCGTGCCCTGGAGATCCACCAGCTGTCTAACCTGATTCAGGGTCAGCTTCTTCATTCCATGACCTCGCCGTTTTCATTGTCATACCGCCCGGGTCTGTGCCCGGCTGCCTCCCTCTCCCGCAAGAATAGACCAGCCGTGGCGATGTGACATCAGGGAGTCACTGATTCATCAGGTGGTCATCGAACCATTCGCGGATGTGATTCAGACGTTCGATGCGCTGGCTGGGCCGGCCACCGCGGCTCAGGCCATGACTGGCCTCCGGGAAGATGACCAGCCGTGCAGTCTTGCCCTGCATGCGCAGCTGGGCATAGAACTGCTGGGTCTGCTCCAGCGGCGTGCGCCAGTCTTCCTCGCTGTGAATAAGCAGCATGGGCGTATCGACCCGATCCACATGGGCCAGGGGGGAGCGCTGTATGTAATGCATGGGGTCTTCCCAGGGCGGGGCCGGGAACCAGCGTTCGACAAAGAACAGGTTCATGTCGGCGGTGCCGACGAAACTGTGCCAGTTCATGACCGACCGCTGGGCGGCGGCCGCCGCGAATCGGTCGGTCTGTGTGACCGTCCAGGCGGTCAGCAAGCCGCCGCCACTGCCGCCGGTCACACCCAGGCGATCGGCATCCACGTAGCCCTGCTCCAGCAACCAGTCCACGCCCGCCATGAGGTCCTTGTAGTCGTGACCGGGGTAGCGGTACTGAATGATGTTGCCAAAGTCCTGTCCGTAGCCGGAAGAACCCCGGGGATTGGTGATCAGAACCACATAACCGGCATCGGCCAGGGTCTGGAATTCGTGAAAGAAGGTGGTGCCGTACATGGCGTGGGGCCCACCGTGGATGTAGAGAATCGCCGGATAGCTTCGGCGGGGGTCGAAATCATCGGGGCGAATGACCCAGCCCTGGATATCCTTGCCGTCAAAGGACTCATACCAGACCTCTTCGTAAGGCGCGAAGCGGCGACCCTGCAACAGGGCATCGTTGAGCGCCGTCAGGCGGTCCCAGCGCTCACGTTCCGGCAGCGAATCGCTGCCCGCCAGGTAGAGGTCAAAGGGCTGCTCGGGATTGCCCCAGAGCAGGGCAATCCGTTCTCCCGCCAGACTGAAGGCCTGCAGGTCACCGGCCGGGTAGTCGGTGAGCAGATGCACGCCCCCCTCCCGCTCAGCCCGGGCGAGCTGGGTCTGGCCGTCCTTCGCCGTGGTGAACCACAGGCTTTCGCTGTCCGGTGCCCACTGGATGCGTCGGCCGGTTCCGGCCGGGCTGGCCATGTCGCCACTGGTGCCATCGGCAACGCTGCGGTCGTAATCACCGCTCAGTTTGCGTTCCTCGCCGCCTTCTAGCGGCATGACATAGAGCTCGCTCAGGCTGTAGCTGAGTCCCGGCTCCCGGTGCTCGTTGCCGGTAAAGGCCAGCCAGCGCCCGTCGGGGGAGACCATGGGTGTGCCCCGGTTGCGACGGCCTTCGGTCAGCTGCTCGACGTCTCCCGCCCCGGCATCGATGGTCAGGCGGTAGATGTGACTTTCGCCAAATCGCCAGTCGGCATCCTCTTCCAGCAGGCCGGAAAAGAACAGGGCATCCCCATCCGCCGACCAGGCGGGGGTGCCGAAGTCCCAGTCGCCCTGGGTGATCCGGCGCGGGCTGGCCGGCCACTCCGCCTCCGGGTCCACATCCACCAGCCAGATGTGACGGCGCTCATCGGGAAGATAGTCCGAGCGGCCATCCGCCTGATAGCGAAGGCTTTCGATCACCACCGGGGCCGGTGCCCGCTCCATGGCGGCGTCGCTGTCCAGGCCGCGGGCTTCCCGCTCGGCCGCCCGACGCTGGCGCTCCTCTTCGCGCCGGGCCTCGCGCTCTTCGGCCGTCAGGGCCCGGGACAGGAAAGCAATGCGATCACCCTGCGGGGACCAGACCGGTGTTCCGGCACCCCCTTCCAGGGCCGTCAGCTGGCGCGCTTCACCACCTGACAGGTCGAGCAACCAGATCTGGTTGCCGTCCCGGCGCGAGGACAGAAAGGCAATCGACTGCCCATCCGGTGACCAGCGCGGGCTGCGGGCGCCGGCTTCGTGGGTGGTCAGGGCCCGGTGGCGGCCGGTGCTCAGATCCTTTATCCAGAGGTTGCTGCGATAGCGGTCGGCCGCCCGGTCCACTTCCGTTCGCACGTAGACCAGGCGCTCACCCTCCGGATCCAGCCGGGCGTCGCCCGCCCAGGTCCAGTGCCAGAGGCTTTCCGCTTCCAGTGGTCGCTGTTCATCAGGGGTGGCTGCGCAGGCGGGCAGGATGAAAAGCAGAATGCAGACGGTCAGGAAGGCACGTTGCATGATCTCTCCAGGTCAGGTCTGAATCAGAGGTCGCTCAGGTCCACGGCACGGGTATCCCTGCGCCGATAGCCCCTGGGGCGAATGGCGACCGTGTTGGTGATTTCGGTACAGCAGACCCCGTCCTCGCGGTAGAAACCGTATCGAAATCGGGGCGTGGCCCTGCCCCTGGCGGAAAGCTCGCGGGCAATGGCGGCTTCCTGTTCGGTCGTCATTTCGAAGCGAAGTTCCAGATGGGTGCTGCCGGGGTGATGAAATTCGATGGTCATGGCCCGGGTCCAGACGGAGTAGCCGCGAAAAACGCGGGCACAGGCCAGGGCAGCAATGGGGTCGGCCAGGGAGGCCTGCCAGCCACCGAACATGATGCCCCCGGGGTTGCGGGAAAAGGTGTTGAGGGGGAGACGGATGCGCATGCGACGCCAGTCATCCTCCATCTCCAGCACCTTGATGCGCATCATGAAGAAAGGCGGATACAGTTCCAGCTTGCGGGGCTCGCTGAGAAATCGCAGACCGGCAATGAATCGGAGCAGACGCATGTGCTTTCACCCGGGTGGCAATGCGGCGTGTATCCTACCACTCTCACTCCGGGGCAGCGGGCCCTGGCGTGAACGGCAACAGGACGTCAGGCATGCTGAAGCATTACGATGGGCGCCGCTGGCTGGAACGCTATGGGCAGAGCCGCCGTCAGCCCGGCAACCGGCGCATGCACGCCATCGGGCTCCCCCTGGCAGCGCTGGGTCTGTTGATGCTGCTCGCCTCCCTGCCCGTCACGACGCAACTGCCGCCGGAACTGCAACAGCTGAGCCCGGCCATGCTCGGCCTGATGACGCTGGTGGCCTACGGCTTTCTGATTGCGCCGCTACTGGCCGCCCTGATGGCGCCCCTCAGCCTTGCCGCCATGCTGCTGGTAACGTGGCTGGGGCAGGAAGGGCTGGCACTGGAATGGAGTGGTGCCGGTCTGCTGCTGGCCGGCTGGCTGCTGCTGTGGCGGGGGCATCGCCAGGAAGGGCCGGCCAGGCGACCGGCGGCTTACCTCAATGACCTTCCGCTTGGTCTCTACTGGCTGCTGGATCGTGCCGTGCACGGCCTGCTGCGAAAATGGGCTTCCTGAACCGAAGGCGAGCACCCGCCCGCCTCACTGCCCGCTTCAGTCCTGCCCGGCGGGGGGTTCGCACACGGCGGCTGCCACGGCATCCGCCACTGCGGCATGAACCTGCGGATCCAGACTGTCCGGCACCAGCTCGTCTTCCGGCGCCAAATCGGACAGGCAGCGGGCCGCGGCGAACAGCATATCGTCGGTGAAACCCGTGGCGTTGGCCTGCAGGGCACCCTTGAACAGGCCGGGGAAGCCCAGGGCATTGTTGATGCCCTTGCCATCGGCGGCGTAGGCCGCACCCCGAGCCAGGGCCACATTGGGCTCGATCTCGGCATCCGGATTGGACAGGGCAAACACGATCTGGCCTTCCCGCACCCACTCCGGACGAACCAGGCCACGTACACCGGTGCAGGCAATCACCACGTCACATTGCTGCATCAGATCCGGCAGTTCGGCGCGGCGGCCACCCATGGACTCCAGCCGCTGCAATGCTTCTTCATTGAGATCCGTTCCCACCACCTGCTGCACGCCGTAGGCCTGAAGCAGGCGTGCGATACCGATGCCGGCCGAACCAAGGCCGATCTGCCCCACAACGCTCTCGGTGAGCTCGCGGCCCACCCGCTTGGCCGCACTCATCAGAGCGGCGAGGGTAACCACGGCCGTGCCGTGCTGATCATCGTGCAACACCGGCTTGGTCAGGCGCTGGCGCAGGGCCTGCTCGATCTCGAAACAGGCCGGGGCGGCAATGTCCTCCAGCTGGATGGCGCCGAAGGATGGCGCCAGGGCGGTGATGATGTCCACCAGCTTCCCGGGGTCCTTTTCCTCCAGCAGGATGGGCACGCCGGACAGGCCGACGAACTTGTCGAAAAGAGCCGCCTTGCCCTCCATCACCGGCATGCCGGCCACCGGGCCGATATCACCCAGGCCCAGAATGGCCGTGCCATTGGTGATAATGGCCACCGACTGGTTCAGATAGGTGTATTCGCGGGCCAGCCAGGGATTGTCACGAATGGCCAGGCAGACCCGGGCCACACCCGGGGTATAGATATCCCGCAGCTCCTGCAGCGTGGCCAGGGGCAGGCGTGACTGCATGCGGATCTTGCCGCCGCGGTGCCGATTGAAGACGCGATCCGACTTGCCCAGCAGGCGGGCATTGGGCAGGGCCTCGATCTTTTCATAGAGGCCGTAATGGACGTCTTCGTCCATCTCCAGGGTGATTTCCCAGACCGTTCGATCCTGGTCCCTCCGAACCGCATTGAGATGCTCCACCACCAGGCCGCAGTCACCGATGACCTGCAGCACCTTGGCCAGGCTGCCGGGCTTGTGATGGGATTCGACGAGCAGAATCTCGGGTATTTTCATCGCTTCAGATTATTACCGCGGTGGAGAGGGTCGGACGGCCACATGTCAGCCCGAAAGGCCTGTGACATCAAGCCCGTGAGTATAACGCGATCCGCCCTGCGGGACGGAACCGCCAGTCGGGCTCAGGTCACCGGCAGGGAAGGCGGGTTTTCAACCCACAGATATTCCAGATCCTGGAACTTGGCCACCATGGAGGCAGCAGGGCCGGTTACATGGGAGTCCCGTTCACTGCATTCCACCGCCTGCAGGAAACGCTCCGTGGACTGCCGACCCACGTCCCGAGCGACTTGACGATGGCAATCAGTGGCTGGCTGGCGATACTGCGGCGGCGCACCACCATGCCCTGCTCGCCGCTGTCGAGATAGACACAGGCACCGGCCGGATTGACGCCGACCGCGGCAACGAAGGCATGGGTCATCTCGGGATCCCCGATCCGTCCGGCGAGCAGGAATATCTGACGCAGGCCGACCACGGGGTGAAGCCCCTTGCGGTAGGAGCGGGGCGAGGTCATGGCGACGTAATGATCCGCCAGAGTGAGGATGCGGGCCGCCTCGGTGATCCGCTTGCCCTTGAGCTCGGCCGGATAACCCCTGCCGTCCCAGCGCTCGTGGTGCTCGCGAATGGCGCGCAGAATGAAGGGGTCTTCGATGCCGCAGGACAAGGCTTTTTCCGCCGAGGCATTGGGATGGGCCCTGAGCTTGACCCGGGTTTCCTCATCAATCACACCCACCGAGGAGGCGAAGCGGTCCTGATCCTCGAGATAGCCGATGTTCTGCAGCAGGGCCGCCACCACCAGACCTTCCCGGCGGCGGCGATCGTAGTTCAGTTCTTCGGCCATGGTCGCCGACAGCAGACCGGTGAAGGCGGCATGACGGGCGCTGTAGTCGAAATCGCGAATCAGGTTGATGGCCGCGATCATTGCCTCCCGGTCTGCCCGAACCAGTTCGGTGAGGCGCTCGGCGACGGCGAACACCTCCTTCTGCGCACCCGACTGAATATCGAAGACAGACTGCTGCATGCGGCGAATACGTGGGATGAGGATGCTCAGGCGGGTGAAGGGCTCGCGCTCGCGCCGCATACCCACCTTCTTCTTGCGGTCTCCTTTCTCCGGTTCCGGCTCCGGCTCGTGCCAGGCCCCGCGGTCAATCATGCGGCGCAACTGCAGGGACGAGCGAACCACATGCCCCTGTCGCAACAGCATCACACCGCGCTCGTCGTACACGGCCCAGGGCAGAGGTTCGCCGATTCTGATGTCCTCCGCGCGAACGGGGATTTTCTCCATTCCCGGTGCTGCCTCCTTCACCGTATCGCTGACCGCCGAACCCGGCCCACCGCCCCATGCGGTGGGCGCCGAAATTGCCCATCCCAAACAGCCATTTAGGCAGCCGACCGGACGCCTGTCAAAGGAAAGACCCTGCAAATTTCGATATAATGCCGCCTTTTCCGGTCACGAAAGGGGAACACCGGCTGCTCTCGCTGCCGGCGACCGGCCATCGTCAACATCCACGCCCGCTCAGGCAATACCCGAGGTTCATCATCGTGCAAGCACTCAACCCGCTCGATCTCTATGACATCCGCTCCGAACTCAGCGACGAGGAACAGATGGTGCAGGACACCGTCGGCCGCTTCGTGGACGAGAAGGTTCTGCCCAATATCGGCGAATGGTTCGAACAGGGCTACTTCCCGAAGGAACTGATTCCCGAGATCGCCGAGCTGGGCCTGCTGGGCAGTTCCCTGGAAGGCTATGACTGCGCCGGACTGAACTCGGTCTCCTACGGCCTGATCTGCCAGGAACTGGAGCGTGGCGACTCAGGCCTTCGCAGCTTCGTTTCCGTGCAGTCCAGCCTGTGCATGTTTCCCATCCACGCCTATGGCTCCGAAGAGCAGAAGGAAAAATGGCTGCCGCCCATGGCCCGCGGCGAGAAGATCGGCTGCTTCGGTCTGACCGAGCCCCATGGCGGCTCCGACCCCTCCAACATGAAGACCGTGGCCAAGAAGAAAGGCGATGACTGGGTCATCAACGGCGCCAAGATGTGGATCACCAACGGCTCCATCGCCGATGTGGCCATCGTCTGGGCCATGACCGAGGACGGCGTGCAGGGCTTCCTGGTGGAGAAGGGCATGAAGGGCTTTGATGCCCCCGAGATCAAGCACAAGATGTCCCTGCGCGCCTCGGTGACCTCCTCGCTGTACTTCGACAATGTGGTGGTGCCGGAGGCCAACCGCCTGCCCAAGGCCAAGGGCCTCAAGGCGCCCCTGTCCTGCCTGACCCAGGCCCGCTACGGCATCACCTGGGGCGGCATCGGTGCGGCCCAGGCCTGCCTGCAGGAGCTGCTGGGCTATACCGCCGACCGCAAGCTGTTCGGTCGTCCCCTGAGCCAGACCCAGGCCACCCAGCTCCGCCTGGCGGAAATGGCCCGGCAGATCACCCTGGCCCAGCTGATGTCCCTGCGCCTGGGGCGCATCAAGGACGCCGGCAAGCTCAACCCCAGCCAGGTTTCCCTGGCCAAGTGGAACAACATCCGCATGGCCATGGACATCGCCCGCGATGCCCGCGACCTGCTCGGTGGCGCCGGCATCACGGTGGAGCACAGCCCCATCCGCCACATGCTCAACCTGGAATCGGTGATCACCTATGAAGGCACCGAAACCGTGCATCAGCTGATCATCGGTCGCGAGCTGACGGGGGAAATGGCGTTCTGAGGCAGGGGGTAGACAGATACACCCCGTAGGAGCGGATTCATCCGCGATTTCAATTCATCACCTGGCACGCCGTTACCCGGTCGCGGACTACGGTAGCGGCATCGGATGACGGCGTGCCAAGCGGACGATTGTAATCGCGGATGAATCCGCTCCTACGCTGTCTTTAGACCGCTATTGCAAGCCATTCATTAACACTGCTTCGAGTACACCATGAGCAAGACCGGCCTCGCCAAAAAAGGCACCCGCGCCATCAACCGGGCGGAGATCGTTGATCAGAACTTTCTCGAGTTTCTCGCCGACTGGGATGAAACGATCGAGACACGTGAAGATCGCTCCGCCCCGGTGAACGCCCAGAGTGATCTGTCCGTTGCCGATTTCATTGAGCTGTTCGAATCGCAGATGCTGTCCCGGCATCTGGATCTGGAGGCCCGCGCCATGCGCGCGCGCAATGAAGGCTTCTACACCATCGGCAGCTCCGGTCACGAGGGCAACACGGTGGTGGGCCGGGTGACCCGCCACACCGACCCGGCCTTCCTGCATTACCGCTCCGGCGGCTTCATGATGGAGCGGGCGCGCAAGTTGCCGGACATCGATCCGGCCTATGACACCGCCCTGTCCCTGGCCGCCTCCAGCGACGATCCCATCTCCGGCGGTCGGCACAAGGTCTGGGGCTCGCTTCCCCTGTGGGTGCCGCCGCAGACCTCCACCATCGCCAGCCATCTGCCCAAGGCGGTGGGCGCCGCCATTGCCATCGCCCAGGCCGGGCGTCTCAAGGGCGAGGCCCCGGTGCCGGCGGACAGCATCGTGGTCTGCTCCTTCGGCGATGCCTCCTCCAATCACGCCACGGCCCAGGCCGGCTTCAACGCTGCCGGCTGGACAAGCCACCAGAACCTGCCCTGCCCGGTGCTGTTCGTCTGCGAGGACAATGGCATCGGCATCTCGGTGCAGACCCCGGCGGGCTGGATCGAGGCCAGCTTCAAGGCCCGCCCCGGCATCAAGTACTTCAGCGCCGACGGCCTGGACCTGCTGGACACCTGGCGGGTGAGCCGCGAGGCGGAGGCCTATGTGCGCCGCACCCGCAAGCCGGCCTTCCTGCACCTGCGCCTGAAGCGCCTGCTGGGCCACGCCGGCACCGACGTGGAAACCGACTACCGTCCGGTGGAGGAAGTGGAGGCCATCGAGGCCCAGGACCCCCTGCTGATGTCGGCGGAAACGGCCCTGGAGGAAGGGCTGATGACGGCCGAGGAGATTCGTGAACTGTACGAATCCGTGCGCGAGCGGGTGCAGGCCGCCTCGCGCCGGGCCGCCGAGCGGCCCAAGCTGACCTCGGCCGAGGCCATCATGCAGCCCCTGGCCCCCTACAGCCCCGAGGCGGTCAACAACGAGGCCACCCGGGCCGATTACCAGGACCGCCGGCAGGCGGTATTCGGCGAGCGCCTGCCGGAGTCCCAGCCACCGCGTCATCTGTCCATCCAGATCAACCGCGCCCTGCATGATCTGATGGCCAAGTACCCGGAAATCACCCTGTTCGGGGAAGACGTGGCCCAGAAGGGCGGGGTGTACACGGTCACCTCCGGCCTCTACCGTCAGTTCAAGGGCCACCGGGTGTTCAACACCCTGCTGGACGAGACCACCATTCTCGGCATGGCCCAGGGACAGGCCATGATGGGTCTGCTGCCCATGCCGGAGATCCAGTACCTGGCCTACTTCCACAACGCCTGCGACCAGATCCGCGGCGAGGCGGCCTCCCTGCAGTTCTTCTCCAATGACCAGTACCGCAACCCCATGATCATGCGGATTGCGGGGCTGGCCTACCAGAAGGGCTTCGGCGGACATTTCCACAATGACAACAGCTTCACCGCCCTGCGTGACATTCCCGGCCTGGTGATCGCCTGTCCCTCCCGGGGTGATGATGCTGCCATGATGCTGCGCACCCTGGCGGCACTGGGCAAGGTGGATGGCCGGGTCAGTGCCTTCCTGGAACCCATTGCGCTGTACATGAGCAAGGATCTCTACCAGGCCAGGGACGGAGAATGGCTGTTCCCCTACCCGGAGCCGGATCGAGCCATTCCCCTGGGTGAGGGACGGGTCTATCATCCGGAAGCGGACGATCTGCTGATCGTCACCTTCGGCAATGGTGTGCCCATGTCCCTGCGGGTGGCGCGGGAAATCGAGCAGGATCACGGCAAGCGCATCCGCGTGCTGGATCTGCGCTGGCTGAAGCCGCTGAACCGGGCGCTCATCGCCCACCATGCCCAGGCCATCGGGCAGGTCCTGGTGGTGGATGAAAGCCGCCGGACCGGCGGTCTGGCGGAGGAAATATTCACGGCCATCGAGGAAGAGGCCGGCCACGGCATTCGCAAGCAACGGGTCTGCGGTGAAGACAGTTACATCCCGCTGGGTGACGCGGCCAATCGGGTTCTCATGGAAGAGAAGGCAATACGGGCGGCGGCAAGCGAAATGCTGGGTATCGAGGCGGTCTGACCGCGCCCCTTGAAGCCGCCAAGGCAAACCCTGTACAGGATCGAACAACCATGTTGAGCATTCGTCCGGAAGAACCCGGGGACATCAACGCCCTGGATCGCATCCATCGTGCGGCCTTCGGCCGTGAACACGAAGGCGATCTGGTTCGCCAGCTGCGGGAATCCGGGCTATTGATCATCAGCCTGGTGGCCACGGTGAGCGAGCACCCCATCGGCCACATCGCCTTCTCACCGTTGACGCCGGCCATTGATGGCGTGTCTGCCGCGCCCCTCGGGCTGGGGCCCGTGGGGGTGGATCCCGAGCATGAGCGTCGCGGGATCGCCTCACGCCTGGTGCAGGCGGGGCTGGAGGAAGCCGCGCGGCTCTCCACCCCTTATGTGGCCGTCCTGGGTGATCCGGCCTTCTACGGGCGCTTCGGTTTCCAGGCGGCGGCCGAGCTGGGCCTGGAAGACCCCTTTGATGCCGGCGATGCCTTCCGTGTCCTCGCCCTGGAGTGCGGACAGCTGCCGCCGGCCGGCAGCCATATCCGGTACCCGGATGCCTTCAGCGGTCTGTGACTATACTCTGGGACAGGCGCCGGCCTGTCACTCAGGGATCCGTCATGTCCGAATCGCTCTCACTCTGCCTGGAACGCACCATTGAACAACCGGTGAACTGGGTCTACGCCGCCTGGATCCGGACGACCATGCTCAAGGCCTGGTTCGGCTTCCAGCCCGAAGATCGCCTGGAAGAAGCGATCATGGAACTCAGGCCCGGCGGCGCCTTTCACTGGCAGCTGCATCAACAGGATGGTCACCAGGTGCATTATCGCGGCCGCTTCGAGGAAGTGGTGCCTGAACGCCGTCTCTGCTTCACCTGGCCGGCCTACGGCATCGCGGACTTTCGCACGCGGGTCGGACTGGATCTGGCACCGGAGGGGCGCGGCTGCCTGCTGGTTCTGCTGCATGACGGTCTCAGAGACCGCAAGATGCACGACCATTATCAGCGTGGCTGGGGGCACGCCCTGGATCGCCTGGTCGCCGAGCTCCCCGGTATTCGTCAGCGCCAGTAAAACTTCTGTTTCATCGTTTCCCCGCATCGTACTGAAGGAGTTACGCCACCATGAGCAGCAGGCAACGTCACGACAGCCTGGACATGCTCCGGGGCTTTGCCATTCTCGGCATTCTGGTCATGAACATTCAGGCCTTTTCCATGCCCTGGCCAGCCTATGCCAACCCCTTTGCCTACGGTGACATGAGCGGACTCAATGGAATCGTCTACTTTGCCAGTCACGTCTTCTTCGACACCAAGTTCTACAGTCTCTTTGCAATGATGTTCGGCGCCGGGCTGGCCTTGATGGCGGAACGGGCCAGCCATGAAGGCGTCTGGGCCAGCGGCCGACATTACCGTCGCATGCTGTTTCTGGCCATTGTCGGCCTGCTGCATGGCTTTTTCATCTGGTATGGCGACATCCTGTTCATCTATGCCGTCTGCGGCAGCGTGGCCTGGCTTTTCCGTCGCCGCCGGACCGCAACCCTGCTCATCGTTGCGGCCCTGTTCCTGATCATCCCCATTCTGCTGGCACTGTTCGTCAACTGGAGCATGCAGTTCTGGCCTGAGGAAACCGTGCGGGGACTGGAAATGTGGTGGGGGGCCGCCTCACCGGCCGTGGCCGCCGATCTGGCCGCCTACAGTGGCGCGTACAGCGAGCAGCTGGCGGTTCGAGCGGAAACCTATCTCTCGGTCATCACCTGGGGACTGGTGACGACGGTCTTCTGGCATGCCACCGGGTTGATGCTGCTGGGCATGGCCCTGTATCGCCTGGGCCTGCTTACGGCACAGGCCAGCAGCCGTCACTATCTCTTGATTGCCATTATCGGCAGCGCCATCGGCTTGCTGATGACGCTATGGGGGCTGCAGGAAATCGGCGCTCGGGACTGGGCCTTTCCCTGGACGAAGTTTGTCGGCCGGCAATTCAACAACATCGGCGCGCCCTTCATGGCCCTCGCCTATCTGTCACTGTTGATGTTGCTGTACCGCTCCGGCCTGGCCCGTCGCCTCCAGGCCGGCCTGCAGGCCGTCGGTCGAACGGCTCTGAGCAATTACCTTCTGCAGAGCCTGATCTGCACGACCGTGTTCTACGGTCATGGTCTTGGCTTGTTCGGCGAGGTCTCCCGCAGCCAGCAGCTACTGGTGGTGTTCGCCATCTGGCTGGTTCAGATTCTGTTGTCAAGCTACTGGCTGCGACATTTCAGACAGGGCCCGGTTGAATGGGTGGCGCGAGGATTCAGCCACTTGCAAATCGCCCCCCTGAGGAAGGTCAGATGATTGCCGGCCCGAACAGTCGGGGATGCAGCCAGAGCAGGGCTCCATAGATGATGGCCGCCAGCACGACGGTGAGCAGATCCAGAGGCCAGGGGCGTGGCTCGGCTGACTGCCAGTGACGGCGCCCACCACGAAAGAAGATGGCATACAGAGCATAGCCGCCGATGCCGCCAAACAGGAGCAGTGCCGCCAGATGCCCGGCCACCAGAAGATGCGCCACCGCCCAGAGTACCACCCCCCACAGCATGGGGTTGCGAATCAGGCGGCGCAGGTTGTTTGGCACATAGGCGGCCGTCACCAGCAGAACGGCGGCAGCCATCAGCAGCGGCGACAGGTCGCGCCCGTAAGGCAGCTCACCCCACAAGGGAATGTATTCAGCCCGCCCCATGCCGGCGGCCAGCAGCACTACCGCCAGAACGGAGACAAGGGAGAACAGCAGCAGATAGGTTTTCTCCCCCAGGCGCTCGACCAATGCACTTCGAATGGCCGGCATGGCCGGCAGCAAATGAATGAGAACAATCAGAAACAGGCCGGCAATCAGAAGGATCATGGCATTCCCCTTTCCACTGAGCCCCAGTGAGCATCTGCCCGACTGGCGATCGAATCAGAAGCGCCAGTGCAGCGTGAGTGTATTGACGTCACCATCCACGGCCGTGAAATGCAGCTCCAGTGGCTGCCCCAGAAACTGAAAGCCAATGCCTGCACCACCGGCCAGGCCGGTGTCACTCCCCGTGTAATTACCAATTTTCACCCGGTTGGACGACAGGCCGCCCCGCAGCTTGAGGTAAAGACGCTCACTGCCGGTATAGGTGCTCAGGTAGAACGCTCCCGAGATCATGGACCAGTCCTCGCCCAGCCAGCTACCATCCGTTACGGTGGTAGCCAACTCGGCTTCCATGCCCATCCAATCGGGCATGAAACCGAAATGACCTCCCCAGCCACCACTCAGCCAGGTCGCCACATCGTTGCCATTGAAATCCCGGAAGGCATGCTCGTCCCAGGCATAGGCGATACCGAAGTTCAGCGACCAGAAATCACGCTGGTCCGGCCCACTGTCGTTGGCAGCCTCGGCCCTCGGAACAGCCAGCAGCAGGCAGGCGATGAAGATCAATGGAACGGACTGGCTGGTCAGGCGCATGGATTCTCCCCTCGTGCGCGGCAATGCAATCGGATTCAGACACTGGTTTCAGTGTAGCCTGTGCCAGTGTCAGGCTCTAGAGCAACATGCTCAGACCCACCAGCAAGAGCATGACGGCAAACAGCCGACGCAGTGTGCGGTCCGGCAGTCGCCGGGCGAGACGACTTCCCAGGGGGGCAGTGAACATGCTGACGGCCGATATGGCCAGCACGGAGGGCCAGTGCACCAGACCGATGGTGCCTGGCAGCTCGCTGGCGTTGCCCGCCAGTGCATACACCAGACTGGCGAATACGCCAATGACCAGAACCGCCGTCACCGACACCCCGACGGCCTGTGCCATGGCAAGGCCCCGCCATTGCAGCCATGGCACAGTGAGGATGCCACCCCCGACACCCAGCATGGCCGAAAGGGTGGCGACCAGGGTGCCCCCCAGCATGAGTTCCATACGGCCGGCCCGCCCGGCCTTCTCGGGCTGTCGGTAGGGCAAGGCCATGCGCAGGGCAACGAAGAACATGAAACCGGCAAACAATGCCGTGAGCAGACTCACGGGGATGCGAGTCACCAGAAAGGGCGCGATGAGCGCACCCAGCACCACACCCGGCAGCAGCCAGGGCAGCATGTCACGACGGGTGGTTCCCTGACGCCAATGACTTCGAACGGCACTTAGCGTGGTAAGCACCATGGTGGCCAGGGAGGTGGCCACGGCCACCGGCATGGCAATCTCGTCCGCGACACCCTGCCATCGCATCAACCAGAACAGGGCCGGCACCACCACCAGGCCACCGCCCAGGCCCAGCATGCCGGCCATCATGCCGGCCAGCAGACCGATCAGCAGCAGGAGCGGAAGCACGCTGATGATGTCGGGCATTGGAGCACCTTCTCTCGATTCAGGGGGCCTCTGTACAGAGAGGTCCTCGGGCCTGCGCCCGCACAGGGGCATCGTCGGCGGACATTATAAGGGCCTGCCGATGACAGGCATGCCCCTTCACTTCGAATCACCATGATCTATCCTTGACGGGGTCTGCAAGCAACCCGAAGGAGGGATCGCCCCATGAACAGGAACAAGATGGTGCTGGCACTCGCGATGCTGGCACTGGTCTGGAGCGGCAGCCTGCTTGCCGCGGACAGCGGCATCCACCGGGCCCAGTTCACCACAGCCGTGGAAGACCGGGAACCGATCGACAGTGTGACCGAACTGGGTACCGACCATGATCGCATCATCTTCTTCATGGAAGTGCGCGGCATGGAGGGTGCGGAACTGGTTCACCGCTATCGCTTTGATGGCGAAGTCCAGGCGGAAGTGGATCTGGCCATTGGCGGTCCACGCTGGCGGACCTGGTCCAGCAAGCGGCTCGTGCCGGAATGGCAGGGAACTTGGACGGTGGATGTGGTTGATTCGGAAGGCGAGGTTCACGGCAGCTGGTCATTCGAATACAGCGATGACCATGTTCCCGAATACCCGGCGGAGAACGGAGACGACTGATACCGCTGGATCCTTAAGGCCCCTTGCCGCACTTCTCCGTGACCGGCAAGGGGCCCGCCCTTCGCGGTGCCCGCGAATGAGATGCCGGTGCACCCCGTCGTTCAGGCCATCCAGACGGTTCGAATGTTCACGAACTCCCTGAGGCCGAATACGCCCAGCTCCCGCCCGTAACCGGAACGCTTGATTCCGCCGAAAGGTGTGCGCGGATCACTCTTGGTCATGGCATTGACATAGGCACCGCCACTGGCGAGCTTAAGGGCCAGGCGCTCACCCCGTGCGAGATCACGGGTCCAGATGCTGCCCCCGAGGCCGAAGGGGCTGTCATTGGCCACGGCCAGCGCCTCTTGATCATTGGCCACGCGAATGACAGTCGCCACTGGTCCAAACAGCTCTTCAGACCAGGCGCGCATGCCAGGACGGATGCCGTCCAGAATCGAGGCCGGATAATACCAGCCGCGGCCACTGGGCCGTTCGCAACCCAGAACGGCTTCGGCACCCTGGGCAAGGGCATCTTCCACTTGCGCGTGGAGCTCATCGCGCAGATCCCGCCGCGCCATCGGCCCAAGCGTGGTCGCCTCGTCCATGGGATCACCCATGCGCAGCTCCGCAGCCGCCGCCTTAAAGCGTTCGAGAAAACTGTCGGCAATGCGTTCGTCCAGGATGAAGCGCTTGGCCGCTATGCAACTCTGGCCATTGGCCTGAAAGCGTGCCTTCACTCCCCATTGCACCGCCTCGGCAAGATCGGCGTCATCCAGGACGATGAAGGCGTCGGAGCCACCCAGCTCGAGCACCGTCTTCTTCAGGGCACGGCCCGCCTGGGCGGCGACCACGGATCCAGCCCGTTCGCTGCCGGTCAGGGTGACGGCATGCACCCGCTCATCTTCGATGATGGCTCGAACCTGCTCGGTCTCCACCGGCAAATGCAGAAAGACACCCTCGGGATAGCCGGCCCCCCGGAACAGGGACTCAAGCTTCCGGGCACAGCCGGGCACGTTGCCGGCGTGCTTGAGCAGCGCCGTGTTGCCGGCGGTGACTGCGGGGGCGGCAAAACGGATGACCTGCCAGAAGGGGAAATTCCAGGGCATGATGCCAAGTACCGTGCCCAACGGTGCATAGTGGACATAACTGCGGCGGGCATCGGTATGCACGACCTCGTCCGCCAGCCCCTGGGCGGCCGTATCCGCATAGTAATCGCAGAGCCAGGCGCACTTTTCGATCTCGGTTCGGGCCTCGGCGATGCATTTGCCCATCTCGCGGGTAATCAGCTCGGCACATTCATCGCGATGGCGGCGCAGCAGATCACCCAGCTTGCCCAGCAGTTCGGTTCTTCGGTCAATGGACAGGTCGGCCCATGCCGCTGCGGCCAGCGCCGTCTTTTCCAGCGCCTGCTCTATGGCCGGGCCGTCCCAGGCGTTGATGACGTCGACATCTTCTTCGCTGGCGGGATTGATGCTTCTCATGCTCACGCCAATCTCCTTGCAGTCGCTCAATGACCACGGGTGACCGGAAAAAAACGATTCGGCTTGAGGCTACTATGCACGAACGGTGTTGACGTGCAATACAAAAGGTCACGCGAACCGGCGCAAATACGCCTACAATGCGCGGAAAAGCACATGGCGGCGACAGAACAGCCGGGCCTGGAGCGAGTCAAGACGACATGGATAGGCAATCAGGGACAGTGAGAAAGCTGGCGTGGGGGATCGGCCTGCTGTTGTTGCTTTCGGGGAATTCAGCGACGGCGAATCTGGCAGAACCGGTGTCGTCGGTCGAGGACTATCGCTTCGCCCTCGAGCGTGGTGAATCACTGCCCTGGCCCGCACTGGTGCTGGACGATCACGCCGCGCTTCCCTGGCTGAAGATGCTCTGGCTGCGTTCACGTTTTGACAGCCTGCCGGCGGAAGACGTTGCCCGCTTCATTTCTCGTCACCGGGATCGACCCTTTGCCGCCGAGTTCCGCCGGGACTGGCTGCTGGCCCTGGGGCGAGCCGAACGCTGGCGGGAGTTTTCCCGTCACTACCGGGGCGAGCGTGACCAGGCCCTGCAATGCCTGGCGGATCGGGCTCGTCTTGCCGCCGGGCAGCAGGAGCGGGCAAATCGGGCCGCGGCGGCCCTGTGGCTGAGCGGTCGAACCCTGCCGGCAGAATGCGAACCCCTGTTCGACAGTGCACGGCAGACTGGTGCGATCAGTGACTTCATGCTGCGCGAGCGTTATCGCATGGCCCTTGCGCGTGGCAATCTGTCACTGGCCGAGCGTCTCGCCACGGACATTGGCCCCGAAGCCGAAGAAACCGTCGCCCGCCGTCAGGCCATTCTCAATGACCCCGCCGCGCTGCTGGATCGCCTGGACCCGGCTGATCAGGGCGTCAGGGATGACATTGTCGCTGCCATCAAGCGCCTGGCCCGACGCGATGTGCTCGCAGCCATCCGTCGCTGGGAAGTCATGCACGGCCAGGGCCTGGAGGTCAACGGCCAGGATCGTTTCATGGTCACGCGCCGGATCGCGCTTGAAGCGGCCCGCGCCCACCGGCCGGAAGCCCGCGAATGGCTGGACAGAAGCACCGCCAATGACCGCTTCATCCGCGCCTGGCGCATCCGCGATGCCCTGCGCACCGGAGACTGGGAGGCGGCCCTCTCGGCCATTGACAGCCACCCCCGCGATGACAGCCGGCAATGGCGCTACTGGCGTGCCAGGGCCCTGGAAGCGCTGGATCAGCCGCAGGCCGCCACAACGCTGTATCGGCAACTCGCTTCCCACAGGGACTATTACGGTCTGCTGGCGGCTCGCCGCCTCGGCCAGCCACTGTCGACCGATTCCAGGCCGATTGAAGTGGAGACGGACACGCTGGAACAGCTGCGCCGGCACGAAGGCCTCCGCATTGCCCGGGCGCTGCTGGAGAGTGGCTGGGAATCGGCCGCCCGTGATGAATGGCGACAGGCGCTGGCCGATCAACCCCGTCCCGCCCGGTGTCAGGCCGCCTTGCTGGCTGCCGAATGGGGCTGGGCTTCGGAATCCATCATCACGGCCGCCCGCTCCGGCTGCCGCGGTGATCATCAGCTTGACTATCCCCTGGCTTTCGCCGATCAGCTCAAGGCCCACAGCGAGCGACTGAATCTGGATCCGGCCTGGGCCTGGAGCATCATGCGTGCGGAATCCCTGTTTGCCACGGAGGCCCGCTCCCGGGTCGGGGCGCTGGGCCTGATGCAGCTGATGCCCGGAACCGCCGCGCATATGGCAGACAGGCTGGGGATGGCAATCGAGGGTGAACGGGACATTCTCGACCCGGCACACAATATTGCCCTCGGCACCGCGTATTTGCGCGAGATGCTGGATCGCTTTGATGGCCACCCCCTGATTGCCACGGCGGCCTACAATGCCGGGCCGCACAGGGCCGAACACTGGTTACCGCGCAATGGCCAGATCGCCGGGGATATCTGGGCAGAAACCATTCCCTTCCAGGAAACCCGCCGCTATATCCGCCGGGTGATGACCCATAGCCTGGGATTCGATCAACGGCTCGGACGGGAAGATACGGGCCTGCACGAACGACTGGCAGCGGTGGGGCATCCGGCCATCGGTGAATGCCTTCTGGCCGGCCTGCCCGAGGAAAGTGAATCGGCCAGCTGTTGAGGCCCGTTCACTGGCCTGGCCGTCACAGCCACTATAAAATGGCGGTTTGTCCGGATCCGCTCCTGACATGAATCACGTGACACTGGGCCGGGCCTGCATCCACGTGGCCGCGTCCGGCATTGGCATTCCCGAGGAGTCATCATGAAATATCGCAGCGTCTGCATGCTTGGCGGCAGCGGCTTTGTCGGCAGTCATCTGGCCGCAAGGCTGGCCGGTGAAGGCATTCAGGTGCGGGTCATCACCCGCAATGCCGATCGTGCCAAGCACCTGAATGTCCTGCCAACGGTGAAGCTCATCCAGGGGAACTGTCATGATTCGGCCCTGCTGCAAGAGGCATTCACGGGCGTCGATGCGGTCATCAATCTGGTCGGTATCCTCAACGAGAAAGGCCGCAAGGGTGACGGTTTCCGTCATGCCCATGTAGAACTGACGCGCAAGGTGCTGGATGCCTGTGAAGCGACCGGCGTCAAGCGCCTGCTGCACATGAGCGCCCTCAACGCCGATGGCGGTGGCCCCAGCCATTACCTGCGCAGCAAGGGCGAAGCGGAAAGCCTGATCCAGGTACACGGGCGGCGTGGACTGGATGCCACCATCTACCAGCCATCCACCATTTTCGGCGAGGGCGACAGTTTCACCAATCGCTTTGCCGGCCTGCTTCGCCTGTTGCCGGTCTTTCCCCTCGCCTGCCCCGACAGCCGCATGGCTCCCGTGTATGTGGGCAATGTTGTGGACGCCTTCATGCGAGGCCTGCAGGATCGTGACACCATCGGGCAGCGCTACCAGCTGTGCGGACCGAATATGATGACCCTGAAGGAGATCGTTCGCTATCTCGCCGATACCATGGGTCGGCGGCGCCTGATCATCGGCCTGCCCGATTTCCTGGCCCGCCTGCAGGCCAACGTCATGGAATTCGTGCCCGGCAAGCCCTTCTCGAAGGACAATTACAATTCCCTGCAGAAGGACGCCGTCTGTCGCACCGATGGCCTGGCCAGGCTCGGGATCACCCCCGTGGGTATGGATGCCGTGGTACCCCGCTACCTGGCCCACCGCGATCTGCGTGGCCGCTACCCGGACATGCGCAAGGCCGCAAAACGCTGATGGAGAGGGGGCGTTTGGCCCCCTCGTTCGTTGTCGTTATTCGTCTCATCCATGAGACTTACCCCTCCCTGCGGTCGGGGCCTCGCGCAGAGCGCGAGTTCAAATACGTTCCCTACGCATTTGTGTCGTTGTCGTTGTCGTTGTCGTTGTCGGCATTATGCTGCGCCGTTCAAATGCCGATTACGATTACGATTACGGCGGTTGACCGCCTTGGCCGCCCCTCCCCTGTAGGCGTGGATTCATTCGCGCCTACAGGGGGCGATAGCAGGTTGAGGGGGGTCCCGCCGAGTGAAGCCCAAGCGACAGGGCCCCACCTACCCAGAACCCACCGGAGCCGGGTCAGCATCAGGGGTCGCTGGCCTGGGGTAGCGGTGAGCGTCTGGCGGCGTGTGGGGTTCTGTCGCGCCGGGCTGGAGCGAGGTGCGTAGCAGGGCTACGTGCCGAGTGAAGCCCAAGCGACAGGGCCCCACACGCCGCCAGACGCCACCGATACCCCAGGTCAGCGACCCCCAAACCAAAAAAAAACGGCCCAGGCCTTGGCCCGAGCCGTAAGCAGAGTCGTCTTTGCGGACCCCCCACTGTCCTGATTCTTATTGACTCCCATCACCCTGAGTTGATGGTGACCTGATTATCGCCGGGAATTTGGTCCATTTCTGTGAACTGGATCACAGCGCCCCATGAGCAAATTGGCAGCTTTTTGCCAAAAGCAGGGCGTCGACCGCAAAAAGCGAGGGACTTGTCTATACTCAAGGCAGCATGCCCGGGTCGCGGTGATGTACAGGAAACGCCCTGCACCGATCCGCAAGGGCATCGGCGACGTTCGATGACATCGCGCCAGACAACCATGGATGGGTCGAAATGTCCTTACAACGCTTTCTCTGGAATCGCCAGCCTGCTGCTTACGCCCTTATCCTGGCCATTCTGTATGTGGTCATTGGCTGGCTCTGGATTGCCTTCTCGGATCAGGCCGTGGCCCGCTTGACGGACGATCCCGCCACTCTCAGTCAGCTACAGAGCATCAAGGGTTTCTTCTTCGTCCTGTTCACCGGTGCGCTGTTCTTTCTCTTTGCCTACTGGATGGGCAACCGACTGCTGCGCAGTCATCGCCTGGCCGAATGGTCCCGCAGGGATCCCATGACCGGCCTGGCCAGCCGTGCGCAGCTGATCGCCAGCCTGCGACAGCTGCTGGACGACCACCGGCAGGATCGCCCCCAGGTGGGTGTCATCATTCTGGACATCTCCCGCTTTCGCCGCATCAACGAAGGCTTCGGCATCCGTGCCGGGGATGGTGCGCTGCTGCAGATCGCTCACCGGCTGCGCGGTGAAGCGCCGCCGAGAGTGGTTCTGGGCCGACCGGGCTCTGATCATTTCGTGGCACTGGTGCCGCCCCCCTGCGACAGCCAATCCATGCGCGACATGGCGGATCGCCTGCTTCAGGCCACCAGCAGCCCCTTCGTCATCGGCGGCCGCCCAATCCGGCTTCGGATCGATGCGGCCATTGCCATGGCGCCACAGGACGGCAGCGACCCCCAGACCCTTCTGCAGACCGCCAGCACCGCCATTTATGATGCGAAACGGGAGGAGGAGCGCGGCATCGCCTTCAGCCGCACGGTCGGCTCGCAGGAGCGGAGTCATGCCGTCAGCCTGGAATCGGATCTGTCCGGTGCCCTGGAACGGGGTGAGTTTGCGCTGCATTTCCAGGCGCAGACGGATCTCATGGACGGACGCATCACCGGCTGTGAGGCGCTGCTGCGCTGGCAGCACCCGGATTATGGCCTGGTGGGACCGGATCGCTTCATTCCCCTGCTGGAGGAAACCGGTCAGATCGTTGAGGTCGGTCAATGGGTCATGGACGAAGCCTGCCGTCATCTGGCGGAATGGCAGACGATCGCCGGTGATGACTTCCGAATGGGCATCAATCTTTCCCGCCGCCAGTTGTGGGAAAGTCAGCTGCCGCAACGACTGGAGAACGCACGCCGGCCCTTCGGCCTCGAGAGTCATCAGCTCCTGCTGGAAGTCACCGAGACCCTCGCCATGCGGGAACCCGCCATCACCCGCTCGGTGCTGGACGAGCTGCACGGAATGGGCTACGTCCTGGCGCTGGATGACTTCGGTTCGGGCTACTCCTGTCTCGCCTACCTGAAGGAATACCCGCTGAACGTGGTGAAAATCGATCGGGCGTTCGTTTCCGGCATCCCGGGCAATCGCAAGAACCTGGCATTGATCGAGATCATGATGGGAATGGAGCGCCCCTTTGACATCGCAATGGTGGCCGAGGGAGTGGAAACCGCCCAGGAAGCGGAGGCCTTGCTCAGTCTCGGTTGCCGATCCGCCCAGGGTTACTGGATAGCACGGCCGGTTCCCGCGAATGAGTTCGGGAAACTGCTGAACTCATCGCCCCTGTCCCTGGAGACCGCGTCACGGCCCACGCGAATGCGGGTCGGGGAGAGCTGAAGACCCGATCGCCGGTGACCCACACGGTCAGAGGCGCTATCATCGGCTCAGACATCCATTCACAGGGAAGAGGGTCATGGTTGAACTGGCGCTGCCGGTCGGGGGTGTGCTCAATATCCAATTGTCCAGGCGCAACAACGGAAAGCGCTGGCAAGCACGCATGGTGGGCTACCTGGAAGGCGAGAGTCTGCTGGTGACCACGCCCCGCAGCCAGGGCACGCCCGTGCCCTTTTACATGGATGATGAGGTGACCATCCGCTATCTCTCGGGGCGCGAAATCCACGGCTTCACCACCTGGGTACGCAAGGTCGCCACCCAGCCCTTCCCCTATCTTCACCTGGCCTTTCCCCGGGAAATTGAACGGGTGACCATTCGCCAGGAAGAGCGCGTGAACATGGAACTGCCATGCCAGTTCCGATCGCTGAAACAGCCGGATGTCCAGGGTGAAGGCAAACTACTGGATCTCAGCGCCGGGGGCGCCCTGCTCGCCACGGATCAGGCGCTGGGACAGATCGGCGAAGAAATCGAACTGGCTTTCGAGGTGGAGTTCGCCGGCAGCAAGACACATATCGAAGTTGGCGCCACCATTCGCAGCGTCAAGGACGAAGAGCGGGGAGAAGAACAGACCCGCTGCCTGCACGGTCTGCAGTTCAGCGATCTGGGTGAACAGCATCGTCTTTTCGTGAAGGGCTTTGTCTACGAATCCATTCTTCAGCAGCGCAGCAGCTGACATCTCACCCGACGACAGGCGGCTGAAAGCGAATATCTTGGAAAGCGCTGCGTGCGGCTGCTACGCTGAACCCATGGCGCCCAACCAGTCCGGCAGGCGCCTTGCTACCGAAATCAAAGCAGAAGAAACACACCAGTCGGTGCTGATCCGGCTCTTCCATCATCCGGGCTGCTGCCGCCAGCACAAGGCGACGCCAGGCCGAACGCCATTGGCTGGATGAACGGCCCTTCCGCAGCCTCGCCACAGGAGATGCCGAATGAAAGTCAATCCGGTCATTTTCTTCGTCTCCGCCATTGTCGCCATTCTGTTCGTCGTCTATACGGCGACCTTCACTGCACAGGCGAGCGAGGTCTTCGGTTCGGTCCAGACCTTCATCGTGGAACAGCTCGGCTGGTTCTATGTCATGAGCGTGTCCATCTTTCTGGCCTTTGTCATCTACATACTGTTCAGCCGCTTCGGCAATATCACACTGGGCAAGCCGGGGGATGAAGCGGAATACTCCCTGTTCAGCTGGTTTGCCATGCTCTTCAGTGCCGGCATGGGAATCGGCCTGCTGTTCTTCAGTGTGGCTGAACCGCTCTTTCACTACGGCGCACCCCCCAGCGGAACGGAGGACAATGTGGAAGCGGCCCGTGAGGCCATGCGGATCACCTTCTTCCACTGGGGACTGCACGCCTGGGCCATCTACATCGTCATTGGCATGTCTCTGGCCTACTTCGCCTATCGACACGATCTGCCGCTGACTATCCGCTCTACCCTCTACCCCCTGCTGGGCAAGCGCATTCACGGCCCCATCGGCAACACGGTTGAGATCATTGCAGTCTTCGGCACCCTGTTCGGCATTGCCACCTCCCTCGGTCTCGGGGTGACACAGATCAATGCCGGCCTGGCTCACCTGGGCTGGTTCGAGTTCAACATTACCAATCAGATCATACTGATCGTGGTGATTACCCTGGCGGCCACCGTCTCGGTGGTAACAGGGCTGGACAAGGGAATCAAACGCCTGAGTGAAGTCAACCTTGTTCTCGGGCTGGGCCTGGTGCTGTTCGTTTTCCTGATGGGCCCGACGGCCTTCATCATGATGAGTTATGTGCAGGGCACCGGGCAGTACCTTTCCAATCTGGTCAGCATGAGCTTCCAGACCGATGCCTATCAGGGGCCGGAGTGGCAGGCGGCCTGGACCATGTTCTATTGGGGCTGGTGGATCTCCTGGTCTCCCTTCGTCGGGATGTTCATCGCACGCATATCGCGCGGGCGGACTATCCGGGAATTCGTTGGCGGTGTGTTGCTGGTGCCCACACTGCTGACCTTTGCCTGGCTCACGGTCTTCGGCAACACGGCAATCTATTTCGAGCTGAATGATATTGCGGAGATGGTCGGGGCAAGTACGGAGACGGCCCTGTTCGTGCTGCTGAGCGAATTCCCCCTGGCCCAACTGACCTCGGTCATTGCCGTTATCGTCATCGCGACCTACTTCGTCACCTCCTCCGACTCGGGCTCCCTGGTGATCGATACCCTGACATCGGGCGGGGAACTGGATCCACCCAAATGGCAGCGTGTCTTCTGGGCGCTGACCGAAGGTGCCATCGCCGCTGTCCTGCTTCTGGCTGGCGCCCAGGCAGTGGCCGCCAGGGGAGAGGATGCCGATGTGGAAGCCACCACAGGCCTGGAAGCCCTCCAGGCGGCGGCCATCACCACCGCATTGCCGTTCTGCATCATCATGCTGGTGATCTGCTGGAGCCTGCATCGAGGGCTCAGCCGTGACCGTGCGGCCGCCATGACCCACCGCTGAGAAGGAGCCAAGGCATGAGCAACTGGCAGGACAAACTCAGGCAGCTGGTCGAGGAAGCCCCGGGGTCAACGGCCGACAAGCTGGCCGCACAGGAGAAGGTGGAGCGGCGACGCGCCGAGATCATGCACTTCATCCAGGAGACCGTTCGGCCGGCCTTCGAGGACATCAAGCGGGAACTGGAGAAGTATGGACGCGAAGTGGAGATCGTGCCCGGCAAATACAAGGCCCGGCTGATGGTCTACCTCAATGAGGCGGAGGAGTTCTCCTACGTCATTCGGGGTGACGCCTCGCACCACATGTCCTTCGCCTGGCCCGTCATTCGTCCCGGTGACGATGACAATGAAGTGGCGCGTGCGGAAATTCAACGGCCGGGTGCCCTCAAGCGGGCATTCAAACTGGATGAATTCACTCGCGAAGGGATCATCGAGGATTTCCTGGAGGGGTACAGGAACTGGGTGCAGTAAATTGACAGCCCGGGGAGGCCTAACGATGCGAAAAGACCGCTTCATCCCGGTGATGATGCTGCCTATGTTGCTGCTGCCGTTCAGCAGCACGGTACTGGCTGATGACAGCGAAGGCAGCGAGGAAGAAGAGAAGATCAGGTCGCTTGAAGAGCGGCTTGAAAAGCTGGAGGCGCAGAACCGCGGATTCAGTGTCGGTGGTGCGGCCTGGCTGAATTACGAGTACAGCAGCTACAACGACCAGCAGAAAGAGCGCCTGGGTGATTTTCGTTTTGACCTGTTCCGGGTGGAAGCCAGAGGCGAGTCCGGACCCTGGGAAATCAGCGCCCAGTATCGCTGGTATGAATACATGGATGTCATTCACCATGCCTGGGTGGGGTACACACTCGAGAACGGCGCGCAGGTGCAGACGGGCATCAGTCAGGTTCCCTTCGGCCTGCAACCCTACGCCTCACACAGTTACTGGTTCGGCATCCCCTACTACCTGGGCTTCGAGGATGATTACCAGGCCGGCATCAAATACGTCGGTGGCGGTGATCAATGGGATGTCCAGGCAGCCTGGTATCCCAACCCGGCCCTGGCCAATCCCTCTGCCAATGACCGATATGCCTGGAATATTGTCACCAATACGGCCCTGGATGCGCCTGCCGGCTTCGAGACACAGGCCAATCGGCAGAATGACCAGTTGAACCTGCGCCTTGCCCGGGAAGTGGGATCGGATGGCGCCCTGCCGACGGAAGTGGGACTGTCCACGCAGTACGGGCGACTGTACAACGAAATCACCGAGCGTCATGGTGATCACTGGGCAGCCGCCCTGCACTCGAGGACACGCTTTGGCGAGTCGGAGCAATGGGGCCTCGAGTTGCAGTGGATTCGCTATCAATACAATCCGGAGAATCCGGATGGGGTCAGTGATGAGGCGGTGTTGTACGGCGCCTTTCGATTCGACAGCCTGGCGGCCTCCAGCGGCAATATCCATGTCATCAATGTGACGCGGGATTTTGAGGTGAACTGGGGGCCGATCAGCTTCCTCAACTGCTATACCAACTACAGTGTGCTTAAAAAGGATCCGACGGGCTTTGCCGATTCCAGTCTGCACACCACCGGCTGTGGTGTGACCGCCGGCCCCACCTACACCTTCATCGATCTGATCCGTGGCAGGAATCACAATTTCATGGGTGTGGATCCGGTGACCGCCTTTGCCCAGGGTGACCCGAACGCAAGTTGGGAAAACCGCTTCAATATCAACATCGGTATCTACTGGTAGGAATCCGGCGTATTCATGATTCATTCAATCTTGCCGATACAGGGGGAGGGCAGGCCGGACAGAGGCTGAAGCATGAAGCAGGATCAGGGGCTGCTGGATCGATTCCTTCCGGCTCGTTCACTGGGCACGGAACAGCGCAGTCGTGCGCTTAACCTGGTCGGGATCAGCCTGGCACTGGGCGTGGCCGGTCTGTTCTTCACCCTCCGCTACCATTTCCTTGGCATGCCGCAGGGCGCCCTGGGTGTGTTGCTGGCCAGTCTCATCGCCTTGAGCTGTCCGCTGGTGCTGCGTTTCAGCGGTCAGCTGTGGCTGGCGCAGACGCTGGCCCTGACAACCCTGCTGGCTCTCCTGTTCTGGCTTTGCTTCGTCGCCAATGGGGTCATGTCTTCTCCGCTGTTCTGGTTCGCAACGGTACCGGTTGCCGCCATTTTCACCGGCGGCTGGCGGCATGGCTGGATCTGGCTGGGCGCCACGGTGGCCACCATTCTCCTGATCCATTTCGGCGAGCAGGGCGGCTGGTTGATGCCACTAGGCCAGCTGCCGGAGTCCGCGGTGCGACCCATGCAGTTGAGCTCGGCACTGGTACTGGTAGTGGTGATGGCCATCCTCGCCAGCCTGTTCGAGCGCGCACGGCGACGCAGCGTGATCGGGCTGCAGGCCATGAGCCGCGAACTGGAAGCAGCCGGTGTGTTGATGGCCGAACGCAGCCAGCATATCGCCGTGCAGGCGGCTCAGGTGAGCGAGCTGCTGGCGCGACAGGCTGGCAGCCGACAGGCGCTGGAAGGCATGCTGGCGGATCTCGACAGCACGGGCGCGCAGGCGCGCAGCGAGGCCGGGCAAATGGCCGACAGCGCCGGCCAGGCGGAAGACAATGCGCGCACCGCCGGCCAGCTGATGCAGGAATCGGTCACCGAACTGGAACAGCTGGCCGGTGCGGTGAATGAGTCCGGCCGCGAGCTGACCCGGCTGAAGGAGGAAAGCAAGGCACTGCTGGATGTGGTCGGCATGATCGAGAGCATCGCTCGACAAACCCATCGCCTGGCACTGAATGCGTCAATCGAGGCGGCGCGGGCGGGCAGCGAGGGCCGTAGCTTTGGCGTGGTGGCCGAGGAAGTGCGTGCGCTGGCGGAGAGAAGCCAGGCGGCGGCCCGGGAAATCGGGCAGCACATTGGACGGCTCGTCGAGGGCCTGAGTCTTGGTGCCGAGCAGATGGGTTCGGCCGCTGAGAGCATGGAATCCGGCCGGGAGCGGGCGAATCAGGCCAACGTGGCCCTCGGTCAGATCCTGGCGGCTGCAGTCAGTCTTGCCGAGCAAAGCCAGGTGGTGGCCCGCGTGAGTGATGAACAGGGTCAGATCCAGACCCGGCTTGGACAGGAGTTCGAGGGCCTGCACTCCAGTCTTGAGCGCATTGGCGGGGCCTCGGAGAGCATTGACGAAGCCTCCCGCGCGGTCCGGCGTGCCCTGCGGGACATGAAGGAGCGGCTGGCGGCCACCCATGCCAGCGGAAACGCGGATTGATATTTGATCACGCGCCTGTCCGTCCTGTTGGTAACGGATCAATGTGGAGGATGGAGAATGCACAGGGTTCTGATAACCGGTGGCAATCGCGGCATTGGCCTGGCGCTGGTACGCGCCTTTCTGGCTGCCGGGTGGCAAGTGACGGCAGCCTGCCGCCAGGCCAGCCCGGCGCTGGAAGAGAGCGGTGCCGGCATCATCACGGGTGTCGACGTCAGTGATCCCGACAGTGTGGCCGAGCTGGCTGAACGTCTGCGCGGTTCGCCCATTGATCTGCTGGTCAACAATGCCGGGCGTCTGAGCCTGGATCAGCTGGGAGAAATCGACGCGGACACGGCCGCTGAAATCATCAGGCAATTCAGGGTGAATGCACTGGGACCATTGCTGGTTTCCCAGTCGCTGTCCGCCCACATGACCGCGGGTGGGCGAATAGCCATCATCACCAGCCGCATGGGTTCGATTGCCGACAATACCTCCGGTGGCGCCTATGGATATCGCATGTCCAAGGCGGCCGTTAATGCGGCCGGCGTTTCCCTGGCCCATGACCTGCGTGATCGGGGCATCGCGGTGGGCCTGTTTCACCCCGGCTTTGTGCGCACCGAAATGACCGGCGGACAGGGCCATGTCGAACCCGAACAGGCGGCGTCAATGCTGCTGTCGCGGTTCGAGGAACTCAATCTGGAGAACAGCGGCAGTTTCTGGCACGCCAATGGGGAAAAACTGCCCTGGTGACGGGCTGCTGCTCGCGTTCAGCCCACCGGACGGTGCCTGCACCCGGTACTGGGACCAGGCGACCATCATGCAGACAACCATGATCACCAGCGCCAGCAGGCACTCGGTGGGGCGTCGCCGGATCAATTTGCGCAGTGCGGTCAGTTTCATCCCTGGGGGTGAAGCAATCCACATGCCAGGCAGGGTCGGGGGCGGGTGGCCCGGGAACAGACGGTTCAGGGCGCAAAACGCAGACAGTCTGTGACAGCTCATGGCACAATCTGCCGTCTTTTGTCAGTGACAGTGTGCACCCGAGGAAGCGATGAGCCGAAATTACAACGACGAAAACCCCCTGGTCTACGCGGCCGACTCTCCCATTCACGGCAAGGGCCTGTTTGCCCGCAAGACCATCCGCAAGGGCCGCCACATCGGCACCTATGAAGGCCCGGCCACCCAACGGGATGGCATGCATGTGCTCTGGGTCTACGATGAGAATGATGAGAACCCGGTCGGGCGCAACGGCAAGAATGTGCTCCGCTTCTGCAATCACAGCAGTGACCCCAATGCGGAATTCGACGGCTTCGAACTCTATGCCCTGAAAACCATCCGAAAGGATGAGGAGATTACCTTTCACTATGGCGAGGACTGGGACGATCAGGAATGACTCCGGGCCTGCCCGCCTGATTCGGCCGATACTCGCCAGATAACGGGAGAGAACAATGCAGATCGTGGGTATTGCCGGCAGCCTTCGGAAGGGTTCCTTCAATCGGCAGCTGCTCGAGGCCATGGCGGCCCTCGCACCCGAGGGGGTGACCATTGCCTGCCATGGCATCGAGGGGATTCCCGTCTACGACGGCGACGTGGAGAATGACAGCGGCATTCCGGCCGCCGTGGAGACGCTCAAGGAGGCTTGCAGCAAGTCCGACGGCCTCCTGCTCGTGACGCCCGAGTACAATCAGAGCGTGCCGGGCCCACTGAAGAACGCCATGGACTGGATGAGCCGCCCGCCCAAGGACATCGGCAAGGTCTTTCGCGGCCTTCCGGTCGCGCTCACCGGGGCATCCGCCGGTCCCAATGGCAGTCGTGCGGCACAGTATGCCTGGCTGCCGGTCTTCCGCGGTCTCGGTCTTCAGCCCTGGTTCGGCGGGCAGCTTTACCTGCCCAGGGCGGGTGAGGCCTTCGACGAGGTGGGCCAGTTCAGTGATCCGGATATGCGGGATCGTGCTCAGCAATTCGTTTCAGGTTTTGCCCGATTCGTCGATCAGAACGGGAGGCAGTGAAGCGCATGAGACACTCGATGGTGGCCACCTCCATGCTGGCTGTCGCTCTGCTGCTGCCGCTTCTCTTCGCACCGGCCCATGCCAGTGTGCAGATTCACGGCTACCAAGAGGTCAGCTCCACCGCAGCCGGCACCATCCGGGGCACCGGCCTGCGCCTGCGCTGGCTGGCAACTCCGGGAACGCCGCTCGGGGGTGACTGGTACTTTCGTCCCGGCGCCGAGGTCACGGCGGGCCAGTTCCAGGACAGTCGTGAAACCCGGCGCTACTGGGAAGCGACCGGCCTTGGCCGACTGGAGTTTCGCGGCGAGTCCGTCGGCTTCTACGCCCAGGGGGGCATTGGTCGGCTGGAAATCAGCGGTGAGTATCAGGATCCGCTCAGCCCCGGCGCCCGGGTTTTCGAGGACAATGACACCCTGCTCAGTGCGGAAGTCGGTTTACGGCTCTATGAAGGCGTACGCATGGATGTGGGCCTGCGCTACCAGCGCTATCAGGAGGCCGGGGTCGAGTTTCGCGGCGTCGTGGTCGGGCTGGGTTTCTGAGTTAAAAAAACCCGCAGCGCCGTTAAGGCACTGCGGGTTTTCCATCCGTCGGGCCGGATGGAGTATCAGACCAGTTTCTTGCCTTCCAGGAAGGTGCGTGCCTCTTCGCACATCTGGCGATACTCGGCTTCGAAGAAGAACTCCTTCTCACCGAAGGCCGGTTCCAGCTGATCCAGCCAGGTGGCTTCCGGATCGTACTTGGCGAAGAAGGGGCGCTGGACCCAGTCCGGATTGCGACCCTGGATGAAACGCAGCACGATCACCTTTTCGCCCTTCACTTCGGTCACGCCCTGAATTTCCACCTTGCCGGGCCCGGCGCTCATGGACGGTCCGCGAGCGGTGCGACCAAGGCCGGATACCTGTTGCATGGCTTCGCGGTAGATCTCCCAGGCCCGCACCAGCGGCACCTCGAAGTAGGCCTTGGCGCCGGTGTCCCGCTCCACGAACATGTAATAGGGAATCATGCCCAGGCTGACCTGCTCCTTCCACATGCGCGCCCACACAGCGGGATCATCGTTGATGTTGCGCAGCAGCGGCCCCTGGGTGCGAATCTCGGCACCGGTTTCGCGAATGCGGCGAATGGCCTCCCTGGCCACGTCCGTCTGCATTTCCTGCCAATGGTTGTAATGAGCCATGATGGCGACATGCTTGCCGGCATCCACCAGCTCCCGGAACAGGGCGAGCACGTCATCGGCGTCCTTGTCGGTGACGAAGCGATAGGGCCAAAAACTCAGGGCCTTGGTGCCGATGCGAATGGTCTGGATGTGCGCGTAGGCATCGGTGGTGAGCGGCTCCAGGTACTCCCGCAGCTTGCGGGTCTTCATGATCATCGGATCGCCACCGGTCATCAGCAGGTCGCTCACCTGCTTGTTCGACAGCAGGTAGCTCTGCATCCGGGCGGCGTCATCGGCCGCGATCTTGAATTCCTGATCACCCACGAACTGCGCCCAGCGGAAGCAGAAGGTGCAGTAGGAATGGCAGGTCTGGCCATTGGACGGAAAAAACAGCACGGTCTCGTTGTACTTGTGCTGCAGACCGTCGATCACTTCACCGTCGTCATCGGTGGGCAGGTTCATTTCCTTCTGCCCGGCCGGGTGCGGATTCAGACGCTCGCGCAGCTCGCGGGCCTTCTCCTTGATGGCCACCTTGTCCGCACCGTCACGATGCAGCGCCGCCATTTCCTCGTACATCTCCGGCGGCAGCATGTCCCGCTGGGGAAAGGTCAACTGATACAGGGGATCGGCCGGCACCCTGCCCCAGTCGATAACGTCATTGATCATGTACTCGTTGACCCGGAAGGGCAGCACGCTGGACACCACCTTCATTTCGAAGACGGTATCCTCATCGAGCTGCGACAGATGCTCGATCTTGTCGAGATTCTTGTCGGTAAAGACCTTGAATCGACGCGGCTCGAAATCGCTTTCGGCGGTTTCACGGGCCATGCGCCCTTCCTCGATACTGGTCACCCTGGACATGGTCACCCCCATGCGTTCAGCAGTAAGCGGCTTTTTTTCAGCCGGAAACAACACCGCGGACCGGTGGCCCGCGGAAAAAGACGGAATATGGTAACAGCCGGGAGGGGCTCCCGGCCAATCCGAGTACTCACCTTGTTGGACAAGGCCTTGCAGCCCGGGTTCGCCGGGAGATTCCAACACGCTGTTTATTAACGGATTTTAAAAGCGACTGCGCTCCAGATCGGAAAAACGGCGGCGCAGGTCCTCACGGCCGTCGGTAACGATGGTCTCCAGCGCCTCCACCCGGCGACGCAGCTGTTCCAGCTCCGCGAGCAACGCCTCCCGGGCCGCGTCATCGGGCTGGCGCCGACGTTCCTTCATCCAGTCCCTGATCAGTCCAGCCCCCAGGGCAGCGATCACAATGAACAGCACCATTTCGAATGGGCCGATTCCAATACTCATTTTCCTTTTTCTCCGTGGTTCGTGATGCCGATGTGGTAATCGCCTGTTCTACTCCTCCGCCGACGACACCCTGTCCAGCATTCCGTCGAGCGCAAGGCTGAATTTGCGCCGCTCGCGCCGCAGGGACCGCCGAATGTCCAGCAGCGCGACCACGCCGGCCGTGATGCCCAGCAGTGCCAGCAGCGACCAGCTCCACCACGCGCCGCCCAGGAAACTCCAGAGTACCAGCAGGCCGATGCCAATGCCGATGCCCCAGCCGCCCATCCACCCGGATCGCTTGTCGCTCAAGTCGGCGGCAAGTCGAACCAGTACATTATCCCGGTCCCAGCGAATTAGATTGAGACTGACGGTCTCTGCCTCCACCAGCCTGTAGCGGCGACCACTGAAATCCGTCATTCGCTGAACCATGTCCCCCAGGTCACCGGAGGGCTCCCACACGGAAAGCCCGGGTGCACGACGGACGGGCTGCAGACTCTGCTCCTGTTCGAGCTGCTGCTCGAGGTCGGCCTGGACCTGCTCCCGGGTGCCCGATATCCGCCGCGTCACCGTGGCCATGGCGCCACCGAACAGCCAGGTCAGCAAGGGATGGTCTTCTTCATCGTCATGGAGCTGGCTACGGGCCTGCAGCTCGCTGAGCGCGGCCTGCACATGCTCCGCGGCAATACCCACGTCCGCACCAATCCGAATCAGCTCGGCTTCACTGAAGGCCGGTGGCTCACCGTCACCCGTCAGACTCTGCAATTCGGCCGCGCGACGTATGATCCTTTCCAGTTCATCCGCCGTGTAGCGCGGGGCGACGGGATTCTCGGCAGCTGCCGCCTTCAGGTGACCGTCATCGATCGTGCTCATTTCCCCTCCCCCTCAGTGGCCCGTCAACGATCAAGGTGTCGGAATTCCCGGTCCAGCTCATAGCGATCGGAGGTCACATAGCGCTCCATGCGCTGCAGCCGCCGTTCCAGGTCGCGGAAGCGGCTGCGAACCGTGTCCAGGGTACGGCTGGGTGAGTCACGCATGGATCGCCACATGGCCTCTTCCTCCGCACCCTGGTACAGGGCCTGGGGCCGGCGCGGCAGGATCAGGGCCAGGACGATGTAGGTCACGACCACGAAGGGCGCAAAGAAGAACAGGGCCACAATGGTGAGAAAGCGCACCCCGGCCACACTGATACTGAAATAGTCGCCCAGACCGGCGCAGACACCGGCGATCCAGCCGTTCTGCGGATCCCGGTAGAGCCGGGTGGGGCTTTGCTCGTCGCCATGAATATCGCGGATGCGGGTCATGTCATTTACTCCTGTTCCAGGCCTTCGCGGGCCGCGGTTCGCCAGAAATCACGTTCTTCGCGCCGCCCGCGCCAGATCAGGCCCCGGCGCGGCAGCAGAAAGGCGGCCAGCAGGTAGGCGGTGACCGTGATGGCGGTGAAAAACACCAGACTGATCAGTGCCAGTACGCGAATTCCCCAAGGGTTGACGCCGATGCGGCCCGCCAGGCCGGCACAGACACCGAAGACCACACCCCACTCGGGGTCACGATAAAGGCCCAGCGGCCCTCTTTCCCTTGCCTGTGTCATGGCTCCCTCCTTCGCCACTCGCGATTGTCCCGATCCAGAATCTCTTCCAGCGCCTGCATGCGGTCTTCCATGCGGTTGGCGCTTTCCCACAGATCCGCGAGCATCTTTTCGTCGTCCCGCGACAGCCCCCGGGTCTGTTTCCACTGGGTGATGTAGTGGAGCAGCAGCCACAACGGTGCCACCAGCCCCACGAAGATGATCATCACCACCAGCATCAATTCCGACATGACTTGCTCTCCCCAGATGATTGTTCATGCCCGCGCCGCCGTTCACTCCGACTTCGCGCGTCCCTTCACTCTGGCCTTGAGTGCTTCCAGCTCGCTTTCCACCGACTCGCTGCTTTCCAGGTCGCGGAAGGCCTGGCGCACCTCGGACTCGCCACGCCCCATGTCCAGGGCCTCGGCTTCACCTTCCAGATGATCCAGGCGCTGCTCGTAACCCTCGAAGCGCGACAGGGCATCATCCAGGCGACGATCATGCACATGGCGGCGGGCCTCAAGGCGAGTGCTGGCGGCCTGACGCCGCTGGATCAGCGACTTCTGACGGCTGCGGGCGTCATCCAGCTTGCTCTGCAGCCGCGCAATGTCCTCATTGAGCTGCTCCAGGGTAGCCCCCAGACGACCATCCTCCTCGTCGAGCGACACCATCTGCTCATCCGCCTGCTGCTTCTCCACCAGGGCGGCGCGGGCCAGGTCTTCCCGATCCCGGCTGACGGCCAGTTCGGCCTTTTTCGCCCAGTCGGCGGCTTCCTCGCGCCAGTGTGCAATGTGGCGCTGAACCGCCTTGCGATCGGCAATGGTGCGCGCAGCCGTCGACCGCACTTCAACCAGAGTATCCTCCATTTCCTGGATGATCAGGCGAACCATCTTCTCCGGGTCTTCCGCCTTGTCCAGCAGGGCGTGAAGGTTGGAGTTCACGATGTCACTGAAGCGGGTAAAGATGCCCATTGTTCGAATCCTCATTTCGTGCAAAACGGTTGTTGATCTGTCGCTACTGTTTGCAGGAGCCGTGCCAATCCGTATTGCATTGATTTTTAAATGATTTTTATTATTCGCCTCCCGGACGCTTCGGTGTAGAATACCGATGATTGGTTAAATTGACCGGGAGATGGCGAAATGGATCGGGAACGGAGCCAGGCCGACAGCGCCCTCATCGGGCAGTCCGCGGCCTTCCTCGATACCCTGGAGCACGCCTCGCGGGCGGCACGGCTGGACAAGCCCGTGCTGGTGATCGGAGAGCGTGGCAGCGGCAAGGAACTGATCGCCGAGCGCCTGCACTTTCTCTCATCCCGCTGGGATCAGCCCCTGGTCCGCCTCAACTGCGCCACCCTGAGCGAGGGTCTACTGGAAACCGAGCTGTTCGGCCATGAGGCGGGCGCCTTCACCGGGGCCACCCGCCGCCACGCCGGGCGTTTCGAGCGGGCCGACGGCGGCAGCCTGTTTCTGGACGAACTGGCCACCATCTCCCAGCGCATGCAGGAGCAGCTGCTGCGGGCGGTGGAATACGGGGAGTTCGAACGCGTGGGCGGGGACCGCAGCCTGCAGGCCGATGTGCGCATCATCGCCGCCACCAATGCCGACCTGGTGGCCATGGCCCGACGTGACGAATTCCGCCCCGACCTGCTGGATCGCCTGGCCTTCGATGTGATCCGCGTTCCGCCCCTGCGTGAGCGGCGGGAAGACATCCTGCTGCTGGCCGAGCATTTCGCCCTGGGCATCACGCGTGAACTGGGGCGGCCCTATTTCGCCGGTTTCGCCGAGTCGGCCCGGCAAGCCCTGCTGGATTACCCCTGGCCGGGCAATGTGCGCGAACTCAAGAACGCCGTGGAGCGTTCCGTCTATCGACAGGCCGAGCCGGAGGCGGAAGTGGACACGGTGGTTCTGCACCCCTTCGGCTCTCCCTGGCGGGAACCGGCGTCCGAGGCATTGAGCGAGGCGCCGGCGGCGGCCAGGGAGGATTTGGGCGCAGCGACGGCGGAACCGCTCCCGGCCCGGCTGGTGGAGCACCTGCAGAACCTGGAGAAGGGCTATCTTGAACGGGCCCTGGAGTACAGCCGCTTCAATCAGCGCCAGGCCGCGGAAAGGCTGGGGCTGAGTTATGACCAGTTCCGCGCCCGCCTGCGCAAGCATGGTCTGCGCCCGCGCTAGCGGCCGACGCGAATCGCCCGGCAATGCTCAGACCCACCGAGCTGCCCGCGTGATCCACGCTTTTCTGCTAGCCTTCACCAGACCCGCCTGCACGGGTTCGCTTCCACAAGGGGGAGTGGAAGCACACGGAAAACAACGATCTGCACTAAGGAGTAGGGAATGAATAGAATGGGACGTTTACTCGCCGCCCTGGCGCTCACCCTGGCCATCCCGGGAACCGCCAGCGCCGTCAGCATCGGCTTCAATGTCGGTTTCGGCAATGGCACGCTGGAAGTGGACTATGACGCCTGGTACGGGGGTGGTGTCGAGGAATGGGACACGGATTACTTCCAGTTCGGCTTCACTCTGGATACCGGCCGCAAGGGGAGCCTGTTCAAGTATCGCCTGCATGCCGGCATCCACAACCTGGGAGATGGCACGGTGCCGGATGATCAGACCGGTATTGGCCTGGACAACCATTTCGGTTTCGTGCTCAACCGCAACGCGGACGTCAGGGTTTGGGCGGGGCCCTCGATCTATCTCGGTTTCAACGACGGCGATCTGGGCAATGGGGCCTATTTCGGCTTCGGCCCCACCCTGGGCCTCGACCTGCCGGTGGGTGGCAGCACACTGGGCCTTGAGCTCAGCTACCGGGTGGCCGGCCATGTCTTCGATGACCTGGATGACTTCGCCAACACCACCTCGGAAGACGTATTCCTGCGCGCAGCCTTTCTGTTCTGAAGTCGACGCGTGATCAATGATGGGGTCCGGCCCTCCACGGAGACGCCGGACCCGTTTTCATCGTGCTGGCCCGCTGCGTTGGCTGGCCAGACCGGCAGCATGCCCGATCAGAAACGGTACAAGGCGTTGAACTGAAAGGAGTCGGTATTATCCCGGGCGACGATCTCGCCGCGCAGCTCCCACTGACGATCAAGACGCCAGGCACCGCCAAGGCCGACCATCAGGCCATCGTCATCACCGAAATCCAGGCCGGCGCGCCCCAGCAGGGACCACTGCCCGGTCAGGGGCAGGCTAATCACGGCAGTGCCCCACAGGCCCTTTGCCTGTGGCCGCCCGGGCTGACCGGAACGACTGAAGCGACCGGAGTTCCAGTATCCCGCCTCGGCCATGACATTGGCCTCCCCCAGCACCTGGCCGAAGTCATAGCCGCCGAAGACCTGGTGGCCAACGGCATTGCTGAATCCGGTCAGGGAATTGCTGGAAAGCCCACCCCCAAGGTAATAACCCTCCAGCTCATTGCCGGACGACACCGACGGAGCAAGGCACAACAGGGAAAAGAGAATGAAACCTGGCTTGTGCATGACAGCCTCCTGTCGAATGGCGGCGCGAAGAACGGGTGCCGGGAAAATACCAGAAGGTCAGGCAGCTGAACACAGAAAAAAGCCGGCCAGCGATTACGCTGACCGGCTCACGATCCCGTAGTAAAGAGATGATTCAGAAGTGGTAGGCGACGTTGAACTGAACCGAAGTGATGTTGTCGCGCTCGACCAGCTCGCCACGCAGTTCGAGATTCTCGTTCAGATGATAAGCGGCACCACCGCCAATCATGAAACCATCGTCATCACCGAAGTCCAGACCGGCACGGCCAAAGAAGGACCAGTCCGGGTTGAAGCGATAGGCGACGCCACCGGTGGTCCACAGACCGGAATGGCTGGTGGTGACGGTACCGAAGAATGTGTTGGCCTCGAAATCATCCGTATTCATGAAACCGGCTTCGACGATGAAGTCCAGCTGATCCACACCGAAGATTTCACCGAAGTTGTAGCCACCGAACACCTGGAAGCCGAAGGCGGAATCGAACCCGGAAACCGAATTGTTGCTGACACCACCACCGAAGTACATGTTGCTTTGATCGAATTCAAAACCATCCGCCATCACGGAGGTGGAAAGCATCAGACCGGCCGCAGCCGCCAGACCCAGATGAATCTTCTTCATGCCTCTCTCCTTCGAGTCATTATGATTGTGCTCAAAAACCCACGATTTCAGTGTAGCCTGTCCGCTTGCCTGCTGCCAAAGCGGACGGCGAAAATACCCTCTGTCCGACCCAGGGAACACTAGCAGACTTAGCCCTTGCGGGCGAACCCCCTGAATGAGGGGCCCCGTCCCGGCATCCATCCAATCCGAATTCACTGAAAGAGGTCACACATGCAGACATTCCGGCTCCATCGCCGCCCGGGGAAGCAGGATCAGCTTGAGGTGCCCCTGCGGGGGCGTGCCCTGCTGGCCCACCCCATGTACAACAAGGGCACGGCCTTCACGATGGAAGAACGCCGGGCCTTCGGCCTGGAAGGCATGCTGCCGGATCGCACCTCCAGCAGCGAGGTGCAGAAGAAGCGCACTTACCAGGCGATCGTTCGGAAAAGTGACGCCATCGAGCGCTACATCGGCCTGGCCGCCCTGCAGGATCGCAACGAGGTGCTGTTCTACCAGCTGCTGGAAGACCACCTGGACGAGTTCCTGCCCATTGTCTACACCCCCACGGTGGGCCAGGCCTGCAAGAAATACAGCCACATCTTTCGGCGCGGGCGTGGCCTGTGGATCACGCCCCGGGACCGGGGCCGGGTCGACGAGATCCTGGCCAATGCCCCCTACGAGGATGCCCGTCTGATCGTGGTCACCGACAATGAGCGCATCCTCGGCCTGGGGGATCTTGGCGCCGGCGGCATGGGGATCCCCATCGGCAAACTGGCCCTGTACACAGTGGCCGCCGGCATTCATCCCAGCCAGTGCCTGCCCATCAGCCTGGACGTGGGCACGGATAATGAAGAACTGCTGAACGACGAATTCTACGTGGGCTTTCGCGAACGCCGCCTGCGCGGCGAGGCCTACGACGAACTGGTGGAAGAGTTCGTGGAGGCCGTCCGGGCGCGCTTCCCGAAGGCCCTGCTGCAGTGGGAGGACTTCAAGAAGGCCAATGCCTTCCGCCTGCTGGATCGCTATGCCGACCGCCTGCTGTCCTTCAACGACGACATCCAGGGCACGGCGGCGGTGACCCTGGCCGGTGTCATGGCCGGCTGCCGCATCGTCGGCCAGTCCGCCCGGGAACAGCGGGTGCTCATCCTCGGTGGCGGGGCCGCCGGCATCGGCATTGCCCGCCAGCTGCGGGAATGGCTGCGCCGGGACGGGGTCGAGGGCGAGGACCTGACCCGCGCCATCGCCGTACTCGACAGCCGCGGCCTGCTGATCGACGACGGCAAGCTGTCCGATGAATACAAGAAGGAGTTTGCCTGGCGCCCGGAAGACGCGCGTGCCATCGGCATTGATCCGGAGGGCGAGCGCGACCTGGCCGCCGTGGTGCGGGCCCTGAAACCCACGGTGCTGCTGGGCACCTCCGGCCAGCCGGGCATCTTCACCGAGGACATCATCCGCGACATGCAGGCGGGCACGAAACGCCCCATCATCCTGCCCATTTCCAATCCGACGGCGAATACCGAAGCCCGCCCCGAAGACCTGATTCAGTGGACGAAGGGCCGGGCACTGGTGGCCACCGGCAGCCCCTTCGATGCCGTGGAATACGAGGGCAAAACCCATGAGATCGCCCAGGGCAACAATGTCTACATCTTCCCCGGCGTCGGTCTCGGAGCGCTGGCCGTGGAAGCCCATCGCATCACGGATCGTCTGTTCACCGTGGCCGCCGAGTCCCTGGCCGAATGCATTTCCGAGGATGACCTGGCCCGGGGCCGCCTGTATCCACCCATGAGTGGCCTGCGCGACATCACCCGCCACATCGCCATCGCCGTGGGCCGCGCCTGCATTGACGAGGGCCTGGCCGACAGCGACCGGTCGGCGGTGGAAAAACGCGTGGACGAAATGATGTGGCAAGCGGAATACCCGGAGTACGTGCCGATCTGAGCCAAGCCCGTCCCGCCGATCAGGCCGGAGGCCGAGTGGCTGGGTGGCTGTGGTGGTCTCTCGCGCCGCGCTGGACTGAGGCGCGTAGCAGCGCTACGTGCCGAAGGAAGCGCAAGCGAGAGGCTTTTTCCAAGAAGTGGCCCCGCCTGATCGGCGTC
>NZ_JAVDDT010000007.1 GCF_030848495.1 Natronospira bacteriovora
CTCAGCACTCAGCACTCAGCACTCAGCACTCAGCACTCAGCACTCCCCCTACACCCCCTGTCAGCACCCTCCTACATCGCCACGGGCAATGCCCTGATTTCGTCAGGCCCCTTCACGCCGTATCGTTACACCCAACGCAGAATGATGGAGCGACGAAAAGGGGGAGGATTGCCGGAGGGGCGTGCGTCAGGAAACACGTACGAAACCAGCCAGGAAGGCGAACCGGCAGAAGCAGCCCGCATTCTGTGAGGGTCGGGATGACCCGACCGGCCGTGGTCGGTGGATTCAGGAGGAGTCAGGGGACAGGCTGGCCCAGGACGGGTCGCTTCAGGGAAGAAGTCGGGCAGGCGCCCGGGCAGGGCCGTCAGGGAGTGCGGTCGGGAAACCGCGGACAGACCTCAGGCTGTCCGCGGTTTTTTCTTTGGAGCCCCTGATTCGCCCCTGGACACCCAAGAGGAGTCAGGGGCCCCGGCTTTTATAAGGCCCAGGTGATTGTTCGGGCCGCAGGCGTTTTCTATTCCCTGTCTTCGACGAACGCACGCAGGCTCATGTCGGCCAGTTTGTCGTCCACCTGCCTGTCCAGGTCATCCAGCAGCTGTTTCACCGGCGCGATGGACTTCATTTGCGCATCCGGGTCATCCGCTTGCTGGTATCCGCGGGTGGCATGGTGGATGCGTTTCAGCGTCATGCGCGCCAGGTCCTGTCCTGGCAGAAACCCGGCCTGATGGCCCTCGGTGCTGAGTATCAGGCCGGCATCTTCCAGCCGCACGATGACCGATTCCAGTACATCGCCGCGCACATGCAGCTCACGACAGAGCGTTTCGAAGGTCCAGGGTGAATCACCGTTTAAATAGCTGCGGGCAATCAGATACATCACTGCCAGGCCCAGCTCTTCCTTCTCCCGGTGGGTGGCCCCCATGGCCGACGGCAGGCGGGTGACGAACTGCGGGTTCTGGATATAGAAGCTGATCTTTCCGCCGAACAGCAGGATCAGCCAGCTCAGGTACAACCAGATGATGAAGAAGAGCAGGCTGGCAAAGCCCGAATAGATGGCGGTGTAACGGGCTGATGTGGCAATCACCTGCGCGAAGATCCAGCCGGTGGTCTGCCAGGCCAGCCCGGCAATGACGGCACCGGTCAGGGCGGCGCGGAGTTTTACCCGAGTGTTGGGCACGAAGACATAGATGAAGGTGAAGGCGGCTACAACCAGCAGGTAGGGCATGATGGTGCTGAACCACACCATCAGGGTGCCGAAGGGTTCCACCTGGGAAATGCGCTGGACAATCGTGTAGCTGGAGAAGGATGCCGTGACGCCCACCGCGGAAAAGACCAGCACCGGCCCCACCAGCACCACACTAACGTAGTTGCTGAATTTTTCGGCCATGCCCCGCTGACGGCGGATGTGCCATGTCTCGTTCAGAGCGGCCTCGATCTTCTGCAGCAGGGAATAGACGATGTAGACCAGCAGCAGCAGGCCAACCGAGCCCAGTACCCCGACCTGAATGTTGTCCACGAAGCCGAGAATGTTGTCGGTGACTTCGGGCCCGCGTTCACCAAGCGGCTCCAGTGTTCTCAGCAGTACAGGCTCCAGCTGGTTGTGAACGCCGAAGCCCTTGAGCACCGAGAAGCTGAAAGCCAGCAACGGCACAATGGAGAGCAGGGAGGTATAGACCAGGCTCATGGCCCGAAGATTGATCTGGCCCACCGCGGCATCTCGGAATCCGGCATGGATAACCCGGGCGATACGCACCAGCCAGGCCATTTTGCGGCTGGGCAGATCCTGAATCTGTACGGACCACAGCCAGTGTAGAAAGCGATCCCTCGGGTTCACTGCATTCATGATCGGCGTCCCCTCTGCTGGTGACGGGCTTCGATGCGGTGCAGGAATGTCTGCATGATTTCATCGTACAGTGCCCGTCCAAGACAGGCATCTTCAATGCCATGGTCGATATTGGGGTTGTCATTGATCTCAATGACATAGACCCCGTGTTCATTCTGCTTCAGATCCACCCCGTAGAGGCCATTGCCGATGGGCGTGGCGGCGCGAACCGCGGTTTCGATCACTTCCGGCGGTGCATCTTCCACTCGCAGCGTGCGCGATTCGCCCTCGCTGAAACCCTTGTCACTGTCATGATGATAGATCTGCCAGTGATTATCGGACATGAAGTACTGGCAGGCATACAGAGGCTTTCCATCCAGAATGCCCACCCGCCAGTCAAAATTCGTGTACAGCCAGGACTGGGCCAGGAGCAGATCCGAGTCGTGGAACAGGCGCTTGCAAATGCGTTCGTACTCGGCCGGGTTCTCGGCCTTGAACACACCGGTGGAGAAGGCGCCATCGGGTACCTTCAAAACCACCGGCCAGCCCAGTGCCTCGGGCGCCGACTTCCAGTCGTCCCGGCTGATGACTCGGGTGCTGGGGTGGGGTACCCGATGGGCGGCCAGCAGCTCGGCCAGATACACCTTGTTCGTGCAGCGCAGAATGGACTGCGGATCATCGATGACGGCGATGCCTTCCAGGGCCGCCTTGCGGGCAAAGCGGTAGGTGTAATGATCGATGCGCGTGGTGGTGCGAATGAACAGGGCATCGAACTCGGACAAGCGCCCGAAGTCCTTTTTCCGGATCATCTCTACCTGCAGGCCGAGCCGGCGTCCGGCGCGCACGAAATAGCGCAGGGCGGCATCATCGGAGGGGGGCAGTGCCTCGTCCGGATCCACCAGGATGGCCATGTCGTAGCGGTAGAGATCCGGATCCTTCGGCCGCCGCCAGCGTCGTCCCAGCCATTCCACCATGGCCTGGCCCACGAAGGAGGTTTCCTCCGCCGGCACTCCCCGCAGGCCAATGCCGCGAATGCGCTGGATGCGCCAGACGCCATCACGCTTGAGCTCCACGCGCAGAATCGGACAGGCGAGGGATTCGAACAGGCGCCGGGCGAAGCCGCCCACACGCTCGTCGGGACAACGGCCGAAGGCAATCAGCAGTTGCAGGCGATCATTGGGCTCATCCGCCAGGCGAGCCTGCAGTCGCTGTTCCAGCCAGGCCGTATCCAGTCGTGGCAGGGCGGCACTGGAGAGACCGGTGATGGTGGCCACATTCGGGATGATGCGATGGCCCCGGGCTTCGGCCAATAGTGAGGCGTAATAACCGGTGCCCAGGTAACGATAACTGTTGCAGAGGTTGATCAGCTTGAGGCCGCGGCGATTGTCGCTGTTACGAAGATATTCATCCACCGTCATGCGCGGAATGTCCGGCAGCTCGGGGCTCCAGTCGGAGGCCTTGTCCACCAGGGCCACCAGCCGAATGCTGTCTTTCTTCCGGTTTGCGTTCATGACAAGGGCCCCAGCAGAATCACGGCCCGCTGGGCACTGCGCCCGTAACGACTCATGCGCTCGAACTCGCCGGAAGGGATGGGCATGTCGATGCCGTCCAGGCGGTCCCGGTCGCCCGGCCGCCATCGGGCATTGCTGCGGCTCTTCAGATTGGTGTCCCAGGGGTCATGGACGAAGAAGAAGGGCTCGCTGTAGCCGGTCACCACCACCCAGTGAGGGGACTTCTCATTCCAGATGCGCCAGGAGCTGATCAGGACCAGGGCACGCCAGCCCCGGGCAAGCGATTTCTGCAGAACCTCCACCCCCGGCCAGCCATGATGCATCGGGACGTCGAGGCGCTCCAGTTCACGCTGAAAGTCCGCTTCCACCATTTCGATCACCGCCTTCTTCTCCTCGTCGCGAACGGAATCCACGAAGAAGGGCCGGGGGCCGTCGGTCCACAGCTCCACCGCATGGCCCCGGTGGGCGGCGGCCACCGCCAGACCAAAGGGGCCACAGCCACCGTGCCCGGAGGTCATGAAGACGGTTGTGGCCTCACGCCAGAGCCGAATCTCCTCATTACGGTTGAGGGGTTGGCTGGCGTTCAGACTGGCCAGGGCCATCATCAGCGCGGCCGGGCCGCAGGTGAACTCCAGTGTCTGGCCATACCAAGGCACGCTGGAATGAGGCGGACGGATGACATCCGCCAACGATTTCTCCATGCGCAGGGCATCGGCATGGTCTTCATAATAGTCGGGATAACGGCCAAAAGGCTGGTAACCGGCAGACTGGTAGAGGGTGATGGCCGAGGCATTATCCTCGCGCACTTCCAGACGCATGGCCACGCAACCGTTTTCCACCGCCTGCTGCTCTCCATCCACCAGCAGCCGACGCCCGAGGCCACGACCCTGGGCGTCGGAAGCCACTGCCATGGAGTACAAACGTGCCAGCGAAGTCCCACGACGGAATATCACAAGGACATAGCCCAGCAGCCGACCTTCTTCTTCAGCCACACGCAAAGCCGAACGGCCCTGCTGGATGAATCGCTGAAAACTGCGTCGGCTCAGACGATCCGAGTCAAAGACTGCGTTCTCCAGCGCCACCAGCACATCCAGATCGGATTGTCGGGCATCCCTGATGTCCATGGGCGTACGATGATCTCCCCGGCTCAATGCCCCAATGATAGTGGCACGAAAGGGGGGCAGGCCACCATAATCATCGTTGTCGTTGTCGTTGTCGTTGTCGTTGTCGGATTTTCTTTCACACCCGAAAAACCCGATTACGACAACGACTACGACCGAACCGCTTGTTGCCTGCTGGTATCATGAGGGCATGACAAATTATCCCCAACGCATCGTCTGCCTCACCGAAGAGACCACCGAAACCCTCTATCTGCTGGAAGAAGACTGGCGGATTGTGGGTATCTCCGGCTTTACCGTGCGCCCGGCCAAGGCGCGCAAGGAAAAGCCCAAGGTCTCGGCCTTTCTCAGCGCCAAGATCGACAAGATTCTCGATCTTGAACCGGATCTGGTGCTGGGCTTTTCCGATCTCCAGGCTGATATCGGCAGTGAGCTGGTCCGCCAGGGTGTGGAAGTACACATCTTCAACCACCGCAGTGTGGAAGAGATCTTTCGCATGATGGGCATGCTCGGCGGCATGATCGGCTGCCAGGCCAAGACCGAGCAACTGCTGGATGAGCTGCGTGCCGGTGTCGAGCGCATTCGCGAACAGGCCGCGTCACTGCCCCGGCGTCCCCGGGTCTATTTCGAGGAATGGGACGAGCCCATGATGTCGAGCATTCGCTGGGTGGCTGAGCTGGTGGAGATCGCCGGGGGCGATGATTGCTTCCCCGAGTTGCGGGACAAGGCTCTGGGCAAGGACCGCATCATTGCTGATTACGAAACCGTCATCGAACGTCAGCCGGACATCATCATCGGTTCCTGGTGCGGCAAGAAGTTCCGTCCGGAAAAAGTCCGGGAACGGCCCGGTTTCGACCGCATTCCTGCGGTACAGAACGGGGAGCTGCACGAGATCAAGTCCGTCAACATCCTGCAGCCGGGCCCCGCCGCCCTTACCGATGGCCTGCAGCAGCTGTACGCCATCATCAGCGACTGGGCCGGGCGCCAGTGAATCGCGGCCGGGCGCCAGCCTGATGATCTGAATCATGCGTCTGCCCTTTCGCCATGTGCTGAGCCGACTCGCCGAAGAAGGGCTGCTGCTGATTCTTCTGCTGGCCTTTGCCCTGCTGCTGCTCTTGCAACCAATCGGCATGCATGAGCTGGGTGCCCTGATTCACTGGGAAACCATCTGGGTACTGGCCGGCCTGATGGTCCTCAGCCGGGGGCTGGAAGCCAGTGGTGGCCTGGCGCGGGCTGCTCAGTGGCTGCTCCATCGCCTGCGTGGCGAGCGGCGCCTGGCCGTGGTGCTGATTCTCTTCTCCGCCGCCCTGTCGGCCGTGGTCACCAACGACGTGGCGCTTTTCATCGTCGTACCCATGACCCTGGGCCTGCATTCGGTTGCTCGCCTGCCGATCGGCCGTCTGATCATCTTCGAGGCCTTCGCCGTCAATGCCGGGTCCACCCTCAGTCCGGTCGGCAATCCACAGAACCTCTTCCTCTGGCAATCCTCCGGGGCGGGCTTTCTCGAATTCACCGCCACCATGCTGCCGCTAGCTCTGGTGCTCACCGGCCTGTTGCTGGCCCTGGTGCCGCTGGCCTTTCCCGCCCGGCGGATCGAGGTCTCCGCCGGCAGTTACTTTCCCGCCTTCCAGCGCCCCATGCTGTGGCTGTCCCTGCTGCTTTATCCGATCTTCCTGCTCATGGTGGAACAGGGGCTGGTGAGCTTGGCTGCCCTGGCGGTGATCGGCCTGTTCCTGCTGCTGTGGCCGCGCAGTCTGCTGGGGGTCGACTGGCTGTTGCTGCTGGTCTTCCTGCTGATGTTTCTGGTGCTCGGACAACTGGCCCTGCTTCCGCCGGTGGCGGCACTTGCGGGGGGCATAACGGAGTGGCCCGGCGGCATGCTCAGCGGGGGCATCCTCCTGTCCCAGCTCATCTCCAACGTGCCGGCGGCGATCTTTCTGGAAGGGTTTACGGACGACTGGCGGTTTCTGGCCTGGGGTGTGAGTGTGGGCGGCTTTGGCCTGGCGATTGGCTCCATGGCCAATCTGATTGCCCTGCGTCTGGCTCGTCTGCCCGGTCTGTGGTGGCAGTTTCATCTCTGGTCACTGCCGGTACTGCTGCTCGCCATGCTGCTCAGCTACCCGCTTGCCTGGTGGTGGCTGGGGGCGTGAATCATGCCGATTGGCGACGTCTCAACCACAAGCGGATACCGGTGACATACAGCAACAGGGGCAGCATTCCCAAGGTGGCGACCAGTAGCCGTCCCGGCTGGCCCAGCGCGCGGCCATCGTGCAGGGGGCGCAGCCAGGCCATGAACCGGTCCCCGCCACTGGTCTGTGACCAGTGTCGCCGCTCCAGTATCTCGCCGCTGTAGCGATCCAGGACCAGATGGCCGCTGCCCGCCAGCCATCCGGCTGGATCGGCTTCCCGCATGCTGATGCGGTAGATGCCCTCCGGGCTTCGTGGCAGACCGACGCTGCCTGTCACGCCATCCGGCATGTGAAGGCGGGCCAGCGACATGGCCCCGCTCAAACCGATGTCGGTGGCCGAATGGTTCCCCTCCGGGACCGTCGACTGGTGGCCCAGTCCTAGACCGGAAAGGGGTGAGAACCGTTCCACGGCGGGTCGCGTGTACTGGGGCAGGGCCAGCATCACCCCTGTCACCACCACCACAAGCAAAGGCAGGCCGGCATAGACACCCAGCCCATGATGCAGTGGTTGCTGCCGAAGCCGAAGGTGCCGGCGGCGCCACCACAGCAGACTCCCCGTGATCATGGAGAACAGCAGGAAAAGGCCGGTGAAGCCGATGAGGGTCTGCCCGGAACGCCCCAGGTGCAGGCGGAAATGAAGTACATGCACGAAACGCATGATGCCTTCGCCCACCGGTCGTTCACCCAGGGCCCGTCCCGAAGCGGGGTCCACGGTCACCAGTCGATCGAACGTGCGTTCCGGGGTGCCCACATAGAAACGATAGACATCCCGGGAAGCGGCGGGCAGGGAAAGAAAGGAAACCACTTCCGATTCCCCGGTGAGTGCCTCGACGGAAGCCAGGGCTTCAGTGGCCGATACGGCTGTGCCGCTGGCCGTCCCGGCGCGCAGCAGATCCGGGTTCAGCCAGCGATCCAGTGTGGACTGGTACACCAGCAGGCAGCCGCTAAGGCCAATCAGCACGAACAGCGCACCCAGGGAGAGCGCCACCCACAGGTGCACCCGATACAGCAGCCGCATTCCTTTCCCCCTCAGTGGCGGTTCTTGTTGTTAGCCGGTGACAGCTTCTTCGCATCCGGAACCTTGTGCTCGACACCGCCCTTCATGACAAAAGCCACCGATTCCAGCTTGGTGACATCCTCCAGGGGGTTGCCTGACACGGCGATGATGTCGGCATGAAAGCCCGGCGCAATGCGGCCAATGTCCTCGGCCCAGTCCAGCAGTTCGGCGGCGTGGATGGTGGCGGCCTGGATGGTCTCCAGGGGTGTCATGCCGGCGTCCACCATGCGCTCAAACTGCTTGCCGTTCTGGCCGTGGGGATAGACCCCGGCGTCGCTGCCGAAGACAATCCGCACCCCGGCCTCATGGGCCCGGCGCAGGTTGTCCCGCTGGGTCTGGCCCACCTCCCGTTCCTTTTCCAGCGACTCTTCCAGAATGCCGATTTCCTCGCCCATGCCGAGGATGTAGTCGGAGACATAGACATCCATGACCAGCGCCGTACCGTATTCGCGTGCCAGGGCGATGCTGGCGGGGGAGATCAGGCTGGCATGCTCCACCGAGTCCACCCCTGCCCGGATGGCCAGTTCGATGCCGGCATCTCCGTGGGCATGGGCCGCCACCCGCATGCCCAGGGCGTGGGCTTCTTCCACGATGGCCTGCATTTCTTCCAGGGTGTATTGCCGTGCGCCAGTGGCCGTGCCCTTGGACATGACCCCGCCCGTGGCGCAGAACTTGATGGTGTCGGCGCCGTACTTGAGATTCTTGCGCACCTGTTCACGCACCGCCCAGGGGCCATCGGCCACGCCGCCGCTGCGGTGCCCGAACTCCGGTGGCAGAAGGTTGTTGTCACAATGCCCGCCGGTCATGCCCAGGGACTTACCCGCCACCCGCATGCGCGGGCCGGGAAAATCACCGGCCTCGATGGCGTCACGCAGGGCCAGATCGGCAAAGTTCGGCGCGCCCACATTGCGTACCGTGGTAAATCCCGCCGCCAGGGTGTCCCGGGCTGCCCGCACGCCAAACAGGGCAGCCCGGTGGCTGCCGCGGCCCAGGCGCGTATGCCCCTGGATGGTGGCGTCGGAAGTGAGATGAACATGGGCATCGGTCAGGCCCGGCAGGACGAAGTGATCGGCAAGATCGATAACGCGGACTCCCTCGGGCACCCTGCTGTCCCCCCGCGGGGCCACCGAGACCACCCGGCCATTGGCTATGCCGATCAGTTGGTCGTCAAGAACCGAGCCAGTGGCCGTGTCCAGCATGTGGCCGGCGTGAATGAAATGCTCCGCCGCTTCGGCATCACCCTGGGCCCGATCACTCTCGGCACAGGCGGGCAGGGCGGAAAAGAGCAGGAACAGGGTGGTCACGACAACAGGCAGGCGCGACATGGCACTCTCCGGACAATGACAGGGCCGTCATTGTAGGGGATCGCGGGGGTTTATCCCATCTCGGCAACGAACCACGCCAGCCCGCAATCGTTGCTTCTATCTTTTCGTCGTTGTCGTAATCGTAATCGTAATCGGCTTTTCTCCCCCACCCGAAAAAGCCGATTACGACTACGACTACGATTACGACAACGAGGGCACTGCCAACTCAGCACTCAGCACTCAGCACTCACTCAAGCAAACCCTGGCGGGTTCCACTCCTGCATCATCTTCTCGCGGGCGGAGCTGACGCGTTCGGACATCAGGCCGGCGAAACGCTTGAGCATGTCATAGCCGAAATCCGGGTCTTCCTCGCAGCGCTTGAAAATGACATCGCCGTCGAAGCGGATCACATTGGCATCTTCCAGGGCGCGGGCCTGGAAATGCCACTGGTAGGGCGGAATCAGCCAGGACCAACCGATGATGGCGCCCTCACCGAGGTTCTGCAGCTCCAGCGGAGGCCCCTCAATGGCGGCCACTTCCAGGCTAATGCGCCCGTCGGTGACCAGATAGAAGCTGTCCGCCTTGTTGCCGTGACGGAAGATCACCTCGTCCCGGCTCACCTTCCGGCTGACGGCATGCTCGGCGAGAAAATCCAGCCAGTCGCTGTCCAGGTCAGCGAAGAAACGCTGGGATTCGATCAGTTTGCGAATGGCTTTCTTGTCCATGTCCGTCTCCGCTACAGCCGTTGGCTAATCGAGCTTTCAGTCTAGCCGCCAGAGTGAGGCCCTCCTTGATCAAGGTCAACTACCCGACCGGCTATTTCCCAGAAATACTTCGGCCCGCTATGCTGTCGCTCCTTGCCCGCATCCGCAAAAAGAGGTCTATTCGGCATGAGTCAGCAGAGCAGCACCCTGATCACCTGGCAGAAATTCAGCCGCCGCTGGGGCGGCCAGTGGTTGTTTTCCCGAGTGGTGTCCCATAGTGCGCCGTATTTTGCCACCATTCGCCCGCGCATCACGGCGCTGGAGCCGGGCCTGTGCGAAGTGCGCATGAAAAAGCGGCGCAAGGTGCAGAACCACATCGGCACCGTGCATGCCATTGCCATCTGCAACCTGGCGGAGCTGGCCGCCGGCGTCATGACCGACGCCACCATCCCGCCCAGCCATCGCTGGATTCCCAAGGGCATGACGGTCGAATACCTGAAGAAGGCCGCCACCGATCTGGTCGGCCGTGCCGAGCTGGATCTGGTTCCGGCCTTCGATGAGGCCCGCGACCTGGCCGTCCCCGTCAGTGTGCGCGACAGCAATGGCGAGGAAGTGGTCCGGGCCACCATCACCATGTGGGTCACGCCAAGGAAGTGATAACGGATCCATCGCCTGAGTCCGGCGGGCATGAAAAAGGGCGCAACCGTTGCCGGTTGCGCCCTTGTCGTTTTAACCGTCGCTTCCGACGGCAAGCAAGGCTTACTGCTTCAGATCGAAACGATCCGCGTTCATTACCTTGTTCCAGGCCTTGACGAAGTCCTTGACGAACTTCTCTTTGGCATCGCTCTGGGCATAGGCTTCGGAAATCGCACGGAGCTGGGAGTTGGAGCCGAAGACCAGGTCCACGCGAGTCCCGGTCCATTTCTTCTTCCCGCTCTTGCGGTCAATGCCCTCGAATTCCTCGTTGTCATCGGAGACGGGCCGCCATTCTGTGGCCATGTCCACGATGTTGACGAAGAAGTCATTGCTCAGCTCACCAGGCCGGTCGGTGAGGACACCATGCTTCGAGCCACCCACATTGGCATCCAGTACACGCATACCCCCAACCAATACCGTCATCTCCGGCGCGGTCAGGGTCAGAAGCTGTGCCCGGTCGAGCATCATTTCTTCCGCGGGCACGGTGTAACGCTTCTTGAGGAAGTTGCGGAAGCCATCCGCTTCCGGCTCCATCGGCTCGAAGGATTCCGCATCCGTCTGCTCTTCCGTGGCATCAGTGCGTCCCGGGTGGAAGGGTACTTCCACACTGTGGCCCGCTTTCTTGGCAGCCGCTTCAACGGCAGCATTACCACCCAGCACGATGAGATCCGCCAGGGATACCTTCTTATTGCCCGAGGCGCCGTCATTGAAGGCCTTCTGGATCTCTTCCAGCTTGCCCAGCACCTTCTTGAGCTGGGCCGGCTCATTGGCTTCCCAATCCTTCTGCGGTGCCAGACGAATGCGCGCCCCGTTGGCGCCACCGCGTTTGTCTGAATTGCGGAAGGTGGAGGCCGAGCCCCAGGCCGTCTTGACCAGCTCGGAAATCGACAGCCCGGAGTCCAGAATCTCCTTCTTCAGGGCTTTGATGTCCTTGTCGTCGATCAGATCATGATCAACGGCCGGTACCGGGTCCTGCCAGATCAGATCTTCTGCCGGAACCTCCGGCCCCAGATAACGCACCTTCGGGCCCATGTCGCGGTGGGTCAGCTTGAACCAGGCACGGGCAAAGGCATCCGCGAACTCGTCCGGGTTCTTGTGGAAGTGCTCGGAGATCTTGCGGTACTCCGGGTCTTCGCGCATGGCCATATCAGCGGTGGTCATCATGATGCCCACCTTCTGCGAGGCATCCTCGGCATCCGGCGCGTGATCCTTGTCCGCGAGGCCTTTGGGTACCCATTGATTGGCACCGGCCGGGCTCTTGACCACTTCCCACTCGTAGCCGAAGAGCACATCGAAGTAGCTCATGTCCCAGGTGGTGGGGGTGGGGGTCCAGGCCCCTTCCAGGCCACTGGTGATGGTGTCGCGGCCCTTGCCGCTCTTGAAATCACTGATCCACCCCAGGCCCATCTGCTCCAGTGGGGCCGCTTCCGGCTCAGGCCCCACATGGGACGGATCGCCGGCACCATGGGTCTTGCCGAAGGTGTGACCACCGGCCGTCAGGGCAACGGTTTCGTAATCATTCATGGCCATGCGGGCGAAGGTTTCACGAACATCCTTCGCTGAGGCCAGAGGGTCGGGATTTCCATCCGGGCCTTCAGGGTTCACATAGATCAGACCCATCTGTACGGCAGCCAGGGGGTTCTCCAGCTCACGGTCACCACTGTACCGCTTGCTGTCGAGCCACTCATCCTCGGCACCCCAGTAGATGTCTTCCTCCGGGGCCCAGATGTCTTCGCGGCCGCCACCAAAGCCAAAGGTCTTCAGACCCATGGATTCGATGGCCACATTACCGGCCAGAATGTACAGGTCGGCCCAGGAGATCTTGTTGCCGTACTTCTCCTTGATCGGCCACAGAAGACGGCGGGCCTTGTCCAGGTTACCGTTGTCCGGCCAGCTGTTGATGGGGGCGAAGCGCTGGTTACCGGTCGAGGCGCCCCCGCGGCCGTCCGCGGTTCGATAGGTGCCGGCGGCGTGCCAGGCCATGCGAATCATGAGCGGACCATAATGACCGTAATCGGCCGGCCACCAGTCCTGGGAATTGGTCATCAGATCCTCGAGATCCTTTTTCAGGGCCTTGAGGTCAAGCTTCTTGAATTCTTCGGCGTAATTGAAATCCGCACCCATCGGGTCGGATTCGGGAGTGTGTTGATGCAGGATGGACAGATTCAACTGCTCCGGCCACCACTGCTCATTGGTGGTGCCTCGACCACCCTTACGGGTCTGTGCTCCGTGCATGACAGGGCATTTTCCGTTGTCTTTCCTGTTTGCGGCCATTTTCCTCTCCAGTCTGGAATGAATGATCATCAGGGGCTGCACCACCCACGGGTGCTGCAGCCGCATGTGTAAAACCGCCACGGTGACTACTTGGCGCACTGCCAGGGGGGGCGAGTGTTTCCTTCCCCTGCCTTGCCCTCCTAGTAATAGTCCAGGTTCCCGATAGTTTCCAATGAATCATTTGGATTAAATCAATGGGATTTATTTATCGGTACTTTCGCCCTTGTGCACCGCCGTGGTGCCGGGCATGGCATGATGAGCCCCATGATCCGAAGCCTGCTCTACGACGCCCTCATTCCGCGCCTGACCGCACGCTGGTATGGCGCGGTCATCGACCGCCTGCCTGCCGGCTGCGAGCTGCTGGATGTGGGGATTGGTACCGCCAGCGCCCTGCTGGCCAACAGCGAGCGGCTGCGCGAGAAACGCATCCGGGTCACTGGCGTGGACATTGATGCCGCCTATGTGGAGCGGGCGCAGCAACGTGTGGCCACATCATCGCTGGCCGATCAGGTGACGGTTCGTCTGCAGTCGGTCTACGACCACCAGGGCGGGCCTTATGACGCGGTCTATTTCTCGGCCAGCTTCATGCTGCTGCCCGACCCGGAGGCGGCCCTGCGCCATTGCCTGACCCTGCTGAAGCCGGCGGGGCGAATCTATTTCACCCAGACCATTCAGACCCGCCGCTCCCCCTTCATGGAGCGCCTGAAACCCATGCTGAAACGAATCTCCAGCATCGACTTCGGCGGTGTGACTTATGAAGAAGACTTCAAGGCCCAGCTGCAGGCCGCCGGCCTGGTTCTGGAAAGCTTTGAGGAACTGGCCCGGCGGGGCCGCCAGGCCTACTGCCTGGCCGTGGCCCGGCCAGCCGGCGCAAAGGAGGGATGAACATGTCCAGACACCCAATCTTCGATATGGCCTTTGCCAGGGTCTATCCCATGTATGTGCAGAAAGCGGAGAAGAAGGGGCGCAGCCAGGCGGAGGTCGACGAGGTGACCTGCTGGCTCACCGGCTACGATGAGGCCGGGCTTCGGCAGCAGATCGATCAGGGGAACAGCTTCGAGCAATTCTTCGCCGAAGCACCGGCCTTGAACCCCAATGCCTCCCTGATCAAGGGCGTGGTCTGCGGCGTGCGAGTGGAATCGGTGGAGGATCCCCTGATGCAGAAGATCCGCTATCTCGACAAGCTCGTGGATGAACTGGCCAAGGGCAAGGCCATGGAGAAGATATTGCGTCAGTAATCGGGCATCGCCCAGAGGGCGGTGCCCGATTACCAGACTTCAGTTGGCCAGTTGTTCCCGGGCCTGCTGCATGCCGGCCAGGGTGTTCTTGCGGCCCGGCCAGATGTCGTCCCCCGCCTGGTAGGCGGCCAGGGCCTCATCCGGGCGGTCGAGGGCCAGCAGGAGATCACCCAGGGCTTCATAGGGCGGGTACAGCGCCCCCGGGGTAATCGGGTTCTTGTCCACGGTGCCTTCCAGCTCCGCGGCCGCTTCCATCAGGCGGATCGCCGAATCGGCGTTGCCCTGCTCGTGCTCGCTCCAGCCAGCAAGAATCTTGCGATCCACTTCAATGAAGATGGCAAAGTTCTCCTCGCCAGCCTCTTTTGCCCGGTCCCGCAGGGTGGCCAGGCGCGCCTCGGCCTCTTGAGCCGCCTCTCCATTACCGGCATGAATGGCGCCCAGGCCACGGGCGTACCAGCTCAGGCCCTCCGGCCAGAAACTGCCGTCCCAGGGCAGGTAATCCGGCTGGCGAGGCTCCAATGCACCGGCCTTTTCCCAGTCCCGCCGTTCCACGGCGATGCGGGCCGGAATGGCCGCCGCATGAAAGGCGGCGGCAAAGCCTGGCTGGTGGCGTTCCACCGCTTCGGCTTCTTTCTGCACCGCCTGGGCCCGGTCCACTTCACCCTTCTGCAGATAGCCATAGACCAGATAATCGAGGGCGTGGATGTAATGAAAGGAGATGGCGTCATCGACCTCGTGATCCCGGGCCGCATCGGCCGAGCGCCGGTTCCATTCAATCACCTGATCCCATTCGCCCAGCCGCACATAGATATGTGACGGCATGTGAAGGGCGTGCGGTACGCTGGGTGCGATGTCCGAATAGGCCTCCACCATGGCCAGGGCGTTCTCGGCCCGCCCATCCACGTCAGTGGCATGAATGGCGTAGTGGATGGCGCCGGGGTGCTGGTTCTCCTCTTCCCAGACACCGGCCAGAATGGCCTCGGCCTCATCATGCAGTTCGTGGCGGGTCTCCGTGTCGGCCCGCATGCCCAGCACCAGACGGGACAGGGCATACAGGGCGGCGATGTCATGATCCTCCGGGTGGTTCGAGTAGGCCTCGGCCATGCCACTGGCCCAGGCGTCGATGCGATCGCCATAGCCCATGTCTTCATCGGCAAAGAATGCGCCCACCGCATCAATCAGGGCGTGCTCCCGCTCACCGCCAGGCCCGGCCTTGCGGGCCCGTTCAATGGCTTCACGGCCGGTGGCCAGGGCATCCGCGTCCGGGCGTTCCGGCCAAAGGGGCTGGAACCAGGTGGCCGCCACCCCCCAGTGGGCCATGGCGCAGTCCGGGTCTTTCTCGACCAGGTCGCGGAAGGTCTCGCGCGCCTGTTGATACATCATGTGATGTTTCAGGGCCAGGCCCCGGTTGAAGGTCTCGGCCGAATCCGCAGCGCAATCGGGCCGAAAATCCACCACCCCGACCGATTCCCCGTCCTTCACATGCGCTTCGTCGTGATGATCGTGCTGGGCGCTTGCGGCCGCTGAATACACAAGCGCCAGTAGCAAAATGAGTCCTGAGAGCATCCTGTCCATAATGATTCCTCCCCACCGGGCGAGTGCACCCGGCTGCCGGATAAAATTCCCACGAATATCCCCCACAGCTCAGCCTAGGTCAGGCTCGCCGGCCTAACCAGCCGATTCCGGGTGAATCAGACGGATGGCTTTAGGGGAGGGGAAATCCCGGTTAGGGCAGGCTGAAAGCGAGGCATCCCAAGCCGTGGCTACAGGAAAGCGATCCAGCGCCCGGCAATCAGGGCCGACAGCCAGAGCAGAAGTGACAGCACGGCGGTGATCTTCAGTGTGCGGGCAACCGGCGCCCCCGCCAGCATGGCCTTCCACTGGGGCAGCTGGTGCACCACCAGGGCATTCAGGACGGCCAGGGCCACCAGGCCCAGCTTGATCAAAAAGGCGCTGTTATCCAGGTAGTGGGAAGGCTGCACGCTGAACAGCAGTACGCCGGTGGTCACGGCCAGTAGCAGGCCACCTGCCGCCACCCGGCTGAGCAGGGGTGCCAGCTCACTGAGCCGGCCACGCCGGATCGCCCCCAGTATTCGAAGATCCAGCGTGATAATGCCACCGACCAGCAGGCCCAATCCGGTGATATGGGCCGAGCTGGCCAGTGGATAGGCAATGGTGGACTGACGCAGTGCCGAGGCCATGGCGGTCTCACCCAGCCACAGCAGCAGTGCCGTCAGCATCCGCCCTTATTCCTCGAGCAGATCCGGATAGAAGGTGTAATGCTCGCCATCAATGGTGGCGCGCACGGCCTTGATGATCTTCTCATCACTATCCTTGGAGCGGTGCCCGATGATGATGATCTCATCGCCTTCCTCGGCCACACCGTCCACGAACCCGGCATCCCGGGTCTGACGCGGGTTGCCCAGATCGACCTGCCAGGGGCCGTCATCCGTGTCGATCATCAGGCGCGGATGGGGCGGGCCAATGTAAATCTCGGTGATCACGCCGGTCATTTCGGTCTGTTTGTCTTCCGCCCACGCCCAGCCGTGGTGGGCCAGCGTGCTGGAGGCCCAGAAAAGCAGGCCGATCAGTGCGACGGGCATGCCGATACGAGCGATGGTCTTGTGCATGGCGGATCTCCTTGCTGCCTCGGGAACCAATAGGATGCCAGTATAGGATGTGATTGTTTCCCCGCCAGACGGTTCCAGCAATCAGGCAGGCCGAATCGCTTCGACGATTCGACTTGTTGCGTGGTGCGCAACAGGCTATAATTCTGCCCATGATCAAATCATTCCGCCACAAGGGACTGAAGCGGTTCTATTCGACAGGCAGTATGGCAGGGATTCAATCCGCCCACGCTCAGCGCTTGCGTATGCAGCTGGCGGCATTGGATACAGCCATGCAGATTGAAGACATCGATATTCCGGGTTTTGGGCTGCACCCGCTTAAGGGCAAGCAGAAGGGCAGGTGGTCGATTCGAGTTAGCGGTAACTGGCGTTTGACCTTCGAGTTCCGAGACGGACACGCCTACATTCTTGACTATGAGGATTATCACTGATGAGCATGCACAACCCTCCGCATCCCGGTGAGTTCATCCTCACGGTTTACATGGAGCCTTTCGGCGTCAGTGCTCGAAAGCTTGCCGATCGTCTGGGTGTATCACCGTCCACCTTTTCGCGTCTGCTGCGCGGTGATAGCGGTGTCAGCCCGGAAATGGCGTTGCGGCTTTCCCGGGTCATTGGCCGCTCACCGGAAAGCTGGCTTGCCATGCAGGATGCCCACGACCTTTGGCTGGCCCGTAATCAGCTCGACGTCGAAAAACTCAAGCCCTTCGATTTCGAAGCCGCATAATCAGGTCCGGCGGGTATTTCACTTCCAGGCCCTTACTGCGCCTCGTGTGACAGTTGCTGCCAGAAGGCCGGGGCGGCCAGGGCTTCCCAGAATTCCGGGGCGAAGCCCTGGGGCCGTCCGCCGTCCAGGCAGAAGGCGCCGTGGCGGAAGAAGTGGTCCAGGCCCTCGATGGTCTCGATCACCAGGCCGTCGTTGCCGCTGGCCTTGCCGAAGTGCGCCTTGAGGGGCGGGATATTGGTCTCGGGCATGACCATGATGTCGTTGCTTGCAAACAGGGCGAGCATGGGCTGCTGCAGGCGGGCCAGATCGTCGGCGGGGTCGTAGCGCACGATGCGGGACAGATAACCCGCCGGCATGACGCGGCCAGCGGTACCGATCAGGGACAGGCTGCCGGCCAGTCCCGCTCGCCGCAGGCCCGGCAGGCGACGCTCCTCACAGCGCCAGCGGTTTTCCGTGTCCTCGATGATCTGCTGGCGCACACCGATGGCGGGGCCGGCCAGACTGATCACGAAGGCCACCTCATCGGGATGGTCAGCCGCGGCACTGACGGCAATCCATCCCCCCTGGCTGTGGCCCAGCAATCCGATGCGAGCCGGGTCGAGCTCGGTCCGGCCGCTCAGCGCGCGAACCGCCGCGATGGCATTGTCGGCCCGATCCTCGAAATCCTCCTTGCGCCAATCGCCTTCTGACCGACCCACGCCGGGCTTGTCGAAGACGTACACGGCGTAGCGCTGTTCATCGAACCATTCCTGGAGTTGCGGCCAGAACCAGGAGCGGCGTTCGCCTTCCCAGCCGGTTCGGTAACTCTCATCACCGGAGCCGGCCAGAAAGACCACCACCGGGAAGGGGCCCTCGCCCTCGGGAAGGAACAGGGTTCCAGACAGCTGCCCGCCTTTTGCCTCGAAGGCGAGATCAGTCCCGGGCAGCTCGGCGAAGGCCAGTGCCGGCAGAAGCAGGGCGGCCAGCACCAGGCACCGCAGATTGGACAGTTTCACGACTAATGCCCCCTTAAAGTGACATCTGCTTGATTCGGCTCAAGCCACCATTATTGCGGATAAACCTATTATTACCCGTCACGAACAGCAGGTCACCGTCATGGCCAGCATTGTCATCATCCAGGGACACCCCGACTCGGCCGGTGGGCATTACTGTCATGCCCTGGCCGTGGCCTATCAGGACGCAGCGGAAGCCGCCGGGCACCAGGTCCGGCACATCGACGTGGCCGGGCTGGATTTCCCCTGGCTCAAAAACGCCGCCGACTTCGAGTCCGGTGATCCGCCCCCGGCCATTCGCCAGGCCCAGCAGGCCATTGAAGCGGCCGATCACCTGGTCTTTCTCTATCCCCTCTGGCTGGGCGATATGCCGGCCATTCTCAAGGCCTTCCTGGAGCAGACCTTCCGCCCGGGTTTTGTCACCGAGCCGGGTCAGGACATGGGCAGTTTCGGCCCCCGTCGCCTCAAGGGGCGCTCGGCCCGTCTGATCGTCACCATGGGCATGCCGGCCCTGTTCTATCGTCTTATCTACCGCGCCCACAGCGTGAAAAGCTTCCGCCGAAACATCCTGCGTTTCTGCGGCTTCAAGCCCGTGCGCACCACCCTGATCAGCGCCTCCATGGGCGGTGACAAGGGCCGCGCCCAGTGGCTGGAGAAAATGAAGCACCTTGGGCGGGCATGTCGCTGAGCGATTCACGGATACTCGGCTATCCTTATTACAAATGTTTAAGGGGACTGTTCGCTGCAATGACGTTGCGCGATGATCCCGGCTTGATACCGAGTTCTTGGCGTTTCATTGAGGTTGCAATGAATATCCAGCTGCGTAAAGCGAAGATTGAGGATGCCCCCGCCCTTGCCGAGCTGATGAATCTGGCAGGGGAGGGGATTCCGGCCTACCTGTGGGGGCAGATGGCTGATCCGGATGAAGACATCATGGCCTTCGGTGCGCGCCGGGTCGCTCGTACCGAAGGTGGTTTCAGCTACACAAACGCCTATGTCGCCACCGCCGGCGATGCCATTGCCGGCATGCTCCTGGCCTATCCGCTGCCCGATCCCTATGAGACCGGGCTCTTGGATGACATTCCGGCTGTCGTCCGCCCGCTCGTGGAGCTGGAATCACGGGTGCCCGGCGCCTGGTACGTCAACGCGGTCGCGACAGCCTCCGTCTATCGAGGCAAGGGAATTGGCCACCACCTCATGAAATTCGCGGAGCAGTTGGCCGACGAAGCCAATACAAGATCCGTTACCCTGATCGTGGCGGAAGAGAACATCCCGGCGGTGAAGCTGTACCGGAAGCTTGGTTACAATGTTGTTGAGCGCCGGGGCATCGTCGATTACCCGGGCTGCTCGCACACCGGTGATTGGATTCTGATGCAAAAACAGTTGTAGCGGACACCGTGACTAACGCGCACACTGTTGCCGGTTGATACGCCTGGCAGGGAGCAAAACTTGATCATTGAACGCCTGTTCATCAGCCCGGAAAGCGGTACCCCGCAATACGAGTGTGAGCGCATCGTGCTTGAGCGCGGCAAGGGCATCGTGGGTGACCGCAACTTCGGTCTCAGCAAATACCCCGGCCAGAACCTCACCCTGGTGGAAGCCGAGGAGATCGAACGCTTCTGCACCAAGCAGGGGCGAGCAACGGACCTCTCCATCACCCGCCGAAACCTCGTCACACGAGGCATACGCCTCAACGACCTGGTCAACACCGAATTCACCATCGGCAATGTACGCCTGCGCGGCGTCGAGCTCTGCGAACCCTGCGCCACCCTCGGCCGCGCCCTGAGCAATGAATCACTCAGCGCCGCCGCAGTGGTGAAGCACTGGGTCGGCCACGGCGGCCTCCGCGTGGACGTGCTCAGTGACGGCGAGATTGCCCGCGGGGCGGACATCGTCCTGGCCCAGGCGGAATAAGCCGGATAGCAGCCGCTCCAGCCAGCCAGGCAGGGGTGAAAAAACCGAATATTGGACTATGCTTTTCTGCAAGCCACGGACAGGCGCGCCCGCCCCAGATCGCACCGCCTCCCCGTTCAGCTTCCACAGCCGCCAAGGTGGCCGTTGCCATGCCCAGCCCCGGAGAAGAGGGCACCTAGCACACATATATAAGAATGATTGAATTCACAAAAAGCGGAAGGCACGCGATTACGGTGAATATTGGGAGGGATTGGGGTAACTTTCTGATTATGCATGGAAAAGCGCGTTCTTCTTTTTGCCGGAAATCGGGAGTTATACCGCCGGCACGATATTGCGGTTATATCGCTTTCCACCTAATCAGCTGTTAGCCAGACGAAGTTCTATCTATGAGCAGCATCCTGAAGTACCAAAAAAAGCATGAGCATGAGCTCATATCCCTTCTGGGGAAAGAACCTGACTGGAGCTCGTTTCTGGGCGATGATGCAATTGATAAGTTCAAGGATGCATTGCTTGAGAGTGAGACCTTTCTCTGCGAGAGCGAAGGTAATATTTGCGGATATCTCCGGGCCTTGGTTGATGGTTTTGGCATCTATATCAGCGAGCTGTATGTCTCACCACAGTACAGAGGGGCCGGCTTTGGTGCGGAGCTTCTGGAAAGAATTAAGCAGGAATATCCGAAACAGGATGTTTACGTGCTGTCTGATGAGGACGCCTATTATGAGAAGCTCGGATATGAGCGGGTCGGCTCAGTTTTCAAACTATAAAATGGCTAACAAACGCATGTTGTCGGACTGGTTTTCCGCTGCGCTCCAAACCAGCCGCAAATGCGGGCGTTAACGGAGCACTGAAGAAATGGCGAAGAGAAAGGCGTTAATAGTCGCGGTTTCTGTGGCTCATTTTCTCGCTGCCATCATACTCCTTGCCAGAACGGGTGCGGTGATGTCGGTGATCCAGTCCCCGGCGCTTAGTCCCGAGAGTGTGCGGATGATCTGGATCCAGACGGCCATCCTGTCCGTGCCGGCGCTTTTGCTTTTAGTTGGCGTTGTAGGGCTCTGGCTGGCACGGCCGTGGGGATGGATGGCGGCTGCGTTGGCGGATGCAATCCTTGTCGGGCTCGTCATCGGGGACTGGCTGTTGGGCGGTCAGCGGGTAGATCATGTTCCCGTGCTCGCGATTCTGGTGGTGCTTTTGCTGCCGTTCCTTGTGCCACATGTTCGGGCGCTCCTGACCTCTACTCCCGACTGAATGCCCCGGGCCGATTGCCTGCATCCGCCTGGTTCATTGGCTGGGCTTGCTAGGTTCGGGCGGTGCCATCTGAAATAGGGATGCGCCCGCCCATATTGAACGTTCCAGCCCAGCCGCGCTCTTATTCTTCTGGTCGCTGCTGGCACCCATCCGGGCATTCGCCCCCTGGATGGACAGCTCGCGCCCCTTTGCGCACAATCCCTCGCTGGCGCTCGCCGTCAGTCATCCGGATAGATCCTGCATGGAGAGATACATGGTTGCTCGCGGATTGCTCTTCCTTTTGCTCTTCTTCTGCTCCACCTCCCTTCTGGCCGGCTCCCTCGGCTACTACCAGTCACCCACCCTGCATGAGGACACCGTGGTCTTCGCCGCGGAAGGCGATCTGTGGGCGGTGTCGGTGGAGGGCGGCACGGCGCGGCGGCTGACCAGTCATGCCACCGAGGCCAGTGATCCCTACTTCTCGCCGGACGGGGAGTGGATTGCCTTCACCGGGCGCTATGAGGGCGCGGCCGAGGTGTATGTCATGCCCGCCAGCGGTGGCGAGCCGCAGCGGCTGACCTGGAAGGGTGGTCATGTACAGGTGCAGGGCTGGACGCCGGCCGGCGAGGTGCTGTTTGCCTCCAATAACCGGGTGGGGCCGAGCTGGTACTGGCTGCTCAAGCGGGTCAATCCCGAGAGCCGGGTGGTGAGTGACCTGCCCCTGGCCGATGCCCGGGAAGGGGCCTTCCTGGATGAATCGCGGCTGGTGTTTACCCGCTTTGGCCTGGGCGTGACGATGGACAATGCCCGCGCCTACCGGGGCGGGGCCATGGCCCAGTTGTGGCAGTTCGATCTGGATGGCGATAATGAAGCCCGCCGTGTGGCCGCCAACCACGGCGCCAATCTGACCCACCCCATGAGCCATGAGGGTGGCCTGTATGTGCGCAGTGACGAGAGCGGCCTGTTCAACCTGGGCCGTCTGGACCCGGACAGCGGCGAGTTCAGCGCCCTGACCGCGCATGAGGATTTCGAGGTGCGTCGCCCGGCCATGGGCGATCAGGGGCGCATCGTCTATCAGCACGGGGCGGACATCCGCCTGCTGGATGTGAGCAGCGGCGAGGATCGCCAGATCGACATCGTGCTTTCCAGTGACCGCGCCCATGCCCGTGAGCGCTGGCTGGACAGCCCCATGGACTATCTGGATTCGGTGAACGTCGCCCCGGAAGGTGACCGGGTGGCCCTGACCGCCCGTGGCCGCCTGGCCATCGTCGGCACCGGGGAACTGCGTCGCATCGAGATCGAGTTGCCGGAAGCGAGCCGCGCCCGCCAGGCGGTGATCGACCCCGACGGGGAGTGGGTGTATGCCTTCGTGGATGCCAGCGATGAAGTGGAACTGTGGCGCTTCCCGGCCAATGGCCGTGGCGAGGGCGAGCAGCTGACGGATGATGCCAGCACCCAGCGCATGGGACTGAGCATTTCCCCGGACGGACGTTACGTGGCCCACCATGACATGGACGGGCGCCTGTTTCTCTTCGACACCCGCCGTGGCCGCAATCGCCAGATCGATGATTCCGACGGGGTCGGTTACCGGCAGGTGGTCTGGTCGCCGGATGGACAGGCCCTGGCGGTGGTGCGCCCGGACAGTGCCCAGCAACGGGTGCAGGTGCTCTTGTACGACGTGCGCCGGGGTGACATGCACACCCTGAGCAGTGATCGCTACGAAAGCCATTCGCCGGTCTTCAGCCCCGATGGGCGCTGGCTGTATTTCCTTTCCAACCGCCATTTCCAGGCCACGCCGGGTTCGCCCTGGGGCGACCGCAACATGGGTCCCATGTTCGATCGCCGCACCCAGATCTTTGCCCTGGCCCTGCAGCCCGGCAATGTCTTCCCCCTGCAGCCGCGGCATGAGCTGATTGATGAGCGCCCGGATCATGGCAAGACGGATGACATTGCCGGTATTCAGTGGGATGGCCTGGCCGATCGCCTGCACGAAGTGCCGGTGGACCCGGGCAACTACGACAGCCTGGTGGTGGGCAAGGATCGCCTCTTCCTGATCGACCGGCCCACCGGCGGCAGCCCGCGGGTGCAGACCCTCGACTTCGGCAAGGATCGCCCGCGCCTGGAGACCTTTGGCGAGGGCCTGGATCTGCTGCAGGCCTCGGCCGAGCGTGACCGCCTGCTGCTGCGGCGCAATGGTGAGCTGTTCATCGTGCAGGCCGGTGGCCAGATGCGGGGCGATCTGGAGGAAGCCCGGGTGCGCATCGGCAACTGGCGTCTGCCCATCCGCCCGGCCGTGGAGTGGCAGCAGATGTTCGCCGATGCCTGGCGCATGCAGCGTGACTTCCTCTTCGACCCGGCCATGCGCGGGGTGGACTGGGAAGGGGTGCGTGAAAAGTACGCGCCCTTCGTGGAGCGCATTGCCGATCGCCGTGAACTGGATGACCTGCTGAGCCAGATGGTGGCCGAACTGGGCGTGCTGCATTCCCAGGTGCGCGGCGGTGAGTACCGGGATGATCCGGAGACCGCCCGCCCGGCCTTCCTGGGTGCGGACTTCGAACCGGTCGACGCCGGGGCCCGCGTCACGCGCATCTATCGCAGTGATCCGGAGCTGCCCAGTCAGCGCTCCCCCCTGGCCCGGCCCGGCGTGGATCTGAGCGAGGGGGATGTGATCACCCACGTGAACGGCCGGGCCGTGAACGAGGTGAATCACATCCACCAGCTGCTGGCCTGGCAGGCCGGCGAGCAGACCCGCCTGGATTACCGCCGTGGCCGTGACAGCGGTGCGGTGATCGTGCATCCCATCAATGGCTGGGAGAACGATGCCCTGCGTTATCGCGACTGGGTCAGTGGCCGCCGTGAAGTGGTGGAGCGGGCCTCCGACGGGCGCATCGGCTATCTGCATCTGCGTGCCATGGGCCCCAATGACATCGCCGACTTCGCCCGCGAGTTCTACGCCAATGTGGATCGGGAGGGCCTGATCATCGATGTGCGCCGCAATCGCGGTGGCAACATCGATTCCTGGATCATCGAGAAGCTGCTGCGCCGGGCCTGGTCCTTCTGGCAGCCGCCGGGCCAGCCCGAGTTCTGGAACATGCAGAACACCTTCCGTGGCCATCTGGCGGTGTTGATCGATCCGCTTACCTATTCCGACGGCGAGACCTTCTCCGCCGGGGTGAAGTCCCTGGGCCTGGGTCCGCTGATCGGCCAGCAGACCGCCGGCGCCGGGGTCTGGCTGAGTGACCAGAACCGCCTGGTGGATCGGGGCCTGATGCGGGCCGCTTCCCTGCCGGTGTTCGATGCCGAGGGCAACTGGATCGTGGAAGGGCGTGGTGTGGCCCCGGACATCCACGTGGAGAACCTGCCCCACGCCACCTTCCGCGGTGAAGACGCCCAGCTCCAGCGCGCGGTGCGTGAGTTGCTCGACACCCTGGAAGAGCAGCCCATCACCCGCCCGGAAGCACAGCCCATCCCGCCCCTGGGCACACCGGGCCGGGACGTCAGCCCGCTGGACTGAAGCGGGAAAGCAAACCGGAGGAACGCATTCGGCCGCTCAATCGAGCGGCCGAATGCGTTCAGGGGGTGAGTGACGGAGATCTTCTGCCATCCCCCTGTGGTTCAGGTTGCTTCTGCACGAGCGCGCTGGAGCATCCAGCGCATGCTACTGAGCCACAGGAACAGGGCAAGGACCGCCACCAGATCCCAATGCGGTGGCGTGCCGGCGGACAGTGTGGAAAGCCCGAGCAAGGGTTCGATCACATCCCTGAACAGCTTGATCAAGAGAAAGAACTCAAGCGTATACAGATAGGGCGTCTGGAATGTCGGCATGGATATTCTGGCCATGCGGATGCTCAGGAAGGCACCCATCAGTATCGTTATGAAGATCAGATTCATGTCACTTCCCGGTGATTGTTACAAGGGACTCAATCCCATCGTCATCAAAGAAGAATTCGTATTGCCCCACAGGGAATTGAGGTAAGCCTTAACGCTGCGGGGAATGATAGAGAATGGGTGAGAGCACTTGAAGGGCGTATTGCTGTTATGGCCTGTCAGATTTGCCTTACAGAGTCGGTAATTTGATTCGATTCGCTCAGTTCCACAAAGGCCTCGCCCATGCGTTCGGAGGCTTCCACCACCTTCTCCCAGTAGGCGATGCGTTCGGCGTCGCTGAAGCGGTAGAAGTCCTTGCGGTCGGGAATCTTGCCGTGGGGCAGGCTGGCCACCAGTTCATTGGAGGGGGCGATGATGAGTGTGTTGTCGAGACCGTCGAGCTGGTTGCGGCGTTGGGGTTTGCGCTTGTCGAACCAGCCGGGGACGGCGAAGGGATAGAAGTGGGGGAAGAGGCGAATGCCGTCGGCCATGTCCTCGGGCAGGGCCGGGTGGTAATCCGTCAAACCGCCGTCGAGGTAGGTGCCCTGACTCCCGCCGGGAATGTCGTGGACCACTTCCATCACTCCCGGAATGGCGCCACTGGCCAGCAGGGCCGGGCGCAGGTTGTCTGTCATCAGGCGGAAGCGTTCGGTGGGCAGGTCCTGTGGCGTGGCCAGGGTGTGGGCGGCGGCCTCGCTTTCGAACAGGCTGCGATGCACCCAGCGGCCAAGCCGGGCGCGTTCACGACGGTTGGCCAGGGCGGCGGCCAGCAGGCGGCCATACAGGCCGGGCCCGGACAGGCGACGCCCGGGGGCCATGCGATTGGCGATGATGCGAAGCGGCCGCTGCGGGTTGGCCACGGCCTGACCGGGGCCGTCTTCACCCAGGGCCAGGTCCAGCAGCCGTTCACACTCGGCGGAAATGATCGCCGGGGTGGGCCGCTTCGGGTAGCGCTGCTCGTAGATGTAACTGTGCAGGAAGCGCTGGCGGGCCGCCTCGGGTTCGGCCACCGCCTGCATGGCCATGCGCCAGGCGCCGATGGAGGAGCCCGTCAGCGTGATGGGCTGCTCGGCCGCCGCCAGCCATTGGCCGAAGAAGTATTGGTCAAAGCCGGACAGGATCAGCCACTTCGGCCCGCCGGAGGCGGCGGACACCGCCCGCACATGCTGCGGCTTCAGGCCGTGTTCCCTTATGTGGGCCAGGGCCCGCGGCCCGGCTCTCATCTCCAGCACTTGCATGCCTGTACTCCCGTCCCGGCATTCCTGTTCCGTTCAGGCGCCTGATTGTAAACGACCACCCCTTATTAAAAGAGGTCTCGGGTCAGTCGCCGACCTCACGCGGCGGCCGTGTCCCGGAAGGCCAGGCGGTAGAGGGCCGGCACCACTGCCAGGGTCAGCAGGGTGGAGGCCAGCAGGCCGGAAATGATGGCCCAGGCCAGCGGTGGCCACAGGGTGGACTGGGTCAGGGTCAGCGGAAACAGGCCGGCCACGGTCGTGGCGGTGGTCAGCAGGATGGGCCGGGTGCGCCGGCCGACCGCCTCGGTGATGGCCTCGTCCAGACTCTGGCCCTGGCTGCGATTGAGGTTGATGCGGTCCAGCAGCACGATGGCGTTGTTGACCACGATGCCCACCAGGGCCACCACGCCCAGCATGGCGGTGAAGCCGAAGGGCTGGCCGGCCAGCCACAGGCCCGGAATCACACCCACCACCGCCAGGGGCACGGTGATCAGCACCATGCCCATCATGCGGAAGGAATTGAACTGCAGCAGCAGGAAGATGATCAGCAGCAGGCCGCCAATGGGCAGGGTTCGGAACAGTTCCGTGTTGGCATCACTGGCGCCTTCGGCCGCGCCGCCAATGGTGTAGCGGGTGCCCGGGGGCAGTTCCAGGGCCGCCAGCTTCGGTTCAATGCGCCGCAGCACGCTGGCGTAGGTTTCCTCGTCCGCTACCTGGGACAGGACCTGGGTCATGCGCTGCAGGTCCCAGTGCTGGATCACCGCCGGCTGCCAGCGTGTCTCGATGCGGGCCACTTCCGCCAGGGGGATGCCGTCCGGGCCGAGGCCCAGGCCGGCCAGTCCCGAGAGGGGAAAGTTCTCGCCCTCGGGCGAGCGGATGCGCAGGGGCATGGCATCGCGTTCCACCCGCCAGGTGCTGACTTCCAGACCCCGGCTGGCGCTGGTCAGGGCACGCGCCAGGTCGCCGCGATCCAGGCCGTACTCGGCCGCGCGGGCATCATCCATCTCCACGAACAGGCTGCTCAGGCCCTGGCCCAGGGTGTGGCGGGCGTCGCGGCTGCCGGGGTCGTCCCGCACCACGGCCAGTACCTGCTCGGCCGCTTCGCTGAGGCCTGCCGGGTCCTCGCCAAACACCCGGATCTCCACCGGGGCGTCCACCGGCGGCCCCTGGCCCAGACGCCGTGCCACCACCTGGGCCTCGGGTACTTGTTCCCGGGCGGTGGCCCGCACCCAGGGGATCAGTTCCGCCAGGCGATCCACGCTGTCGGCCTGCACCACCAGGCGGGCCAGATGGGGCTGGCTGCTGAGTTCGATCAGGTTGTAGTAGAAGCGCGGGCCGCTGAAGCCGGCGAAGCGGTAGACCGCTTTCACACCAGGCTGCTCCTGGATGGCCGCGGCCAGAGCGGCGGCGGCGTGGTCGGTGTGCTCGAGGTGAGTGCCCTCGGGGAAATGCAGATCCACCACCAGCTGGTCGCGGTCGGTGTTGGGGAAGAAGGTCTTGTCCAGGGCGTCGAAGAAGGCGCTGGCCGTGAAGACCAGGACCGCGGCAATGCCCAGCACCGCCCAGGGTCGGCGCACGGCGAAACGCCCCAGTTGCTGGCCGTAGCGCAGGCTGAGGTCCTCGCGCCGGGCGGGCCTGGGCCGGAGAATGGCGCCGGCGAAGACGGGCGTGACCAGCAGGGCATAGATGAAGCTGATGCCCAGGGTGAGCATGACCATGACCGGGATGGCCCGCGTGAAGTCGGCGGTGTCGCCGGCGGACAGCAGCAGGGGCGTAAAGGCAGCCAGGGTGGTCCCGGTGGCGGCCATCAGGGGCGTGGCCAGTTCCCGCACCGCCCGGGTGATCGACTCGCGCGCGTCCAGGCCCTGATCGCGATGCCACTGGATGTTCTCCGACATCACGATGGCGTTGTCCACCAGCATGCCGAGTGCGATCACCATGCCGGCCACGGCCATCTGGTGCAGCACGCCACCGCCCATGGCGTAGACCGCCAGGGCCGAGAAGGTCACCAGCGGCACCAGCAGGCTGACGGTCAGTCCCAGCCGCAGGCCCATGGTGGCAAACAGGATGGCCGCCACCACGATGATGCCGAGCAGGAGGGAAAAGCCGAGTTCGCTCAGGCGGCGCTCTACCCAGTGGGGCTGGAAGAACAGCTCCTCGATCTCCAGCGGGGCGTAGTCCGCCCGCCGCTCGTCGATGAAGGCGCGCAGGGTGTTGCCGAAGGCCACCACGTTGAGGCGGTTGTCCGGCAGGATGATGCCCAGGCCCACCGCGGGGCGGCCGTTGAGACCGATGCGCTCAGCCACCGGTTCGTCGGGGGCGTGGCGGACGCTGGCCAGCTCGCCGAGGGGAATGAAGGCGCCATCGCGGGTGCGGATGGGCGTGGCCGCCAGTTCGGCCAGGGAGCGGAACTCGCTGGCTGGGTCGAGCACCACCGAGCGGCCGCTGACCCGCAGGTTGCCGCCCGGCAATGTCTGATTGCGGGCGGCCAGCTGCTGGCCCAGGCTGGCGGCGTCCAGGCCGGTCTGGCGCGCCACCGCCTCGTCCCAGCTGATGATGATGCTTTCGCCAGGGTCGCCCAGCAGATCGATGCGGGCGATGTCCTTGAGCTGGAAGAGGTCCCGCTTGAGACGCCGGGCCGCCTCGCGCAGCTCCAGCAGATCGTCACTGCCGCTGACGGCGAGCACGATGCCGTGGGCATCCATCTGGCGGTCGTCCACGGTGGCCGGCCCGGCACCGGCGGGAAACTCCCGCGCCGCCTCGTCCACCGCCACCCGGATGCGATCCCAGACGGCATCGGTGTCATAGACATGTTCCTGCATGGCGATCAGGACATGGGCGAAACCCAGGCGGGCGGTGCCGCGAATCTCGCGAATGTCCGCCACCTGGGCCAGGGATTCCTCCAGGGGATTGAGGATCAGCCGCTCCACCTGTTCCGGATCGGCCCCGGGGTAGGGCACCAGGACATCACCGTAGCGGTAGGGAAAGAAGGGGTCTTCCTGGCGATCCATGTTCAGCCAGGCGAGCAGTCCGATCAGCGCCAGCAGCAGCACCAGGGTCATGATCAGCCGGCGCTGGCCGAGCAGGGCCAGCAGCAGGTTTTCGCCGCGCGTGCTCATGGCAGCACCCGCACCGTGGCGCCGTCATACAGGCGATCCTGTCCGGCCGTCACCACCCGGTCTCCCTCGGACAGGCCCTGCTGCACATCCACCCAGTCGCCGTGCAGACGACCGGGCACGATGGGAACCCACTCCACGGTCACCGCATCGTCGGATGCCTGCAGGCGGTAAACGGCCGGCTGGTGGCCGCCGGCGTCGATCACGGCGGTCAGCGGCACCTGCAGGCTGGGGCGGTGCGGGCGGCCGAAATGCACATGCACCACCTGGCCGGCAGCCAGATCCTGGTCGCTCTCGGGGCGGATGATGGCGGTGGCCATGTGGCGGTCGCCGCGGCTGATTCGCTCCAGCCGGGCCTCGAAATGGCCGCCCTGCAGGGGGCGGCTCAGGCGCAGCGGGGTGTCGTTCTGCAGTTCGCCGGCAAGCGTGGCGGGCAGGCGGATCTCCACTTCCAGGGCCTCCCGCCCGGCCAGGCGCAGCACCGGCTGGCCGGCGGCCAGGAAATCCCCCGGCTCGGCCATTACGCCTGCCACCCAGCCATCGAAGGGGGCACGGAGTTGCAGCTCGGCCAGTTGTTCACGGGCCTCGGCGAGCTGGGCTTCGGCCTGCTTGCGGGACTCCAGGCTGGCGTCCAGACGCGCCTGCAGGCGGTCCACTTCCTCTTCGGAGGTCAGATCACGCTCGCGCAGGGCCCGGGCGCGCTCCAGCGCCAGGCGGTGTTCGCGAATCACGGCATTGAGTTCTTCCACCCGCCCCTGGGCAGCGGCGGCGGCCGGCGCCAGGGCCGGATTGTGCAGGGTGGCGAGCAGCTGGCCGCGCTCGATGGCATCGCCCTCGGCGACGTGCCGCTCGGCCAGGGTGCCGGGATGGAGGAAGGCCGCCTGACTGCGTTCCCGCGCCTGCAACACACCGGGGAAGCGCTGCCAGTCCACCTCCGGCGCCGGGCGCACGGTGGCGGCCCGCACGGCCGGGCGGGCCTCTCTTGCGGTGATGTCTTCCTCGTCGGCCGCGCCGCCCCAGGCCGTCACCAATATCGCACCCACGGCCAGCAGGCCGGTGGTCAGCAAGCCCGAACCCTTCCAACCCATCCCCTGCATGACGTCATCCCCTCGTCTTAGTAAACTGGCCGACCGGTCAGTAATGGCGGCCAGAAAAACGGCGTTCGGCGCCGTTTTCCTTCTTAGTCGTCCCCGCTGCCGCGTGGCCGCAGGCCGTCGAGCAGCAGCTTCATGAAATCATCCAGAAAGGCCTCGTCATCGCCCATGCCCGGCCAGTGCTGATGGTGCGACTTGGCCTCGAACCACTGGGTGCAGGTCATGACGAAGGTGGCCACCACATGGCTCGGGTTCACGTCCTGGCGGAACAGGCCCTTGGCCTGGACCTGGCGAATGCGCTCGGCCCCGAGGGCCACCAGCTCGGTGTCCATCTCCAGGCAGCTTTCATCGCCTTCCAGGTGGGTCCAGGCGAACAGGCGCACCACCCCCGGATTGTCCTTGAGGAAACGGAAATACTCCTCCACCGAGGCCTTGAGCAGGGCCGGGTCCGGATCCTCGGCTTCCTCCAGCATCGCCATCTGGCCGGTGAAGTACTGGGTGAAGGCGGTCTCCTTGACCGTCTGCCACAGCTCCGCCTTGCTGCCGAAGTGATGGTGGATGAGGCTCTTGGTGACATTCGCCGCCCGGGCGATGGCACTCATGGACACCGCCGAGACCCCGTGCTCGATGAACAGCGCGGAGGCCGCCTCGAGGATGGTCTCGCGGGTGCGTTCCGGGTCGCGTGTCTGGGTTTCCGCATTCATGGCCCGCACTCTACAATTAATTGGCCGACCGGTCAATTACCGGGTCGGATCAGGACATGCCTTGGTGCTGGTGCCTGGGCGACCGGTGATCCGCCAAAGATGGCAGAATAAGCATCGATTCTGGTCGTGGAGAGAGGGAATATGGAACAGGCCCGGCAGGTACTCGATTTCTGGTTCGAGGAGATTGAGCCGAAGCAGTGGTGGCAGAAGGATGCCGACTTCGATGCCCAGATTGCCGATCGCTTCGGCGAGTTGCATGCCCGGGCGGCGGCCTGTGAACTGTGGGATTGGCGGGCAACGCCCCGGGGTCGTCTGGCCGAGGTCATTGTGCTGGATCAGTTCTCCCGCAACATCCATCGTGACCGGCCGGAGGCTTTCGCCTGTGATGCCCTGGCGCTGGCCCTGGCCCAGGAAGCCGTGGCCTGCGGTGATGATCTGAAACTCGAGGCCATTGAGCGCAGCTTTCTCTACCTGCCCTACATGCACAGTGAATCAGCCAGGATTCATGAAGAAGCGGTGCGCCTGTATGAGGCCAACGGCCTGCAAGAAAACTACGAATTCGAGCTCAAACACCAGGTGATCATCGACCGCTTCGGCCGCTACCCCCACCGCAATGCCATCCTCGGCCGCGAGTCCACCCCGGAAGAACTGGAATTCCTCAAGCAGCCCGGATCTTCGTTCTAGTCCTTCGGTCCATCCTGCGCCAGCATGGCCTCCAGTTGGCCATCCAGGCCGATGGCATGCTCCACGGCAAGCTGGAAGGCCATGCCCGCGCCGGATTCGGAATCAAAACGCCCGCTTGCATTGATGGCATCCAGCACCCGGCTGGCCAGGTGCTCTTCGGCCAGAAACAGCAGCACATCACACTGGGAGACGAGTTCCAGGCCGAAGAAGGTCTTGTGGCGATGACGCCCCTCACCTCGAGCATTGTTGATGACCGTGCTGCCGGTCGCCCCGGCATCCCGGGCGGCATCCAGCACCTGTTCGGTGAAGTCATCATTCACCAGCGCGATGATCAGTTTCAGATTCATGCTGACGACCTCCATTGTTTTGACGCCGTTCCTGCCATTGGGCGATCTGGGCAAAGGCGAGAACGGAAATGATGGGAAAGACCACGGCAAAGGCGATCATGCCGAAGCCGTCCATCAATGGGCTGCGATCGGGCAGGTTGGTGGCCAGGCCCAGGCCCAGGGCTGCGACGATGGGCACCGTGACGGTGGAAGTGGAGACACCTCCGGAATCATAGGCCAGCGGGATCATGTGTCTGGGGGCGAACAGGGTCTGAATGATTACGATGCAGTAGGCACCCAGGATGAAATAGTGCAGTGAGCCGCCCGTGATGATGCGGAAAGAACCGATGGCAATGCCGATGCCCACGCCCACCGCAATGGCAATGCGCAGGCGATTGGCATTGATGGCGCCACCGGACAATTGATTGGCCTTCATGGCGACGGCAATCACGGCCGGTTCCACCATGACGGCCGCCGCCCCCATGCTGAAGGCAAACAGGTAGACGCCGTAGTAGGCGCTCCAGTGGGCAATGGTCTCGCCTGTGCCCGATTTGCCGGGTACGAAGTCGGCTGCCGTGAGTTGCTCCGCCATGGAACGGCCCAGGGGAAAGAGGGCCTGTTCCAGGCCCATCAGAAAGAACACCAGACCGGCGACCACGAACACGCCGCCCTTGAAGAGGCGCCAGGGGTTGGGCAGGCGGCGGCGCAGTACCAGAAACTGGAAAACGAGAATGACCAGCAGGATGGGGGCCACGTCCCGCAGGGTTTCCAGCAGGGTCAGCTGCAGCACATCGCCGAATGCCGGCAAGCCGTCCATTAGCTGAGTACTCCATAGACCATGACGAAGATCATGGGCGTCAGTGAGGCAAAGGCGATCAGGCCGAAGCCATCAACGGCGGGGTTGCGTCCCCGTATGGCCATGGACAGTCCCACCCCCAGCGCCGTGACCAGGGGAACGGTAATGGTGGAGGTGGTCACCCCGCCGGCATCGTAGGCGATGCCGACAATCTCTTCCGGGGCAAAGCCGGTCATGGCCACCACCAGCACATAGCCGGAGATGATCAGATAATGCAGTGGCCAGCCTTTCAGGATGCGGATCACCCCGAGTACGATGGCAAAGCCAACCGCCAGCCCAACGGTAATCCGCAGTCCCAGTGCCCAGGCCGCCATGCTGGCCGCATCCGAGGCGATGCGGCCTTCCTCGGCGGCCACGGCGGCCGCTTCACCGGCAATGGCAATCAGCGCCGGCTCGGCAATGGTGGTGGCAAAGCCCAGGGAGAAGCCGAACAGCAATAACCAGAACACGCTGCCCTTGCGGGCAAAGGCCTGGGCCATGGATTCACCGATGGGAAAGAGGCCCGTCTCCAGGCCGTGAACGAACAGCGTCAGGCCAAGGATCACGAACAGCATGCCCTGGAGCAGGGCGAGGGCATCCGGCAGGGGCTCACCAATCACGATGAGCTGAAAGAAAGCGACAACAGCAACGATGGGCAGAATATCGCGGCTGCTTTGCAGCAGGCTTCGGGCGATGCCCTGGCGGAAAGCTTTCAAGCGCGGCCCTCCCTGGGTCTGTCCTGCTTGGGTTGTTTAACAGGCACGGCTATAGTCAGACAAAGTCTAGCCAAGGAGGCCACTTCATGCCGACTTTCTCCCGCATTCTGGCGGCCACTGATTTTTCCGAGCCCTCGCTGAACGCGCTTCGCCGTGCAGCGGCCCTGCTCAAGGCCGGGCAGGCCGCCTCCGGGTGTCTGCTGCATGTGACCGAGGCTCGGTTGGTGGAGCGTCTTCGGCAGCTGCTGGCTGAATCACCGGATGTCTCCGAAGCGCTCAGGCAGCGTCTCGATACCCTGGCGGCGGATATTGCCACTGAAAGCGGTGTGACCTTGAGTAGTGAGTTGTTGTCCGGCTCCATTCCCCACGCCCTGGCTGAGGCCATGACGGCGGATGATCTGCTGGTGCTTGGCGCTCAGGGCAGTCACCGCAGTCGGGAGCGGCTGCTGGGAACCACGGCCCAGCGACTGGTCTACCACAGCCCGGGTGCTGCCCTGGTGGTGCGCAAGCCGGCTGACGGGCCCTGGCGGAAGGTACTGGTGGCGACGGACTTCTCCGAGGCGTCACAGCGTGCGCTTGAGCGGGCCATTCAGCTGGCGCCTGATGCCGAAATCGAACTGCTGCATGTCTATGCTTCGAGCTTCGAGCCTAGCATGCACTACGCGGGGGTGGATGAGGGGCTGATTCAGGAATACCGGCAACGGGCCGGCCGCGAGGCCGAGCGCAACATGCGTGATTTTCTGCAGGCCTGCGGGCAGCCGGCCGTTGCCCAGCGACTGGAGGCCGGCTACGCCCCCCACCGACTGAAGGATCGGCTGGGGGAGCAGGGCGTGGATCTGGTGGTGGCGGGCAAGCAGGGGCAGTCCATGGTGCGGGACATGCTGGTGGGCAGTGTCACCATGTCACTGCTGCAGGACGCTGACTGCGACGTGCTGGTGGTCAGCTAGTCACCCCGGGTCAGCAGGCGCTGGGCCTCGCGGTATTTCTCGGCGGTCTTCTCGATGATCTCGGCCGGCAGCTCGGGGCCGGGCGGGGTCTTGTCCCAGTCCAGGGTCTCCAGGTAATCGCGCACGAACTGCTTGTCGAAGCTGGGCGGGCTCATGCCGGGCTGGTACTGGTCCGCCGGCCAGAAGCGGGAGGAATCCGGGGTCAGGGCCTCGTCGATCAGGTGCAGTTTGCCGTTTTCGTCCAGGCCGAACTCGAATTTGGTGTCGGCGATGATCAGGCCACGGCTTTCGGCGTGCTTCACCGCGTAGGTGTAGAGGGCGATACTGGTTTCCCTGACCTCTTGCGCCAGCTTCTCGCCAATCAGCTTCTCCACTTCCTCGAAACTGATGTTCTCGTCGTGGTCGCCCACGGCGGCCTTGGTGGAGGGCGTGAACAGGGGCTGGGGCAGCACATCCGCCTGGCGCAGGCCGGCCGGCAGCTCGATGCCGCAGACGGTGCCGGTCTTCTGGTAATCCTTCCAGCCCGAGCCGATCAGATAGCCGCGCACGATGGCCTCGATGGGCAGGGGCTTGAGGCGGCGCACCACCATGGCCCGGCTGGCCACGGGCTCACGCTCGGCAGCATCGGGCAAAGACTGTTCCAGGCTCATCTCGGCAATGTGATTGGGCACGATGCCTTTGGTGCGCTGGAACCAGAAGTTGGAAATGGCGGTGAGCACCTCGCCCTTGCCGGGGATGGGGTCGGGCAGGATGACATCGAAGGCGGACAGGCGATCGGAGGCCACCACCAGCAGGTGCTGATCATCCACGGCATACAGGTCCCGCACCTTGCCACTGTGGATCTTCTCCAGACTCTGGATATCGGCGGAATACAGTGCCTTGTCAGCGCGGCTCATGGCAGGCCCTCTTGCGGTGATGTTTCCCCGGGAAAGGCGCGTATCTTGGGCCAGCGGCCCGTTTCTGTCCAGTGATTCGGCTGGGCGTGCCCACTCGGCAGCCAATCTTCGTCAGCGCCCGGCCTCCCAGCCGGTGGATGTGCCGCATGCCCCTACCAACTGGCCGGAGGTGTGCGGCTCTGGCTGTCCCCGCTGACGTCGCCCGGGGTGTTGAGGGCATACAGCAGGGAGCCGGTGCGGCCCAGATCCTCCGGTTGTCGAATCCGCTGCTGACCCATCATGGGTAGGGTGCCGCCCCCAGAACCAGCCCCCCGCCGCAATCCCGGCAAAGAACACGGCAATGGTCGACGCGGCGGCCTGGGCCGTAGCCCCGAACAACACGCCCAGCTCCCGCAGCCACAGCACCTGATACACCAGCGCGGCAAAACCTGAAACAAATAGCAGCCCCAGGGCGGCAAGGAACAGAGGGGATTGGCGGCCCATGGAGATCTCGAAAGCATCGGACGGTTGGAGGCGTTACATAGTAACAAACCATGACCGGGGTGGGGGCGTTGGAGGACGGGACCAACGGCAATCCAGTCACAGCGAGGAGCGCAAGCCTCAGCGCGTCAGCGTCCCACCGAACCTGCCGGACCGAGTTCGAGTCGCTACCCGCTTCTTCCTGATCCGACCGTAGCAACGATTACCAGTGGGTGCCTTCCCGCTCCCCGGGCGGTCCATTTAGCTGTTATGCAGTCATCCCTAGGTCTGCTTGACAAGTGTCACGTGATGCATGACGCTATGAATCATGATCAAATCGTTCGCTGATAAACGGACACAAGAGCTGTACTCCAAAGGTAAGTCAAAGAAGTTTCCTGCGGATGTCGCTCCGAGAGCCGCCAGAAAGCTTGAATACGTCAACTTGGCTGAACGGTTGGAAGATTTGAAGGTGCCGCCCGGTAATCGCCTTCACCCGTTATCGGGAAACAGGCAGGGGCAGCATGCAATTTCAATAAACGATCAGTGGCGCATTTGTTTTCGTTTTGAAGATGGCGATGCGTATGAGGTCGAAGTGTGTGACTACCACTGAGTGAGGTGACGACAATGGCCATACTTAATACTGTCGGCATGCAGCGTAAGCCGACTCACCCTGGTGAAATGCTGAGAGAGGATTTTCTGCCCGACTATGGCCTGACCGTTGCGGGATTGGCAGAGTGTCTGGGTGTCTCTCGCCAGTCAGTGAATGAATTACTGCGCGAGCGCCGTGCTGTCAGTCCCGAAATGGCGCTTAGGCTTGCCCGTTTGTTTGGGAACTCTCCGGAGTTCTGGCTGAATGCACAGCGATCTGTTGATCTTTGGAGGGCGGCCCAGTCAGTGAAGAAAGAAGTGAGTCGGATCAAGCCGCTAAATGCTGCATAACCATGCCATGCACCGGATGCCAAAACCTCTGCTCCGCACTGGTTTTGTCACCGGTGATGGCAAGCGTTCTACCCCGCGCCGGACCTCTGATTGACCTTGATTCATGGCAAAGTGCACCAGGCTTCATTGATGGAGCCTGGTGCACCTCTCCTTGTATTCCTTCAGTGAATCCCGCCCCATTGCCTGACTGATAAAGCCGTCCGGCGTTTGCCGAAGAACCGTCCGAAATGAATCGTAGTCGAGTGCGGGGCTTGAGCTCACCGTGCGGGGGTACCCTGTTCGGGGGGTGGTGGCTCTCGGCAAGTGGGCATAGATTCTGGCGGTAAAAGGGCCCTAGTGAGGGCAAGGGAGAATCGTCGTCGTCAGACGACGACCGGGAGGGTAGTCATGTTTGGGCAGCAGTCGTACTGGCGCCGGCGTGTCGCCGGTGTTGTGGTGTGTTTTTCCGTTCTGATCTTGCCGCAGGCCATTGTGGCTCAGACCGAGGGCTTAGAAACCGCGCCGGAAAGCGGACGCTACATCGTCTACCTCGACGAGGCCCCGGTGGTTCATTATCGCGGCGGAATACCCGGCCTGCCGGCCACGAGCCCCCAGGCGACCGGCGATGCCCGCCTTCAGGCCGCCCGCCCGGCGGTCATCCAGTACAGCGACTTTCTCGCCCAGCGACAGACTGAGCTTGTCGGCACCATCGAACGGCAACTGGGCCGCAAGGTGCCGGTGGTGCAGGCATTCCGGCTCGCCACCAATGGTTTCTCCCTTGAGATCTCACCGCAAGAGGCCGCCAGGGTCGCGACCTTGTCCGGCGTCAAGCGCATCGAGCCGGTGGAATTGCTGGAACTGATGACCGATGCCGGACCGGCCTGGATATCCGCCGACACCATCTGGAGTGACAGCGGCGAGCATCAGTTCAAGGGGGAAGGCGTGGTGGTGGGGGTGTTGGACACCGGCATCAACCCCGATCATCCCTCCTTTGCTGAAACCGACCCCAGTGACGGCTACCAGCACATCAACCCCCTGGGCAGTGGCAACTATCTGGGGGTCTGTGATCCCTCAAGCTATGGTCAGCCCTATGACCCGTCAGCGGGCTGCAATGACAAGCTGATCGGCATTTACGACTACACCGGCGACGGCAATACGGATGACAACGGCCATGGCAGTCATGTGGCGGCTACCGTGGCGGGGAATCATGTCGAGCTTGATCTGTCACCGGCCTATGTGCTTGATGAGCCTTTGATCGCACCACCGGGATCTGGTGTCGCGCCCCGGGCCAATATTGTCGCCTACCGGATTTGTGACGAAGGTGGTAGCTGCGCCAGTGACAGTATGCTCAGGGCCGTGGACGATATCCTGCAGGCGGGCGTGGTGGATGTGGTCAACTTCTCCATTGGCCGCCCCGGCGGTGGTCGAGACCCCTGGAGCGCCGAACCCTTTAACGGATTCCTCGGTCTCCATGCTGCCGGCGTACTTGTCATTGCCTCCGCCGGCAATAGCAGCAACCCGGGAACGGTTGGCAATTTTGCCCCATGGATCGGAACGATTGCGGCCAGTACTCACAACAGACAACTGCGTGCCGAAACGACCCTGACCACAAGCGGTGGCAACGCTGCCGCCCCCGGCGAGATCGATGCCATGGGGCTGACGTTCGGGACCGAGTCCGCGCAGATCGTGTCCGGTCGCCATTTGAGCAACGTTAACCCCACCTGCACGAATCCCTCGCAATCACAGGTGCAGGGCAGGATCGTGGTTTGCCAGTTGCAGTTTTTGTTTTCGGGGCCAAGCTGGGTGACTGCCTCCGAGGAGCTGGCCAGTCGCGGGGCGGTGGGCATGATCGTCCATAACACCGATTCCTCCTATTACGAGGATGCCGACGGCAATCCCACCCTGTTCAATGTGCGCGGCGCCCTGCCGACCATCCATGTGCTGGAAGAAGACGGCGAAGCCCTGCATGACTGGATTGAAGAAGGGGGTGTCACGGTCGCCAGTTTTGGTGGCGCGAATATGGTTCGTGAGCTGGATGATGCCGCCGGCGATATTCTCGCCGGCTTCAGTTCCCAGGGCCCGGCGGTGGCGCCTTTTGATGTGCTGATCGGGCCCAACCTTACCGCGCCGGGTGTGAATATCCTTGCCGCAAGACACAGCACGGACGACACCGTGGCCAACGAGAACATGGTGATCAGTGGCACCTCCATGTCCTCACCCCATGTGGCGGGCGCCGCGGCGCTCCTGCGCGGTCTCAATCCCGACTGGACACCCTCCGAGGTTCTCTCCGCCCTGATGCTGACCGCCGAGGCCGACGGCCACCTGTCCGATGACCAGGTCAGCCAGGCGACCCCGTTCCAGATTGGCAGCGGGCGGGTGAATCTGGAGAAGGCGGCACAAAGCGGCCTGGTGCTTGACGAGACGTCGGAGCGCTTTGCAAGTGCCGACGGTATCGGCGACGGGCTGAGTTTGCCCGAGCTCAACCTGGCCAGTCTGGGCCAGACCGGCTGCTTTATGACTTGCCGATGGACCCGAACCCTTCGTGCCACCCGCGACGGTCAGTGGCAGGCCAGTGTCTCGGCTGACAGCGGTGTGACGGTAGAGGTTGAACCGGCATCCTTTACCCTGGCGGCGGGTGAGACCCAGACCATCACGGTCACGGCAAGCGGTTCCCTTGGCGTTGATGATTGGGCCTTTGGCGAGCTGCTGCTCGTGGATAGCAGCGGCAACGCCGCGGACGCCCGCCTGCCTATCGCGGTCCGAAACATCAGGGGGCCGGTCAGCCGGGCGGTCGGCTGGGTCAATTCCGGACTCGAGGCACCGTGGGGGATGACCACCCTGCCTGACGGGCGCGCCTGGGTGTCCGACCCCGACGATCTTGGCGGCGACGGGGCGGTTCATGAGCTGAACCCCGGCAGCTTCAGCTTTACCGGCGAGACCGTGAGCAATGACTGGGCCGTCACGGCTCGTGGCAGCACCTTCGCCGACATCACGGGCACCGCCTGGCAGCTGGATCGCGATGGCGACAATTGCCTTCATGCCTGGACCCCCGATGGCGCCACCGGCGACACCCTTTGCCCCGACTGGCCGGCCCCGGTTCAGGCAGTGACGTATGACTTTGATGCGCAGACATTCTGGGCCGGCGCGGAAACCGGTGAGCTGATCCAGTTTGACCTTGAGGGTGAGGTACTGGACATCATCGAAACCGACTACCTGATTACCGGCCTGGCCATGCTCCCAAATCAACGCGTCCTGGCCCTGGGTGAGATGGTGGAAGGTAGCGACCTGGCAGTCCTCGACCTGCGCGCCGAGGCGCGCCCCGAGGATGCCTGGTACCTCATCCATATCATGGGGCCGCCGGCATTCAATCCGGGTGCCCATGGTGACCTGACCCTGCTTTGTGATGGCCGCCTGCTCACCAGCAATATTGAACAGGGCCACATTTATTGGGTGCACCCCGGCGTGGATGCCACGGCCTGCGGCGATACCTACATGGATCTGGACGACTACTGGATTCCCTCAGCCCGCCCGGCACAGGCGCGAGAGCTGCATTTCCGTGTGCCAGGAGATACCCGGGTCAGCGGCCTGGAGTGGGATATTCATTACGACGCCAGTGAGAATGACAACAGGACCTACTATCTGCGCATGCAGATCGTGTCGCCGACGGGTGAGAGCATTATCGCCGGATCGTACACGCCGAATCTGTTTTCGAGCGGTTCCTGGGCAGGGCCTGTGGACCACAACTTTGATTGGTCCATCTGGTCGGCTATCAGTACGGATGCGCGCGCCATCACCGACTTCAATGGCCAGCAAGCGGGCGGGTACTGGACGGTTCGACTCTGGCACGCCCGGTCCGGGGATGAGCACATGGGGCAGTTGCTCGAGAACAGCCACATCCAGCTAAACCTGGTCAGCGATGCGCCCTTGATCGAGCCGGGTGGCGGTGCCTTTGTGGATTCCGAGCTGCCATTGGAGGTCCGACTCTCCAGTGGCCCGCCGGACCGCTTTATTCGTTACAGCCTGGACGGCAGTGATCCGGAGGACAGCATCTCGGTAATCCAGAGCCGCGAGACCATCACCGTGGACGCTGACACCGAACTGAGAGCCATTGCGGAATCCGCGGAATTCGGCACGTCCCACGAGTCCGGGGCCGTATTCCAGTTCTTCCCGGCGGTGGGCATCGTGGACCAGGACGGCAGTCCCATGGACGATCCGGTGATCGCTGCCGGGCAAAGCCTTGATTTCGATGTAAGCGGGGGCAGTGGCGACATCGCCCTTGAGCTCTTGCCCAATAGCGTCTCCGGCGTGGAAGCGGATCTGAGCTTTGATGCCGGCAGTGGCACAGTCACCATCCCGGAAACCGGCGCCTTCGCCGGTGATTACCAGCTCCTGGTCATCGACGAGAATACCGGCAGCGCCGAATGGGTCACCATCACCGTGCCCCTGGGCACGCAAAGCGAGCTGACCCATCTCATTCCCGAGCAAAGCAGTGCCTTCTCGGTCCACGGCGCGACACCGGGCTATGGTTTCAGCTTCCAGGTCATGCAGGATGACATGCCTTCCTCCCTGGCCAGTCTGGACCCCGACCAGGCCATTGCCGAGGGTGATGAAGGGGCGGCCAACCCCGCTGTTTCCAACGTGACCCTGGCCACACCGGATGCCATACAGAACTTCGACGTTTTGGTGACCCCGGAGGACGGCAGCTACGATGCCGTCAGCCACGAGTGGCTGGCGGACCCCGGCCGCCACTACAGCGGCTGGGTGGAAGACGCCCTCGGCAGCCGACTGCAAGCCGCCACCGTACGGGCCGACAATCTGCTCGGCGAGGACGAAAGCGTCTATACCGCCAGCAGCGACCCGGACGGCGTGTTCAGCCTGCGCACACCCAGCCCCCTGCAAGCCACCGAGCACAACCTGACGGCCCTTAAGCAGGGCTATCTGACGCGCGGCATTGCGGGTGCGGACTGTGCCGGTGCCGACCCCACCTGCACGGTGGTCATGGAAGCGGCCTCCGCCAAGATCCATGGCAGCCTCGAGGGACTACAAGCCGGTGACCGGGTCGAGTTCATGCTGCTGCATGAGGAGGGCGGGATAGTCACGGAGCTCGGCCCCCATGTCTTCCACGCCGAGGAAGATGCCGCCCTGAGCTACCGCCTGCCGGCCGATTACAGCCGCATCTATCAGGCGATCCTCGCCACCGCCGTGGGCTACGAAGATCACCTGGAAGACCGTGGCGGCCAGGGTTTCGGTTTCACTGCCCCCGGCGATGAAATCGAGCAGGTGGATTTCACCATGAACCCCACCACCCCGGCCCTGCTTTCAGTGGATGCACAGGCCGCTGATGACGGCAGCCTGGATTTGAGCGTCATGCTTGAGCCCATGGCCCGCGATGGATCGGTCCACCTGGAGTGGGGCTATCTGCCCGACAGCCTGGACCAGAGCACCGAGCCGCAGGCCTACAGCGGCGAGGACAGCATATTTGAGGCAGAATGGACCCTGAGCGATCTCGCCTGTGGCGGCGCGCTTCATTACCGAGCCGTTGCGAGCAACGACCGGGGTATGACCGCCACATCAGAGACCACTCAAACCGCCCTGGCGGCCTGTGCAAGCCCCTTCGGCAGTGGCTCGGGCTGCAGCCTCGGACAGGGCAGCCAGCGCCCGGACCCCCTCTGGCTGTTCCTCGTGCTCCTTCTGCTGGCCCACCAGCGCCAGCGCCAACGGCCAACAAAGCGGAACGAAACAGGATAAGCCCCAGTGATAAGCAAGGCTGAGATAAACAGGACTGAAATCAAAGCCCACAAAGGCCTTCGATCTCACCCGCCGCGGCCGGCCCCCAACGGGCCGGCCCGCGCATTGGCCATCATCGCCCTGGCTTTTCTCGCCGCCTGCTTCCCACGACCCGCCGAGGAAACCTTCCACAGCCACATCCGCAGCGGCAACTACCACGAGGCCTACCAAATGGTCGACCTGGACGCCGTAGGCCGGGAGGGCCAGACCTACTCATTCCTGGCCACATTCGACCTGGTCAACATTCATGTCCACGGCCGCGAAGTGGACAAGCTCCACTGCCGCAGCGTCCATGACGCCCACCCCAATTCCTACTCCTACAGCGTCCGCCTGTGCGCGATATTGATCCAGTATCTGGACCAGGGAGAGGTCGACCAGAAACGCATCGACGCCATGGCAGAAGTAATCGAAGACAACTACCGCCGCCTGCGTTTTCTCATCGACGCGGCCGAAGACCTCAACCGCCGAAAGCCCTAGGCGCGGCTAGTCTGCCGCTCATGGGCCGAAAAAAACGGCGTTCCGTCCCCAAGTCGCTCCTCTGAAGCTGGCAGATTCCTGCCCTGTTCTCAGCGCTCGGATATTACCGACTCCGCCTCAGCCACTGGAAAGCTCCCCCTCTGTCACCTACGCTAAGACCCATAGCCAAGGAGCAGGCCCCGCCATGCCCGTATTTTCCATAAGCCAATCGCATCCCGCCGCGCCCGCGACAGACCGGTGCGAGCGCTGTGTGTTATTGAGCGCGCAAAATATAGACGGCGGTATAACACCGTGTCTTTCTGCCCGTCAGGTCAATAAGCAATTGAAATTGCGCGGGATTCATCAAACGAAGAACGTTGGCTGGCGCGGTGTTATAACGCCGGCAAATCATCGCAATAAAAACGCCAGCGGTCCATTCTGCTGTTAAACGGATGAAGCGAGTCGACATCCAATGAGTCATGACCTTCTAATTAAATTTGGCGCCGAAAAGTACATGCAGAGGTTTCTTGAGCAAGGAGAGCTCTACATGAATACGCTCGCATCGTACCGTGGTAACGAACACGATTCGGAGCGGCACGATCCAAATGAAGGGCTAGAGCGCATCTTGCAGATGAAAGGCGCGAAGATCACCAGAAAGTGCTCTGATGCAGGAAGAGGCGAGGAGATTGCAAGGCTCACCGGTGGAGTTGGGCGGATAAAGAACAGCAATCTCGACAAGATCAACGTCTACTGCATGTTTCACTTCGTTATTCCATTTGATGAAAATGTCCCATTGGGCGAAGTAGTGGATGAGCGGGTTTGGAGAGGATTTGGGGATACGGCAGTTATTATCGGAGACGCAGCGGATTTTGTGTCCCGCGTAAAGGATGAAGCTCATCGTCGTGGGTTAAGTCATTGGCGTAGTAGTGTTGAGTACGTGGATATGAACAAAAGGCATGATGAAGTGGGCCCGTTTGTGAAAGACCTAGCTTACTCTCACCAGCATGAGCTACGCATCGCGGTATTTGATGAGGCCACCAATCCCGGCCCGCTTAGTTTATCCCTCGGGAGCATTGCTGATATTGCATGCCTTGTTCCTGCCAGCGACGTGGGGAGGATAACAGTCCAATCATGTGCCAATACCTAAAACCGTTTAACAAAGCCATGCAGCCGACGCTTGTTCCTCGCGCGGCTGATGGCGGGCGTTGAAATATGACATTCCCCTGTGTGTTTCGCGCCCTCTGGACGATACCATATTCTGAATTCTGCTTCTCCGCGTCTCAGCGCCTCTGCGCGAGGCAATAATTCCCTCTTTTGAATTCCTTTGCACCTTAGCGTCTTTGTGCGAGGCCGCTTTTTCTCAAACAGCAAACCGCCGCAACCTCAAAGCATTACTCAACACACAGATACTGGACGCCGCCATGGCCAGGGCCGCGAACATGGGTGAGAGCAGCAGACCCATGACGGGATAGAGCACACCGGCCGCAACCGGGATCAGTGCGGAGTTATAGGCAAAGGCCCAGAACAGATTCTGTCGAATATTCCTCAGCGTTGCCCGGGACAGGCGGATGGCGCGGTGCACACCGGCCAGCTCTTCCCCCATCAGCACCACATCCGCACTTTCGATGGCCACATCCGTGCCACTGCCGATGGCGATGCCGACATCGGCCTGGGCCAGGGCGGGGGCGTCGTTGATGCCGTCGCCGACGAAGGCGATCTTTTTTCCTTCCTTCTGTAGGGCCTCGACGGCGTCGACCTTGCCGTCCGGGCGGACTTCGGCCAGGACGCGGTCGATGCCGACTTCTTTTGCCACGGCATTGGCGGTGCGCTGGTTGTCGCCGGTGATCATGACGGTTTCCAGGCCGAGGTCATGCAGGCGGCGGATGGTGTCGGCGGTGTCGGCTTTGATGGGGTCGGCCACGGCCAGGACGGCGGCGAGTTGGCCGTCGATCAGGGCGAAGATGGGGGTCTTGCCCTGGTCGGCGAGCGTATCCACGCGGGATTGGATGGCGGAGAGGTCGATCTTCTCGTCCTTCATCAGGCCCGGGCCACCGATGGTGACGGTCTTGCCGTTCACGGTGGCGGTGACGCCTCGGCCGGTGTGGCTGTCGAAGTTCTCTGCCTTGGGCAGGGTCAGATTCTTGTCCTCGGCGGCGGCGACGATGGCGCGGGCAATGGGGTGTTCGGAATGATCTTCCACGGCCGCGACCAGGGCCAGGGTTTCTTTCTCGTCGAACCCCTCGATCATTTCCATGTCGGTCAGAGCCGGGCCACCTTCGGTGAGGGTGCCGGTCTTGTCGAAGGCGACCACATCCACATTGCGCAGGAGCTGCAGGGCTTCGCCCTGGCGGAAGAGGGTGCCCATTTCCGCGCCGCGGCCGGTGCCCACCATGATGGAGGTGGGGGTGGCCAGGCCCATGGCGCAGGGGCAGGCGATGATGAGTACGGCCACGGCATTGACCAGTGCCAGGCTGAGCGCGGGTTGCGGGCCGATGAAGTACCAGACCAGGAAGGTCAGCAGAGCGACGGCAATCACAATGGGGACAAAGACAGCCGTGACCCGATCCACCAGGGCCTGGATGGGCAGTTTGGCGCTCTGGGCCCGTTCCACCATGCGGATGATCTGGGCCAGGACGGTATCGCCGCCCACGCGGGTGGCGCGAAAACGCAGACTGCCGCTGTCGTTGATGGTGCCGCCCACCACTTCGTCTCCGGCGGTCTTTTTCACGGGCACGGGTTCGCCGGTGACCATGGATACGTCCACGTGGGATTGGCCGTCGATGACTTCGCCGTCCACCGGGATGCGCTCGCCGGGGCGGACCTGGATTTCATCACCGGGCTGGACCTGTTCGATGGGCAGCTCCAGGGTTTCGCCATCTCGTATGACGCGGGCGGTCTTGGCCTGGAGTTTCATCAGGCGGCGGATGGCCTCGCTGGTGCGGCCCTTGGCGATGGCTTCCATGAAGCGCCCGGCGAGGATCAGGGTGATGATCACCGCCGAGGCCTCGAAGTACACATGGGCGGTGCCCTCGGGGAGGATGCCCGGCAGGAAGGTGGCGACGACGGAATAGGACCAGGCCGCCGTGGTGCCCAGCATCACCAGGGAGTTCATGTCCGGCGCGCCGCGCAGCAGGGTGGGAAAGCCCTGCTTGTAGAAGCGCAGGCCGGGGCCGAACTGCACGATGCTGGCCAGCACGAAGAAAAGGTAATAGATGTTCTGCTGGCCGAAGGTCTCGTGCAGCCAGTGGTGGAAGGGCGGGATGAAATGCCCGCCCATGTCCAGGATGAAGATGGGCAGGGTCAGGGCGGCGGCCAGGATCAGGCTGCGCTTGAGCTTGCCTCGCTGGGCCTCCCGCTCGGCCTCGGCGGCATCGCCGTCCCCTTCATTGCGTCGGTGAGCGGTATAGCCTACAGAGGCGACGGCTTGTTCCAGGGCGCCCTCGGCCACGGCCCCGCGCAACAGGCGCACATGGGCGGATTCGGCGGCCAGGTTGACGTTGGCCTCCAGCACGCCCGGCACCTGCATCAAGGCCTTTTCCACCTTGCCCACGCAGGAGGCGCAGTGCATGCCCTCGATGGCCAGTTCCAGTTCATCTTCAATGGCCGGGTAGCCGGCCTTTCGCAGCGCCCCCAGCAGCCCGGGAAGCGATTCGGCGATCTCCCGGGTGGAGACTTCCGCCGATTCCGTGGCCAGATTCACGCTGACCGACTCCACGCCTGGCACGGCCGCCATGGCCTGCTCGGCGCGGCGCACGCAGCCGGCACAGCTCAGTCCCTGCAGCTGGAAGCGAAGTGTGGATTCGGCGCTGTGGAACATGCGAAGGCCTCGTCGTTTCGAAAGGGTGGAGGGGCATTATGACGGCAGGGTGAATCTGCGTGCTAATCTTCCCCCTTCAAGGGGCGCAGGGGTTCGGAAGTGACATGAGTCAGGCGGTGAAGTTCGGGGAGTTTGTCTACGAGGCCGACAGCGGGCGGCTGACAGGGCCGTCCGGTGAGCAGAATCTGCGCCCCCAGGTGGCCCGTCTGCTGGATTATCTGCTTCGGCATCCCGGTGAGATCATCGGCCGGGAGGGCCTGGCTCGCGAGGTTTGGGGTGAAGATCGGGTGGTGGCTTTCGATACCGGTCTCTCGGCCCTGCTCAAGGAACTGCGTGCCGCCCTGGGTGACCGCGCGGATGAGCCGCATTACCTGGAGACCATTCCCCGCCGCGGGGTGCGCTGGCTGGTGACACCGGAATCAGGCAGCGATTCGACATCTGGCGAGACAGGCGGCAAAGCGAACGGGCGGCAGGGCGCGCTCATTCTGATCGCGGCCGCCGTCATGCTGGCCGGTTTCGTCGGCCTGTTGCTGGTGGCCGAAATGAGCCCCGATGACCCCCTGCCCGACATGCCGGCCCAGCCTGCCGTTCCCCGGGTGGCGGTTCTGCCCTTTCTTTCCATCGCCGATGACGATCGTGAGCAGCGTGCTTCCCTGTTGCTGGCCGACAGCACCATTGCTGCTCTGGCCGCCGTGGTTGCCCCGCCCCAGTTGGGAGAGGACGAATCGCCGCCCATGGCCGTGATCGGGCGCACCTCCATCAGCGGTTATCCGGAGGGTGAGGCACTGTTGCCGGCCCTGGCCCGCGACCTGGGCGTGGATCTGGTGGTGGAGGGGAGTTTCCGCGAGGAGGGTGACTACTGGCTGGTCACGGTCAGTGCCGTGCGGGCGGACGCCCAGACCATTCTTCTTTCTCGCAGCTTCCTGGTGAGCGAACTCTCGTCACGGGCCGTGCGCGAGCATCTGCAGGGTTTTGCCATTGAACTGGCAATGGCCATCGAGCGTTGCGGCGAGGATTGCCTGAGTCCGCGGTGAAAGAAAGGCCCATCCATGATCATGGGGTGATCTTGGACGGGCCAGGCCAGTGCTTTTTTACAGGGAGACGCCTTCTTCCTCCTCCTCTTCCTCATCTTCCTTCAGCGGATAACGGGTTTCACCGTTGCCATCCTCCACTTTCCACAGTACCAGGCGCCAGGCCTGGCGGCGCGAACTTTCCTTGTCGTGCACGTGCAGGGCACCAATGTGATAGTTGTAGCCTTCCTCGATCACCACCTCCAGCGGTTCGATGGGATCACGGTGCCCCGGTGGGCGGGTGCGGCTGCCGCCGGGAATGGCCCGCAACAGCGGACTGGCGAAGACGGCGGCTTCGATGCGGTACTCGCCCGGTTTCAGCCACAGCACGCTGCGGGAGCCGGTGACACGCTGGCCATTGATGTAGGTGAAACGCACCGGGTAGATGTCCTGTGTTACCCGGGTAATGTCACCCACGATCTTGCCATGGGGCTGTCGCGGCGAGGTGGTGTAATCACTCAGATTGCCGCCGGCCAGCACCGGTGCCGGCAGGATGAGGGCGCAGGCCGCGAGGCCAAGCAGGGTGGTTTTCATTGTGGTTTTCATGCTGATCCCTCCTTTATTGAAGATCGGCGCCCTGGATGATGGTGGAGGGGAGCGGCCGTCGCCATGTGAGGCGTCTGAAATTTGTCTGAAATCGCCCTGAAAGCCACCGGGGTAGCGCGTTTCACCACCGGGCCGCCGGCTCTGCTAGAATTGCCTTAGCCGTGGAGGAAGTGCATGCAACCGGTGGATACCCGACGACAACTGGCCGCGATGATGCTGAGCCTGCTGGCCCTGGTGGCCTTCAGCGGCTCGGTGCTGGCTGATTGCGTCGACGCTCTGAGTGAGCCGTCCGTCGGGGATTGCCATGAAGCGGCCATGGTGGATTGCCCCCACCACCATGCGGGCGAGGCCTGCATGGAGGCGGCCGATTGCCATGGTGGCGAGGAGGCGCTGATTCCGGGGGAGCGCAAGCAGGATCGTGACGCCCAGCCGGATCTGCTCCCCCTGTTGCCGGCCACCGGGCCACCCCCAACCCCGGTGCGGATCTCCGAACACCCCCGAAGTCCCTCTTATCGACTTTCTCAGCAGCAGTGCTATCTCGCCTGCTGCCGTTTCCTGGAATAAACCTCTCGCCCGTACCGACTACCGCCGGTGCTGACCGGCGTGCGTGTGTTTGTGTTTGCGAGAGGGATGGCTCCCATGAAAGTTCGATGCCTTGATGCCCTGGTGCCGCTGGTACTGGCGGTGATGCTGTTGTCGGGTTCGGCCTGGGCCACGGCCCGTGACGATAGCCCTGAAGTGCCCGATCAAACCCTGAACCTGTCGCTGGCCGAACGGCTGGCCCTGGCGCGGGATGCCGGCCTGTCCGAGCTGGCCCAGCGGGGCGAGGCGGCGCGCGACAGCGCGGTGGCCGCCGGAGCCCTGCCGGATCCCCAGCTCAACCTGGGGCTGTCCAATCTGCCGGTGGACAGCTTCGACCTGGAAGACGACATGATGGCCATGTTGATGGTTGGCGTCCGCCAGAGTTTTCCGGCCGGCCAGAGCCGGCAGCTCTCCCGCGAACAGGGGGAGCTGGCGGGGCGTCGTTTCGATGCCGAGTACCAGGCCCGGGAGCGGGAAGTGAAGCGCCAGCTGCGTCTTGCCTGGACCGGCTGGGCTTACGCCGAGCGCCAGCTCGCGCTGGCGCGGGAGGAGGCCGAGAGCTTCGAGGAACTGGTCAATATCACCCGCAGCCGTTATCGCAGCGGCCTGGGCAGCCAGCGGGATCTTTCCCGGGCCAGCCTGGAGCTGGCCGCCGTGGAAGAGCGCATCCTGAGCCTGGAGACCGACCGGGATATGGCTCGGGCGGAATTGCAGCGATGGACCGGGCGGTTGCCTGCGGACATCCGGCCCGGCGAAGGTCAGCTGCCCGCGATTGCCTCACTCAACCGCCTGAGCGAGCGGCTTGTCGATCACCCGCTGCTGGAAGCCGCCCGTCACCAGATTGAGGTGGCGGACAAGGGTGTGGAGATTGCCCGCCAGGGCTATCGCCCGTCCTGGATGCTGGAGGCCTCTTATGGCTACCGGCAGGCGCGGGAGATGGATGGCAGCCGGGCCAGTGACAGTGTCTCGATGATGGTGGGGCTGAGCCTGCCCCTGTTCACGGGTGATCGTCAGGACCGGGAACTGTCGGCGGCGCGTGCCGACGCCCGTGCCGATCACTATCGCCGCATGGATCGCCTGCATGAAATGCAGGGCCAACTGGAACGGGAATATGCCCGCTATCAGCGTCGCCTGGAACTGGAGAGCCTGTTCGAGGAACGACTGCTGGCGGAGGCCGGGCAATACCTGGAACTGGAATTTTCTGCCTACCGGGCCGACCGCGGCGATTTTCGCGATCTGATTCGTGCCCGCGTGGATGAACTGGATTACCGACTGCGATTGCTGCAGGTGCAGCAGCAACTGGCCGAGAGCCGGATTGAGCTGAACTACCTGGCTGGAGATGAATCATGAAGGCAACAACGATCTGGCGCTCCCTCGTCACGATGATGACCGTGCTGGCCCTGGTGCTGGTGGTCGCCTGTGGTGACAACAATGGGCACGATGATCATGACCACCACGACCATGATCACCATCAGCATGAGAACGACCACGACCACGACCACGGTGACGGGGAGAAGTGGTACTGCCCCATGCACCCGGAAGTCACTGACGATGAACCGGGCCGCTGCCCGATCTGTGGCATGGACCTGGTGACGGACGAGGATGATGATCATGCCCATCATGGTCATGATCACCATCACCAAGACGACAATCACGATCACGATCACGATCACGAGAACGGCGATGAGCTGTGGACCTGCCCCATGCATCCCCAGGTTGAACGGGATGAACCCGGTCGCTGCCCCATCTGCGGCATGGACCTGGTTCAGCGCGATGCCCATGACCTGGATCATGATCAGGTTCATGTGCCGGCCGGTATCCAGCAGACCATCAACGTGCGCACCACTTCGGCCGACCGCGGGCGCCTGATGCGCCATGTCGAGACAGTGGGCCGGGTGAGCTACGACGAAAGCCGCCTAAAGCACATCCATCCCCGCGTTGAAGGCTGGATTCAGGCACTGGACGTGAAGGCCGAAGGTGACCGGGTGGAAGCCGGTCAGCGTCTGTTCACCTTGTATTCTCCGGAACTGGTCAATGCCCAGGAGGAATTCCTTCAGGCACTGCGCCGGGGCGAAACCGAGGTGATCAATGCCGCCCGCTCCCGCCTGCGGGCCCTGGACGTCCAGTCATCCGTGATTGACACCATCGAGCGGTCCCGCGAGGTCAAGCAGTACCTGCCCTGGTACGCGCCCCATGATGCCTATGTCACGGCGCTGGGTGTGCGTTACGGCATGTATGTTTCTCCGGGCCTGGAGATCATGGAGCTGGCCGATCTTTCCAGCGTCTGGGTCATTGCCGATGTCTTTGAATCCCAGGCCAGCTGGGTTGAAGTGGGTCAGCACGCCATGATCGGCCTGCCGTTCAGCCCCGGTGAGCAGGCCCACTCGGACATCAGTCATGTCTATCCGGTATTGGATGAGCGTACTCGCTCCCTGCGGGTTCGCCTGCCGGTAGATAACGGTAATCGGCATTTGCGCCCCGGCATGTGGACGGCCGTGTCCATTCACGCCGCACCGTCGGATGAAGGCGTGATCATTCCTCTGGAAGCCCTTATCCGGACGGGCCGTGCCAATCGGGTGGTGATTCGCGAGGACGGGGAGCACTTCCGTGTCCGCGAGGTGACCCCCGGCATGGTCAGTGGCGATCGGGTGATGATCCGCGATGGTATCGAGGCGGGCGATGAAGTGGTGGTGTCCGGTCACTTCCTGATTGACTCGGAAGCCAGCATCCGCGGCGGGCACGCCCGCATTGAGGATCATGCCAATCATTGATGGGCATGATCCGTGAACAGTTCCCAGTTCCCAGTGAACAGTGGGATTGGGTCCAGCCTGATGTGGGAGAGGCTTTAGCCTCGATCAGGTGGCTTATCGAAGCCTAATCGCGGCTAAAGCCGCTCCCACAGAAGTGGTTCGAGGTCGCGAGGCCATCCGGAGTTAAAACATGGTTGAAAATCTGATTCGATGGTCCATTGCCAACCGGGTGTTGGTGCTGATTCTGGCGCTGGTGATCGGTGCAGTGGGCCTGTATGCCGTCAAGCACACGCCGGTGGATGCCATCCCGGATCTTTCCGATACCCAGGTGATCGTGCGTGCCGAGGCGCCGGGTCTGGCACCGGAAGTGGTCGAAGCCCAGGTTACCTATCCCCTCACCACGGCCCTGATGGCAGTGCCGGGGGCGGAGACCGTGCGTGGTTTTTCCATGTACGGCGATGCCTTCATCAATGTGCTGTTCGATGATGCCACCGATCTCTATTGGGCCCGCAGCCGGGTACAGGAATACCTGAGCCAGGTGGAAGGGCAGTTGCCCGATGGGGTGACGGTCTCCCTGGGGCCGGATGCCACCGGGGTCGGCTGGATCTACAAATACGCCCTGGTGGATCGTAGCGGTGAACACGACCTGGCCCAGCTGCGCGCCTTGCAGGACTGGTATCTGAAGTTTGAACTGCAGTCCGTGCCGGGCGTGGCCGAAGTGGCCACCGTCGGCGGCATGGTGCGTCAGTACCAGGTAGTGATGGATCCTGACCGCATGCGGGCCTATGGCTTGTCCATCAGCCAGGTACGTCAGGCGATCCAGGCCGGCAATGCGGAAGCCGGTGGGTCCATTCTGGAAATGGCGGAAGCCGAGTACATGGTGCGGGCGTCGGGTTACGTCCAGAGTCTGGATGATCTGCGTCTGATTCCGGTGGGCGTCGATGCCAATGGCGTGCCGGTGATGCTGGAGAACGTGGCCGACATCCGGCGCGGCCCGGCTGCCCGCCGAGGGATCGCCGAGCTGGACGGCGAAGGCGAGGTAGTGGGCGGCATCGTGGTCATGCGCGATGGCGAAAATGCCCGGGAGACCATCCGTGCGGTCCGCTCCCGGCTGGATGAGCTCAAGTCCGGTCTGCCGGCCGGCGTGGAAATCGTCGAAACCTATGACCGTTCGGCCCTGATTGGCCGCGCCATTGCCACCCTGTGGGAGAAGCTGGCTCTGGAGTTCGCGGTGGTGGTGCTCATCATCGGCCTCTTCCTGTGGCATATGCGATCGTCCCTGGTGGTGCTGATCAGCCTGCCGCTGGGTGTACTGGCGGCCTACATCATCATGTACTTCCAGGGCATCAACGCCAACATCATGTCCCTGGGGGGCATTGCCATCTCCATCGGGGTGATGGTGGATGCGGCCATCGTACTGATCGAGAATGTTCACCGACGATTCGAGAAAGACCCGCCACCGCCCGAGAAGCACTGGGCGGCCATTGAAGAGGCGACGCTGGAAGTGGGCCGCCCCATCTTCTTCAGCCTGCTGGTGGTGGCCCTGAGCTTCCTGCCCGTGTTTGCCCTGGAGGCGCAGGAAGGACGCCTGTTTGCGCCGCTTGCCTTTACCAAGACCTATGCCATGGCCGCGGCAGCGGGCATTGCCGTCACCCTGGTACCGGTGCTGATGGGTTATTTCATTCGTGGGCATATCCGGCCCCAGGAGGCCAACCCCTTCAGTCGCGGAGTGCATTGGCTGTATCGCCCCATCATCCATGGCGTACTGCGTCATCCGGTCTGGGTGCTGGTGGGGACGCTCATCATTGCCGCCACCACATTCTGGCCGGTGGATCGCATGGGCAGTGAGTTTATGCCGGAACTGGATGAAGGCGACCTGATGTACATGCCCACCACCCTGCCGGGGATTTCGCCCGACAAGGCACGTGAGCTGCTGCAGCAGACCGATGCCCTGATCAAGCAGGTGCCGGAGGTGAAGCGGGTCTTCGGCAAGGTGGGTCGGGCCGACACGGCTACGGACCCGGCCCCCATGACCATGATTGAAACTTTCATCATGCTCAAGCCGCGCAACGAGTGGCGGGACGGGGTCACCACCCAGGACATCAAGGATGAGCTGGATGCGCTGGTTCAGTTTCCGGGTCTGACCAATGCCTGGGTCTTCCCCATCCAGACCCGCATCGACATGCTGGCGACCGGGATTCGAACGGATCTGGGTATCGGCATCAGTGGGCCGGATCTGGCCGTCATCGAAGAAATCGGTCAGCAGATCGAGGCCGTGGTCAACGAGATTCCCGGCACGCAATCGGCGTTGGCGGACCGTACCGCCTCCGGTCGCTATCTTGATGTGCATGTGGATCGCCGTGCCGCGGCCCGTTTCGGGCTCAATATCGATGACGTGCACGAAGTGGTGCGCTATGCCATTGGCGGCATGAATGTGGGGGAGACCGTGGAAGGTCTGGAACGTTTCCCCATCAACATTCGTTATCCCCATGACTGGCGTGATTCGCCCGAGAAACTCGAGCAACTGCCTTTCGTGGCACCCAATGGCACGGAACTGGCGCTCGGCCAGGTGGCCCACATCGGCGTCTCCGACGGCCCGGCCATGATCCGCACCGAGAACACCCGGCCCACCGGCTTTGTCTTCGTCGAAATCGGTGATCGTTCCCTGGGGGACTATGTGGCCGAGGCCCGGGCGCGGGTGGCCGAGGAAGTGGACTTGCCGGCCGGTTATTCCCTCAGCTGGGGCGGGCAGTACCAGTACATGGAGCGGGCCATGGAGCGCCTCTCCGTGCTGATCCCGATTGTGCTGGCTATCATCGTGGTGTTGCTGATGATGACCTTCAATCGGCTGTCTGATGTGTTCATGGTGCTGTTGACCGTCCCCCTGTCGCTGGTGGGTGGCTTCTGGCTCATGTGGCTGCTTGGTTTCGACATGTCCATTGCCGTGGCGGTGGGTTTCATCGCCCTTGGCGGCCTGGCGGTGGAGACCGGGGTGATCATGCTGGTCTATCTCAACCAGGCCTTCCGCGACTGGCAGGAGTCGGTGGGAGAGAACATGACCCGCGCCAATCTGCGTGAAGCCATCACGGAAGGGGCGCTGAGGCGCGTACGCCCCATCACCATGACTGAAACCACGGTGTTCCTGGGTCTGCTGCCGATCATGATCGGTACCGGCACCGGCGCCGAAGTGATGCAGCGCATTGCCGCACCCATGGTGGGCGGTGTCTTCAGCGTCTGGGTCACGGCCCTGGTGGTGCTGCCGGTGGTGTTTTATCTCGTTCGTTCCCGCGGGTTGAGAGAGTGAACAGTTCCCAGTTCCCAGTGAACAGAAAAACCGGGCTTTCCAGGTCTCCTGTGGGAGCGGCGTCCGCCGCGATCAAGGCTTCGATTACCTTTGGTTCGCGGCGGACGCCGCTCCCACAGAAAACAGGCACCAGCCTGCTGCCCACTCTCCCGGCCAAAGCCGCAAATCGTGAAATCTGAAATGCACAATCGGAGCTAATCATGATCGAAATGATCCCCAACTGGCACCCCATCTGGGTGAAACTGACCATTGGTCTGCTGTTCGGCAGCGGTCTGTTCTATCTGTTCTGGGCCATCAAGCCCGAGTGGAAGGATATGCGTATTGCCGGGCGCTGGACGCTCTGCTTCGGTGTCATCGCGGCGATTGCTGCCGTGATCAGTGGCTTCATTGCCTATAACACCGTGCCCCACGATGGCGAGGCCCATCCGGTCATGATCGTTCATCGTAACTGGGGTATCGCCAGTCTGATCGTCTTCGTGATCCTTGGTGCCTGGGCGTTGATGCGCTATCTGTCCCGGGTCAACGAGACCCGACCCTTCGCCCTGGCCATGGCCCTGGGTGTGGCGGTATTGATGACCACCGGCTGGTACGGCAGCCACCTGGTGTACAAGCACGGCCTGGGTGTGGAGCGTCTGCCGGACGCCGATGACCATCATCACCACCACAATGGCCATGATCACGATCATCATGGCGACGACCACGACCACGACCACGACCACGACCATGACCATGACCATGACCATGACCATGACCATGACCATGACCATGACCATGGATAAGGGTGGAACTGGCCTGGCCTGATTGATGTGGGAGCGGCATTCTTGCCGCGATCCGATTTGTCGGTGTCGTTAGCGGGTGGGGTGGCACCGCCGGTTCCCCGGCTCCGAAAGTGAGGTGTGAGGTGTAAGGCGCGAGGTGAAAACCCGGGCGCCTTCGGCGCCCAACGGCCGGCCGTCGGCCGGCCTGAGTCGCGCGCAGCGCGGAAGCCGAAGGCTTCGACCTTCCCCTCACACCTCACCCCTCACACCTCACTTTCGGAGCCGACGGACCGACGGTGCCACTCCGAGGGCTAACGACACCCACCGCCCACCCATCGCGGCGGACGCCGCTGCCACAGCCGAAGAGCCAGCTCCAGGCCGGGAATCATTGGCACAGAACCGCTTGAAGCTTGTCGCTTGAGGCTTGCAGCTGGCCGACCTCAGGAGGCCCAATGGTTCCCTTCCGGCGCCGGCTGACGGACAATAGGCCTTTTTGCGGATTCCCGAACCTCCATGGCCGAGACGCAGGCGAACATCAACAACTGGTGGGGCAAGATCCTTGGCGGTGGCCTGGGCTGGGTGGCCGGTGGCCCCTGGGGTGTGCTCGTGGGCCTGCTGGTGGGGCATGCCTTCGATCGTCGTCAGGCCGGGCTGACCCGTTTCCGCCAGCAGGGCAGCGACCCCGAGCGTTTTCCGGACACCGTGTTTCAGGTCATGGGCTATCTGGCCAAGGTGGACGGGCGGGTCTCCGAAGCGGAGATTGCCGCCGCCCGCCAGGCCATTTCACAGCTTGGCCTCAACCAGGCCAGTGCGGAGCGGGTCAAGCAGTGCTTCAATGAGGGCAAGGCCGGCACCTTTCCCCTGGATGCCGCCTTGCGCCGTGCTCGCCAGATCTGCGGGCGGCGAACCGACCGGGCGCGCATCTTTGTCGAGCTGCTGGCCCAGATCGCTCTGGCGGATGGCCACATTCGGGCCGCCGAGCAGCGAGTGCTGGAACAGGCCTGCCATCACCTCGGCTTCAAGCGGCGAGAGCTCAACCAGATCATTGCCATCATCTCGGCCCAGCAGAGCCGATCCAGCAGTCACTGGCAACCGCGGAGACCGCCCCCCGTGCACGATGTACACAGCGCCTATTCCGTGCTCGGTGTGGAGCGCAGCAGCAGTGACGAGGCCGTCAAGAAGGCCTACCGCCGTCTGATGAGCCAGCATCACCCGGATAAGCTGGCCGCCCGCGGCCTGTCGCCGGAGATGCTCAAGCTGGCCGAGGAAAAGACCGTGGAGATTCGCGCCGCCTACGACCGGATTCGCGAAGCGCGGGGGATGCGCTGAGGCAGCGGAGCTGCCTTGGCGCTAGTGAACAGTTCCCAGTTCCCAGTGAACAGCGGGTTTGTGCCTGCTTTTTTGTGGGAGAGGCTTTAGCCTCGATAGGGGAGTAATCGGAGCCTTGATCGCGGCTAAAGCCGCTCCCATAGAAGGTCTGGAAAAGCTGGCTTTTTCTGTTCACTGGGAACTGTTCACTTATCGTTTTTCGAAGCCTATATGCGGAAATTTCAGCAAAACGCTTAAGGACTGAAAACCATGCTCAAACCCGTCATCGCCCCGTCCATCCTGTCCGCCGATTTTGCCCGTCTGGGAGAGGAAGTCGACAATGTGCTTGCCGCCGGCGCGGACTGGGTGCATTTCGACGTGATGGACAATCACTATGTGCCCAATCTCACCATCGGGCCCATGGTCTGCGAGGCCCTGCGCAAGCATGGGGTGACCGCGCCCATTGATGTGCATCTGATGATTCAGCCGGTGGATCGCATCATCCCGGACTTCGCCAAGGCCGGTGCCAGCACCATCAGTTTCCATCCCGAGGCCAGCGAACATCCCCATCGCACCATTCAGGCCATCCGCGACGCGGGTTGTCAGCCGGGGCTGGTGTTCAATCCGGGCACTTCCCTGAGTCACCTGGACTGGCTGCTGGATGAGATCGACCTGGTGCTGCTGATGTCGGTGAACCCGGGCTTCGGTGGTCAGAAGTTCATTCCGTCCACGCTGGACAAGCTGCGCGAAGCCCGCCAGCGCATCGACGCCAGCGGCCGTGAAGTGCGTCTGGAAGTGGATGGCGGCATCAAGGCCGACAACATCGCCGAGGTGGCGGCCGCCGGTGCCGATACCTTCGTGGCCGGCTCGGCCATCTTCGGCGCGGACGATTACGCTGGCGTGATTCGCGACATGCGCGAGGCCATTGCCGGGGTGGCCCGGTGAGCGAAGCCCTGGCCCTGGCGGTCAATGGTCATCGATTCGACACCGCCCTGCTGATCTTCGATCTGGACGGCACCCTGGTGGACAGTGTGCCGGACATTGCCGCCGCCGTGGATGCCACGGCGATTGCGGCGGATCTGCCGCCACCCGGGGAGGCGCAGGTGCGTCAGTGGGTGGGCAGTGGCGCCCGTCGGCTGGTGCGCCGCATGCTGGAGCATGGTCATGGGCGTCCGGTTACGGATGGGAAGCTGTCCGAGGCCCACGAGCTGTTTCTGGCCGCTTACGCGGCCCGTCTGGTCAAGGACAGCCGCCTCTATCCGGGTGCCGAGGATCTCCTGCAGACTCTGGGCAAGCACGATATTCCCATCGCCTGTGTCACCAACAAGCCCGAGGATCTGGCCCGGGGCGTACTGGCGGGTATGGGTATCGAGAACCGTTTCCACTGGCTGCTCGGCGGAGACAGTCTGGAAGAGCGCAAACCCTCGGCTCGCCCGCTGGCGTGGGTAATGCAGCAGGCCGGGGTGCCGGCCACGCAGGCATTGCTGGTGGGCGACTCGGAAACCGATGTGGCAGCCGCCCGCAATGCGGGCTGTTCCATTGTGGCGGCCCGTTATGGTTATAATCGAGGCTTCGTGTCGGAGAGCGATCAGCCGGACGCCTGGTTCGATGCCCTCTCCGAGATCCGGATTCTGGAGTCCTGATGCGTCATGCCGGCCCACAATCAGCCCATGCTTCCGCCCACCATTGGTGGCTGGCGGCCGCTGGCTGGTGGTGGCGTCCCATGACCACTGCCAGCAGCCAGCACGGGGCCACTTCTGCCCTGGGGACCCACGAAACCGGAATCCGTCTTCATGAATCACAGTCAGTTTCAGCAGCTCGCCAGCCACGGTCATAACCGCATCCCGGTTTACCGCGAAATCCTCGCGGATCTGGAAACCCCCCTCAGCACCTATCTGAAACTCGCCCATGGACGAGGCCCGGGTACCTATCTGTTCGAGTCCGTGCAGGGCGGCGAGCGCTGGGGCCGCTATTCCATCATCGGTCTGCCGGCTCGTGACTGTATCGAAGTCACTGAGGGCCGCTTTCGCCATCTTCGGGATGGCGTGTTGCAGGCCGAGGAAACCCTGAGTGACCCCCTGGCCCACATTGCCGAGTGGCAGGCTGCCTTCAGTGCGCCGCGACTGCCCCAGCTGCCGCGCTTTACCGGTGGCCTGGTGGGCTATTTCGGCTATGACACCATCGGCTACATCGAGCCGCGCCTGACCGGCCGTCATCAGGCCGATGAAAGCGGTTTGCCGGACATCCAGCTCTGGTTGTCGGAAGAAGTGGTGGTCTTCGACAATCTCACGGGGCGTCTCTTTCTCATCGTCAATGTGGATCCGGGACAGGATCAGGCCTGGACGAAGGCCAATGAGCGCCTGGATGAACTCACGGCTCAGCTCAACACGCCCCTGTCGCCGCGACCGCTGCCGCCGGACACCCCGTTTCCGGAGCCGGAGGCGCGCTTCCCTGAAGCGGATTTCCTGGCGGCCGTGGAAAAGGTGCGTGGTCTGATCCGCGATGGCGATGCCATGCAGGTGGTGCTGTCGCAGCGCCTGTCCCTGCCCTGGGACGGAGATGCCCTGGATATCTACCGGGCCCTGCGTTGTTTCAATCCCTCTCCCTATCTTTATTACCTGGATCTGGGTGACGTGGAGATTGCCGGCTCGTCACCGGAAATCCTGGTGCGCGTGGAAGAGGGTGAAGTCACCGTGCGGCCGATTGCCGGCACCCGGCCACGGGGAGCGACCGACGCGGCCGACCTGGCCCTGGAGCAGGAGCTGCTGGCCGACCCCAAGGAATTGGCCGAGCATCTGATGCTGATCGACCTGGGGCGCAACGATGTGGGTCGTATCAGCGAGCCGGGCAGTGTGCGCCTGACGGAGCGCATGCGCATCGAGCGCTACTCCCATGTGATGCATATCGTCTCGGCGGTCACCGGCCGCCTGCAGCCGGAGCTGTCCGCCATGGATGCCCTGCGCGCCTGTTTCCCCGCCGGCACGGTCAGCGGGGCGCCCAAGGTGCGCGCCCTGGAAATCATCGATGAGCTGGAGCCGGTGCGTCGGGGGGTGTACTCCGGCGCCATCGGCTATCTCGGCTGGCAGGGCGACATGGATACCGCGATCGCCATTCGCACGGCCCTTCTCAAGGACGGCCGCCTGGACATCCAGGCCGGCGCCGGCATCGTGCATGACTCTGTGCCGGAGAAGGAATGGGAAGAAACCCTGAACAAGGGGCGCGCCTTGATCAAGGCCGCGGAGCTGGCACGCAAGGGTTTGCATCGGGGTGATCTCTTCTAGTTCGTTGCTGGAGAATTCCGACAACGACAACGACAACGACAACGACAACGATTGCGAATGCAAGGTAGAGACAGGATAGAAACCCATGGTCTTGATGATCGATAACTATGACTCCTTCACCTACAACCTGGTCCAGTACCTGCTGGAGTTGGGTGAGGAGGTGGCGGTGCACCGCAATGACGAGATCACGGTGGCGGAGGCCATGGCCCTGAAGCCGGATCACATCGTCATCTCGCCGGGTCCGTGTACGCCCAATGAAGCGGGAATCTCCATGGATCTGATTCGTGAAGCCGCCGGTGTGATTCCTCTGCTGGGGGTCTGCCTCGGGCATCAGTCCATCGGGCAGGTGTTCGGTGGCCGGGTGGTGCATGCCCGGGACGTGATGCACGGCAAGACCTCCATGATGCATCACAACAGCCAGGGGATCTTTAGAGACTTGCCCAACCCCTTCGAGGCGACCCGTTATCACTCTCTGATCGTGGCGGCTGACGACCTGCCCGAGTGCCTGGAAGTCACGGCGTGGACCGAGACCGAGGATGGCGAGCGCGACGAGATCATGGGTTTCCGTCATCGGGAGCTGGCGGTGGAGGGGGTTCAGTTTCACCCTGAATCCATTCTCACCCAGCACGGGCACGACATGTTGCGAAACTTCCTCCACGAACACGATGGAAGATGATGGAGAACCCCCCTCGGGCTGCCAGTCGTAATCGTAGTCGTAATCGTAATCGGCTTTTCGAAAGGTTTAAGGAGCAAGGAGCAAAAACCCGATTACGACTACGACTACGATTACGACTACGAGGTCAGTTGGATGGTTGGGTTCTGTGACTCAGGTTCTGCGGTTTCTTTCTAGGGGTTGGGATGGATATCAAACAGGCGATAGCGGCAGTGCTGGACGGGGTGAACCTGTCCGGTGATGAGATGACAGCGGTCATGCGTCAGATCATGCAGGGCGAGGCCACGCTGGCGCAGATCGGCGGCTTTCTCGTTGGCCTGCGTGGCAAGGGCGAGACCGTGGAAGAGATTGCCGCGGCGGCCCGGGTCATGCGGGACTTTGCCACCCGGGTCGAGGTGGCCACGGATCATCTGGTGGATACGGCCGGCACCGGCGGGGACGGTCGGTCCCTGTTCAATGTGTCCACCGCCGCCTGCTTTGTCATTTCTGCCGCCGGCGGGCGTGTGGCCAAGCACGGCAATCGGGCCCAGTCCGGCAGTAGCGGCAGTGCCGATGTGCTGGAGAGCCTGGGGGTTCGCATCGACATGAGCCCGGAAGAAAGCGCGGCCTGCATTGATGGTATCGGTGTCGGCTTTCTGTTCGCTCCCAGTCACCACGCGGCGACCCGCCATGCGGCGGGACCGCGACGCGAACTGGGAACCCGGACCGTCTTCAATCTGCTCGGCCCCCTGACCAACCCGGCGGGCGCACCCCATCAGATCATGGGCGTGTACGGGCCCGAGTGGGTCGAGCCGATTGCGCGTGTTTTTCAGAATCTGGGTAGCAAGCATGTGCTGGTTTTCCATTCCGAGGATGGCCTGGACGAAATCAGCATTGCAGCGCCCACCCGGATTGCCGAATTGCAGCATGGCGAGGTGAAGACCTGGCGCCTGGATCCGCGGGAATACGGCATTGAGCATGCGAGTCTGGATGCGCTTGTCGTGGACGGGCCGGAGGCCAGCGCTGAGTTGATTCGTCGCGTGCTGGCCGGTGAGTCCGGCCCGGCCAGTGACATGGTGGCGCTGAATGCGGCGGCCGGGATTCAAGCCTGTGATCGTGCGGCGAGCTTCGGGGAAGCCCTGACGCTGGCCCGAGCGGTGCTGGCGGACGGACGGGCACTGGCTCGGCTGGATGCCCTGCGGGAAAGGAGTGCGGCATGAAGGATACGCCGGATGTGCTGGTCAAGATTCTCGATCGCAAGGCCGAAGAGATTGCCCAGGGCAAGCAGCAATACAGCCTGAGCGCACTGGAGGCCCTGGCCGGCGAGGCGGATGCCGTGCGCAAATTCGTCGAGCCCATTGCGGCGCGTGTTCGTGCATCGCGGCCGGCGGTCATTGCCGAAGTAAAGAAGGCTTCACCCAGCAAGGGCGTACTGCGCGAGAACTTTGACCCGGCCGCCATTGCCGCCAGTTATGCCGACGCCGGTGCCGCCTGCCTGTCGGTGCTCACCGATCGTGACTTCTTCCAGGGCGATGCCCGCTACCTGCAGCAGGCCCGGGCGGCCTGCGAGCTGCCGGTACTGCGCAAGGACTTTCTCATTGACCCCTGGCAGGTGGTGGAAAGCCGCGCCATGGGCGCCGACTGCATTCTGCTGATCGTCGCGGCCCTGTCCGACGGGCAGATGGCCGAACTGGCCGATGTGGCCCACGCCCAGGGCATGGATGTGCTGGTGGAAGTGCATGATCAGCCAGAGCTTGAACGGGCACTGAAACTGGATCTGCCCCTGCTGGGCATCAACAACCGCGACCTGCGCCGTTTCGAAACCCGTCTGGAGACGACCCTGGACCTGCTCGCGCACATCCCGGATGAGCGCATCGTGGTGAGTGAGTCGGGGATTCATGCTCCGGCCGATGTCCAGCGCCTGAGCGCGGCCGGCGTGCACGCCTACCTGATCGGCGAAGCCTTCATGCGGGCTGAAGACCCGGGGCAGGCCCTGGGGGCGTTGCTGGATTGAAGAGATTGGGACCACGAGATGGACACGAAATGGACACTAGATAAAAACCTTAAAAATCTAGCCGCGAGATGCACGCGAAATGGACGCAAGATGAAAGGCGACAAGATTTTTGGCCACAGATGAACACGGATGGACGCAGATGTGGGCCGTGCCTGGTGGGCCGGCGTGCCGCTTCGGAGGGGCCGTGCGTGACGGTGAGACAGGGTTGGCTACAGGCAGCGTGGGAGCGGATTTATCCGCGATTTCAATCACTCGGTTGGCAGGCCGTGTGTTTCCTGAGAGATCCGTGCCGAGGTCGAGCCGGCATTTTTTTCACAGAGATCACGGAGCGGGAGATTGTTTCGGTTTCGATAAAGCTTGCGTGTCGTCGATGGTGATTTGGCGCTGGATGGCTTGATCGCGGCTGAAAGCCGCTCCCACAGGGGGGCAGTCAGCACCCGCAGTGCCAAGCCTTATCTTGTGTCCATTTAGTGTTCATTTCGTGGTCAATATCCCTCATGCCATCCCCAGGCACGGCCCCTCCGAAGCAGCACGGCGGCCCACCAGGCACGGCCCAAATCTAGCGTCCATTTCGCGTGCATCTCGCGGCTAAAGGTTTTCAGACCGTCAATCCCGTCCCCCGCACTCCGACGCCAGTCCTTCGCTGTCCACGCCGGGCCCGGCGCCGAGGACGATGATTTTCTTGCCTTCGGCCCGGACCAGGCCCTGTTCTTCCAGGGCCTTGAGTACGCGTCCGGCCATTTCTCGTGAGCAGCCCACCAGGCGCCCCAGTTCCTGCCGGCTGAGCTGGATCTGGATCCCCTCCGGGTGGGTCATGGCATCGGGCTCGCGGCTCATTTCCAGCAGGGCCGCCGCGACCCGGCCGGTCACGTCCAGGAAGACCAGATCCCCCAGGCGACGGGTGGTCTTCTGCAGGCGTCGGGCCAGCTGGCGCGCCACGGCAAAGAGAATCTCGGGTTTCTGTGAACACAGGCGCTGGAAGCGGGCGTAGCTGATCTCGGCGATCTGGCATTCGCTGCGGGTGCGCACGAAGGCGCTGCGGGTGGCTTCGGCATCAAACAGGCCCATTTCGCCGAAGAATTCATTCTCGTGCAGGTAGGCCACCACCGCCTCATTGCCTTCCTCGTCCTCGATCAGCACGGTGACCGAGCCCTCGACGATGAAATAGAGTGAGTCCGGGGCTGCACCGGCATGGATGACCAATTTGCGGGCCGGCAGGCGCCGGACATGGCAGTGCGAGAGGAACCAATCCATGTCTTCGGCCTGCAGCGTGAGGCTGATTTCCTGGTTCATTGCGCTGAATTCCGCCTGTGACAGAGACTGAGGTCGTTCAGTATCAATGGTTTCGAGTTGGCCGTCGCTGGCCTGGGTGCGTCGCTCGATGCCCTTGATGCTGCGCCCATTCCCTGAGCACATGCGGTTGCCGGCCGCAACCCTTCTTTTACCGCCTGTCGCCCGCCTTGGCAACCGGGCCGCGCTTCGGGCAGAGTAGGAATTCGGAAAAATTGCTTTTCCCGCACCCCCGCAATCTGGATAATTGGCGGTTCACGCCCGATATTTCCCGCACATCAGAGGACGCGCCGCATGGACAGGCTTCGGCTGCATGGTTTCAACAATCTGACGAAGACCCTGAGCTTCAATATCTATGACATCTGCTATGCGCGAACCGAGCAGCATCGTCAGGAATACATCGCCTATATCGACGAGGCCTACAATGCCGAGCGCCTGACCCAGATCCTCACGGACGTATCGGACATCATCGGTGCCAATATCCTCAATGTGGCGCGGCAGGATTACGAGCCGGAGGGCGCTTCCGTGACCATTCTCATTTCCGAGGAGCCGGTGACTGAAGCCGAGGCCGCCAAGCAGGCGCTGGAAGAGCCGGGGCCGCTGCCGGAAGCCGTGGTGGGGCATCTGGACAAGAGCCATATCACGGTTCATACCTATCCGGAGAGCCATCCCCATGAGGGCATCAGCACCTTCCGTGCGGATATCGACGTGTCCACCTGTGGCCGCATCAGTCCGCTGAAGGCCCTGAATTATCTGATCCACTCATTCGAATCGGATATCGTGATGTGCGATTACCGGGTGCGGGGTTTTACCCGTGACGTGGACGGCCACAAGCACTTCATCGATCACGACATCACCTCCATCCAGAACTTCCTCTCCGAGGATACCCGGGAGCGCTACCAGATGGTGGACGTGAACGTGTATCAGGAAAACATGTTCCACACCAAGATGATGCTCAAGGACTTCGAGCTGAATGATTACCTTTTCGGCATGGGCGAGAAGGAAGTGAGCGACGAGGAAGCCGACAGGATCGTCGAGCGCGTGGAGCGGGAAATGCAGGAAATCTTCTACGGGCGGGATATGCGATAGCGGCCGGAGGCCGCTAGCTACAAGCCTCAAGCTACAAGCTTCAAGCAGCCCGTACTCTGTTCCTGCTCTCTGCGAGTAGAGGAGTGCCCCTGCGATTCAATCCATTGCGAGAGACTCTCGGTATGCACTGAGCAGCTTGCAGCTTGTAGCTCAGAGCCGATAGGCGAGGGTCGTCATCACCCGTGAGGCGGCCCACATCATCCCTCTCACGGGGGCCGGTAGTTCACTGCCGCCCTCGTTCAGGGCATTTTCCCGGTGCTCATCTTCTTCGGTGTGCATCTGCTGCAGAATGGCCCGACTGCGCTTGTCTTGGGCGGGAAGCCGGCCCATGTGGTCTTCCAGGTGGTGGCAGACCTGGCGCTCGGTCTCGGCCACGAAGCCCAGGTTCCAGCGATCCCCGAAGGCGCCGGCCACGGTGCCGATGGTGAAGGCGCCGGTGTACCAGACAGGGGTTAGCTTGCTGGGGCCTTCACCCAGTTCTTCCAGCCTGGCACCGCACCAGGCCAGATGATCCACCTCTTCATCCGCGGCTGCCTGCATGCGCTCGGCGACCTGGCGATCCCGGGCCGTCAGTGCCTGTGACTGGTATAGAGCCTGGGCGGCAACTTCACCGGCGTGATTGATTCGCATCAGCCCGGCCACATGCCGTCGTTCTGACTCACTGAGTTCCGCATCCGGGTGTGCGTTCCCGGGGCTGGGGCGCGCACTGCGTGTCTGCCCGGCGAACATGGTACGCAGGCCGCGGTCGAGGCCGGAGAGTAACTGATCCAGGGGAGAAAGTGTTCGTTCATTCATGGGTCACATGATAACCCAGTCACGCCTTGTCGGGCAGGCTGCGGGCGAGCAGTTCCACGGGATGCAGAACCTCGCAATGCGGCAGGCGCTCGGCAAGCTGGGCCCGCAACTGCAGTTTGCAGCCGATGTTGCTGGTGATCACCACATCGGGTCTGTGCAGGCAGACCTGATCGGCCAGCGAACGGCCGAGCCGGTCGGCGATATCCGGCTGGGTCAGAAGGTAGGCGCCGGCCGCGCCACAGCATTGTCCCTTCCCGTCCAGGGTCGTCAGCTCCAGCCCGGGGATCGCCGACAGCAACGCCCGGACGTCATCGGTTCCGCCCACCACATTGCGATGGCTGCAGGGCTGATGCACCAGGATCCGGGCATGCTGTGCCTTCCAGTCCAGGGAGTGGATCCGATCCAGCCGCGACAGATATTGGCTGACATCCCGGACCCGCCCCGCGAAGTTGACGTGAGCGGCGCCGTCATCCAGTTCCGGATACTCCATCAGGGTTGCCGCGCAGCCGGTGGCGCTGGTCAGAACGGGCGCTTCGCCCGTGAAGGCATTGACGTTACGCGTGCTCAGGCGGGCAGCGCCGGACAGATCACCGCCGTGTTGGGCCAGCGCGCCGCAGCAGCCCTGGTCCACCGGAATCTGCACTTCATGGCCTGTCGCCTGCAGCAGACGGATGATGGCCGAGCTCACGTCGGGATCAATCTGCTCGGCAATGCAGCCGAGAAAGAGCTGAACCGGCTTGCCTTGGCCGGATCTCGCGGGACGGGAGGGTGGTGCCTTCCGAGTGGCGGGCAGTCGCCGCTCCAGGCGCTTCAGGGCCGGCATGAGCGGAAGCACGGCCATTCTCGTCAGGGTGCGCAGGCCCAGGCGTTCACTCCAGCGCAGCAGTGTCACCAGGCGCCGCAGCCAGGCCGGACGTGCAAACAGCCAGGCGGCCAGGCGCTCGATGCGGGGACGCGGTCGCTGAGCCGCCAGCAGTGCGCGACCGTGGTCAATGAGGCGGCCGTAGGGAACCTTGGCCGGGCAGACCGGTTCACAGTTACGACAGCCCAGGCATTGATCCAGGTGCCGGGCCAGCTTTGCCGACGGGTCGAGCTGTTCCGTCGCCAGCCCCTGCATCAGTGCGATGCGCCCACGCGGTGATTCGCTCTCGTCCTGAAACAGGCGATAGGTGGGGCAATGGGGCAGACACAGGGCGCACTTTACGCAGAGATCCGCGTCAGCCAGCGGGAATTCCACCCGTCCATTCGCCGCCCGTCCATTCGACTGGGTGGGCCGCTCGGGCATTCGGGCGTGTTTTTGGCTGGGAATGGAGCGTTTCATGCGGTTATCATAACGCTTCGGCGCCCATTGGCTGCAGTCGTTCCCAAACGGCGTGCGCACGGCGCGGGAATTTCGTCACTTTCATCGGCGGGCGACTGCCCCGATACGGCAATTCACGGAGAGGCCATTGCGACAGTCCGGCGCACTCAAAGCCCTTGTTCCCTTCGTTCTCATGGTGCCTTTCTCCGCCCAGGCTGGTACGGACAGCATCTGGGGCACGGTGGAACGCCCGGATGAGGGGGAAGTGGCCATGAACGAGGAGATTCTCAACGGCGTGCGTTTCGGCGGCCGCGCGGAACTGAGCTACCAGCAGCTGCGCCGTACCACCGAGCAGGAAATTCTCAATTCCCGGATTCTGCTGGGTTTTGGCAAGGGTGATTGGGGGCATGCCATTGAGGCGCGTGCCAACCAGGGCAAGGAGGGGGAGACGACGACGGCCGAGCGCTATCAGCTCAATTTCAAGAGCGAATACAATATTGACGACAACGACTACGTTTTCGCGGCCGTCAATTCCGAGAAAAACCGTATCGACAATATTGATCTGCGCACGGTGGAAGCGCTGGGTTATGGTCGTCGCCTGATGCGAACCGATCGTCAACAACTGGATACCGAGGTCGGTCTGGGTGCCCGCCAGGTTCGTTTCCGTGATGATCTGCCCACTGAGCGCACCGAGATTCTGCGTCTTGGTCTCGACTACGATCTGAAGATGAGTGATTCCGCTCGTCTCAGCCAGACCATCCAGGTGGATCGAGCCCTGGACAGCGAAGAGAATACCCGTTCCGAGTCCATCACCTCCGTTTCGGCCTCGCTGGTGGGGGAGCTGGCTCTCACCCTTTCGCTGGAATTCATTCATAACAGCCAGCCTGCATCCCCGGATATCCCGCGCACCCAGACGGTGACCAGCGTGGGCCTGAGCTACAGTTTCTGAATTGTCATGAGCCATTACCAGCGCCATGCCTTCTTCTGCACCAATCAACGCCGTGACGGCCGGGCCTGTTGCGGGGATCATGGTGCCTCGGAACTGCGCAAGTACGCTCGGGATCGCCTCCGGGCGCTGGATTTGTCAGGCCCGGGTGGTGTGCGGGCTTCCGCAGCCGGTTGCATGGATCGCTGCTCGGAGGGCCCGGTGATCGTCGTCTACCCGGAAGGTGTCTGGTACACCTACCTGTCACGGGATGACGTCGACCGGATCATTGACGAGCATCTGATCGCCGGGCGCCCGGTGGACGATCTCCGAATCTGATATTTCCCTGGCCCGCGGGCCTTATTTTCCGGGGTGCGGGGCTTGCGGAGCGTCCGGGGCCGCTGTACAATTGCCGCCCTTTAGCGGGAGCTGCGTGCCTCGCCGTCGTTTGGCAGGCCCAAGGGCGCAAGTACGCTCGCCCCGGAAATCCCGTAATTTTTCAAGGTGTTGGAGCGGATCCAAGATGAAGACGTTTTCCGCCAAGCCGGAGACTGTAAAGCGTGACTGGTATGTCGTGGACGCCGAAGGCAAGACCCTCGGTCGTCTGTGCACCGAGATCGCCCGCCGTCTCCGCGGCAAGCACAAGCCCGAATACACGCCTCACGTGGACACCGGCGATTACATCGTCGTGGTCAACGCCGAGAAGGTGCGCGTGTCCGGCAACAAGGCCCAGGACAAGCAGTACTTCTGGCATACCGGCTATGTGGGTCACATGAAGAGCCGCTCGTTCTCCGAGATGATCGAAAGACGTCCGGAGCGGGTGATTGAGCTCGCCGTGAAGGGCATGCTGCCCAAGAACCCTCTCGGCCGTCAGATGTATCGGAAGCTGAAGGTATACGCCGGCCCCGATCATCAGCACGCCGCCCAGCAGCCCAAGCCGCTGGAAGTCTGAATTTTCCGAGCAGATCGGTAGCGAGAAATCATGGCACAGCAACAGTATTACGGCACCGGCCGTCGCAAGACCTCCACCGCCCGCGTTTTCATGCGTCAGGGCAGTGGTCAGATCATCGTCAACGGCAAGCCGCTGGACGAATACTTCGGCCGCAAGACTGCCCGGATGATCGTGCGTCAGCCGCTCGAGCGCCTGGAAATGGTCGACAACTTTGACGTCACCATCACCGTGGCCGGTGGTGGCAGCACCGGCCAGGCCGGCGCCATTCGTCACGGCCTCAGCCGTGCACTGATGGAATACGACGAAGCCCTGCGCAGCTCGCTGCGCCAGGCTGGCTGGGTCACCCGTGACCCCCGTCAGGTCGAGCGCAAGAAGGTCGGCCTGCGCAAAGCCCGCCGCGCTCCGCAGTTCTCCAAGCGTTAATTGGATTACTGCCGGTTCCCGGTTTATTGGGGGATCGTCTAACGGCAGGACAGCGGACTCTGACTCCGTCAATCTAGGTTCGAATCCTAGTCCCCCAGCCATGAAGACCCCACCGACCAGGTGGGGTTTTTTTATGGCTGGTGGGTTTTATTCGAACCTTCGGCCAAGGCAAGCACGGCCCGTCACCAAGCTCGGCCTAGATCGAGGCATACCCACCCCGAGCGGCACCCCGGTTCGAATAAATTGCCGGGAGCAATTTATCGCGAAGTGCGCAGCACGGAGCCCCGGAGCGCAGCGGAGGGGTGAGGCCTAGGGAAGGGCCGAACAATAAATCGCCGGGAGCGATTTGTCGCGGAGTGCGCAGCACGGAGTCCGTAGCGACAGCGGAGGACCAGGCGCAGGGAAGCGCCTGGCAATCCTAGTCCCCCAAAAAGATTGAGCCCGCGATAGCGGGCTCACCGAATAAAACACGCTTAAGATCTGCACTTCCGCCTCTAGCGCCGGCATTTAGACAGCGGCGCGCCAACCGGATCGATTGGAATCGCGGATAAATCCGCTCCTACGGAGCCCAGACCGAACCAGGTCGTCACCGCCGATCAATCCGCTCCACCCCATCCTCGCCGCCCAACAGAAGCACATCCGCACCACGGCGGGCGAACAGGCCCACGGTGACCACGCCGGGAATGGCATTGATGGTGTCTTCCAGCTTGATGGGCTCGGAGATGGTCAGGCCGGAGACGTCAATGATCTGGTTCCCATTGTCGGTAACGAAGCCTTCGCGCCAGTTGGGAATGCCGCCAAGCGCCTTCAGTTTCCGGGCCACGTAGCTCCGGGCCATGGGAATGACCTCCACCGGCAGAGGAAAGGCCCCCAGGGCGCGCACCAGCTTGCTGCGGTCCGCGATGCAGACGAATTTCCGCGAGGCTGCCGCGATGATCTTTTCTCGGGTCAGGGCACCGCCCCCGCCTTTGATCAGCTGCAGGAGGCGATTGCTTTCATCCGCACCGTCCACGTACAGATCCAGATCACCGCTGCTGTTGAGCTCCATGACCTCGATGCCATGCTCCTGCAGCCGCTGGGTGCTGGCGTCGGAACTGGAGACCGCAGCGCGGATACTCGGCCCTTCGGCCGCCAGCAGATCGATGAAATGATTCACGGTGGAGCCCGTTCCGACACCGAGGATGCAGCCTTCCTCGACGAATTTCAGGGCGGCGCGGGCGGCTTCCCGCTTGGCGGCATCTGAGCTCATGCACTGACTCCTGGCTGGGGATCAAGATGAGCCGGCAGTATACCGCCTCCCCTCGGCCGGCCTCCAGCCATCTCCCTGACGCGGCCATGGGGCAGCCGGCACCCGCTCATGTGTCGCCCGCGTCGCAGCCGGGCATAAAAAAGCCGCCCCGAAGGGCGGCTTCGCAGCGGAAATGGCCCGCTTCAGCTCTTTCGCCGCTGACGACGCACCGCAAGTCGGCGAGCGCTGGGGCGCTGTCCGGTTTTCTTGCGGGTGGTTTTCTTGCGAGTGGCCTTCTTCTTGGAAGCCTTCTTCTTGGAAGCCTTCTTCTTGGAGGCCTTCTTCTTGGAGGCCTTCTTCTTGGAAGCCTTCTTCTTGGAGGCCTTCTTCTTGGAAGCCTTCTTCTTGGAAGCCTTCTTCTTGGAAGCCTTCTTCTTGGAGGCCTTCTTCTTGGAGGCCTTCTTCTTGGAGGCCTTCTTCTTGGAGGCCTTCTTCTTGGAGGCCTTCTTCTTGGAGGCCTTCTTCTTGGAGGCCTTCTTCTTGGAAGCCTTCTTCTTGGTCAGCTTCTTGCGAGTGACCTTTTTCCGGGTCGCTTTCTTGCGAGTGGCCTTCTTGCGAGTCGTTGCACGGGTAGCCGTCTTCTTGCGACGGGTCGCACTACGTTTCTTGCGGGTCGTCTTCTTGCGAGTTGCCATGTTTTACCTCCGAGAGAAGATACTCGCCACTGAGTATATACGACACTTGACAGATTTCCAGGATTGTTATGCATGGATTGTTACAGCGAAAATCCCTTCATTGCAAATGCCTGACGGAGGCTTGCATTCATTTTCCCCGGCCCATTTTCACGATACGGTTCCACTCTTTCTTGCTGACCGGCGTAATCGAGAGTCGATTACCGCGTTGCAGGATCTTCATGTCGGCCAACGCATCCTGTTTCTTGAGCTCTGAAAGCGGGATGTAATGGGGGAATTTCTCCACGAAACGCACATCCACCATGAACCAGCGCGGTTTGTCCGGGTCACTCTTGGGGTCATAATGGGGATCTTCGGGGTCGAAAGCGGTATGGTCCGGATACCCTTCACGCACGATTTCCATGATGCCGGCGACACCTGGCGGCTTGGTGTTGGAATGATAGAAGAGCGCCCGGTCGCCAACTTTCATCTCGTCCCGCATCATGTTCCGTACCTGGTAATTGCGGCAACCATCCCAATGAGCTGTTGCGTCAGGACAACGTTCAAGGTCGTCAATGCCAAACTCGTCGGGTTCGGATTTCATCAGCCAGTACTGCATTGCTCGCTTTCTCCTGCTTCAGAAGGGGTGGTTACAAGGTTTACAGCGTACAGGATCCAGTGATCATTCCGGCCGTGTCCAGCCCTGTTCACTGATCACGGCATCGAGAGGAACATCCCATGGCATGGATTCGATCCGATCCTGTTCCTGGAAAGCCCAGGCCACGCCAACCAGTCGCGGCCCCGTCCAGTGCTGCCGCATTCGCCTGAAGGCGAAGGTACGGTCGTAGAAACCCGCCCCCATGCCAATGCGGTTTCCGGCGGCATCAAAGGCGACCAGGGGCGTCAGAACCAGATCCAGATGCTGTCCGTCCCGTTCGCGGCCGCCCCGTTGTGGCTCGGCGATGCCGAAACGATTGATTTCCATCACCACGTCGGGAGTCCATTCACGAAAGATCATGCGCCTGTCCTGGGTGAGAACCGGCAGATAGATGCGTTTGCCGTGGGAAGTGGCGTGGTGCATCAGTGGTGCAAGGTCGGGCTCTCCACCAAAGGCCAGGTAGGCGGCCACGTCATGGGCCTTGAGATAATCAGGGGAGGTGACAAGCCGCGTACAGAGGCGATCACTCATGCGACGATGCCATTGGGGCGTCAGCGCCCGGCGGCGGGAACGCATTCGTCGGCGAATGTCAGTGGCTGACGCCATTGAGTTTCCCGAAAAAAAGGGGCATCTCCCACCTGTGCCGTCACGAGCCTTCGCCCTTGAACCGATGGTTCAAGTGGGGCCTTCCGCCGTGCCTCAGGCTTTCCGCTCGCTGGCGGACATGCGCACTGGCACCGCAGGTGCAGCCCTTGGGTATTGCTTAAGGCTCGAGGGGTAACCCAGCCCGTGTCGAACACCGCAGGAGATGCCAGACCATTGGACGCCCTCGGGCGCCACATGTTCCTTGATCTGCATTATGGATTTCAAGGCGGGTGACTGCCAGCGGCCGCTGGCACTTTTCGGACGGCCGGGGCATCACTCCGGCTTGCCGGTGACCGAATCCAGACGCTGATGGAGTTTGCGCACGCGTTCAAGGGCAGATTCCGCCAGTGCGTTTTCATTGCCCTGTTGGTGCAGCAGGTCATTGGCCATGTTCAGCGCCGCCATGACGGCAATCCGATCCAGCCCCACCACCCGGCCACTGGCCCGGATCTCGCGCATCAGGCGATCCAGATAGTCGGCTGCCTGCAGCAGCGCCACCCGTTCTTCTTCGCGACAGGCGAACTGGTATTCCTTTTCCAGGATCCGGACATTGACCTGGGTGGTATCGGACATCGTTGCCAGCTCAGGCCTGTTCGAGCGACTTCAGGCGGCTGATCATGGCCTCGACGCGGTGGCGGGCTTGTTCGTTCTTCTGCAGCAGGGAGGCACGCTCGGTGGCGAGATTGCCCTGTTGTGCCCGCAGAGAGTCATTCTCTTCCTTCAGCCGCGCGATTTCCTCGACCAGTTCGTCGATGCGGGCTTCCAGGCGCTCCAGCTCCTGCTGGAGGATTCTCTGTGGGCTGTTTTCGCTCATGCTGGAACTATAGGACGGTGAGCGGCGGGAATCAACTCCGGTCGCCGTCTCGGATCGACAGCAGGATGGTAAACTGACAGGCTGAATGGTCACCCCGGCTGGAGTCTTCTGTTGGATATCCCGAATTTTGACAAGGTCAGCCGCGCGCTGAAACAGATGGAGGGGCTCTCCGAAGCCAGTGAAAGTCACGGCACCCTCGTGGGGCTGCTGGCCGCTGCGCCGGATGAGAACTGGCGTGATCGCTGGCTGAAGATGTGTCTGAAGGCGGATGACAGTGCTCAGGGTGTGGTATCGATGCCGGCGGATGCCAGCCCGATCCTGAACGCTGTTTTTGATGGCACGGTTGCCGGACTGGCGGACCTCCAGTTGCGCTTCGAGCCATTGTTACCGGGTGACGAAGCCCCGCTGGCCGAACGGGCCCGTGCCCTGGGCCTGTGGTCGCAGGGCTTTCTCTATGGTTTCAGCATGGCGCGTCCAGGCCGACACGACAGCCTTCCATCCCAGGTCCGCGAGGTGCTGGACGATCTGGCTCGCCTTGCGCAGGTGGAAGCGCCGGAAGGGGAGGGTGATGAGCAGGATGAAGTGGCCTTTGCCGAGATCATCGAGTACCTGCGTGTCGCCGCCCAGCTGGTTCATGATGAACTCAGGCTGGCGGCCCCGCAGCCGGACAGTGGCACACGCCACTGAGGGAGCGAGCGATGCCGTCCCAGCGTGAGTTTGCCCGACGTCGCCGTCAACTCATGCAGACCATGGGGCCGGGCGCGGTGGCCATCCTGCCTGCCGCGCCGGAGCGGCGGCGCAGCCGTGACATTTTTCATTCCTATCGCCAGGACAGCGATTTCTGGTATCTCACCGGCTTTGATGAGCCGTCCGCGGTGGCGGTGATTGCACCCGGCCGGGCGCATGGGGAATACATCCTGTTCTGTCGCGACAAGGATGCTCACCATGAAGCCTGGGATGGGCCCCGGGCCGGTCCTGAAGGCGCGTGTGCGGCCTTCGGTGCCGATGACGCCTTTCCCATCGATGATCTCAATGACATTCTGCCCGGTCTGCTCGAAGGGCGTGAACGCATCTATTACGCCATGGGCCGGCATCGTGATTTCGATCAGCGCCTGCTGGCCTGGGTGAATCTCCTGAAGGACAAGGGCGAGGGTGGTCATGAGGCACACCAGATCGTTGCGCTCGACCATGTCCTCCAGGACATGCGCTGTTACAAGAGCCGGGAGGAGATTCGAGCCTTGCGGAGTGCGGCGGCTGTTTCCGTGGAGGCCCATCTTCGTGCCATGCGGGCCTGTCGGCCTGGCATGATGGAATACGAGATCGAGGCCGAGTTGCTGCACACTTTCCGCCGCCACGGACTTGAGGCGGCCTATCCCAGCATCGTGGCCGGTGGCCCCAACGCCTGTACCCTGCATTACATTCACAATCGTGCGCCCCTCAAGGATGGTGATCTGCTCCTCATTGATGCCGGTTGTGAATATGAGCTGTACGCATCGGACATCAGTCGCACCTTCCCGGTGAACGGTCGATTCAGCCGCGAACAGCAGGCCCTGTACGAATTGGTGTTGGCATCTCAGGATGCCGCCTTCGAGACCCTCCGACCCGGGGCCGGCTGGAATGATGCCCATGCACGGGTCATCGAGGTCATCACCCAGGGTCTGGTGGATCTCGGCATACTCGAGGGGCACCCGGATGAGCTGGTGGCCTCGGAAGCCTATCGCCCCTATTTCATGCACCGGACCGGACATTGGCTGGGCCTGGATGTGCACGATGTGGGTGAGTATCGCGTGGATGGCCACTGGCGCCAGCTGGAAGCCGGCATGGTGCTGACAGTGGAACCGGGAATCTACATCAATGCCGACTGTAGCGCGGTTGATGCCCGCTGGCGGGGCATCGGCATCCGCATCGAGGATGATGTGCTGATCACATCCGAGGGCCATGAGCTGCTCTCCGTTGGTTTGCCACGCAGCGCAAGGGAAGTGGAAGCCGAAATGTCGGGAGCCAGGGCGGCATGAGCAGGGGCAGCTCAACGCGGAGCGACGTTGATTTTGATGTCCTGATCGCCGGCGGTGGAATGGTCGGTGCGAGTCTGGCGCTTGCCCTGTCGGTTACCCCATGGCGAATTGGCCTGATTGAACCGGCACCGCTGTCCAGCGGTGAAAACCCCAGTTTCGACGAGCGGGCAACGGCCTTGTCCTGGTCATCACGCCAGTTTCTCCACAGTGTGGGTCTGTGGGAAACCCTGGCCGACGGAGCCAGTGCCATCCGCCACATCCATGTCTCTGAGCAGGGCCGTTTCGGCCGTTCGCGCCTGCACGCTGATGATCTTGGCGTTGATGCCCTCGGTCATGTGCTGCCCAACCGCCTGCTGGGTCAGGCACTGTCTGAGCACCTGGCGGGCTGTGATAACGTCAGCCTGATCAAGGCGGGCGTGAGCGCCATCCAGCGACCGGCAAACAGTGACGAACCCGTCTGCGTGCGGGACAGCGCGGATCGGGAATGGTGTGCCGATCTTGTGGTGGTGGCGGATGGTGCGCGCTCTCGGCTACGGGACGCCCTGGGGATTCCCGCTCAGACCGTGCGCTTCCCCCATGTGGCTTTGGTGGCTAATCTGGAAGTTGAAAGACCGCATCAGGGCTGGGCCTTCGAGCGTTTCACGCCGCAGGGGCCCATGGCCCTGCTGCCCTTGCCGGAGGCCGACGGTGTCCGGCACCGCATGAACCTGGTCATGAGTCTTGCACGGGAGGAGGCGGAAGCCTGTCAGCAGATGGATGCGTCCCGCTTGCTGGGGGAGCTGCGAGCGCGCTTCGGCTCCCACCTGGGCGCATTCCGGGCAATAGGGGAACGCTCGGTCTATCCCCTGTTCCAGGTTCGCGCCCGTCGCCTGGTGGATGAGCGAGTGGTGCTGGCGGGCAATGCCGCCATGTCTCTGCATCCGGTGGCCGGACAGGGTTTCAACCTGGCCTTGCGCGGGATTGGGGATCTGGCGGAACGGCTGATTGAAACGGCCGCTCAGTCCGGTGACCCTGGATCGCCGACACTGCTGCAGACCCATGCCCGTGAGCGTGACCGTGATATTGCCTGGACAGGCAGCTGGACCCGGGGTCTGGTGGAGGGTTTTACACTGGCATTGCCCGGGGTCGGCCCATTGCGAAGCACCGCTCTGTTGGGTCTTGATCGCCTCGGCCCGCTTCGGCGCTGGTTTGTGCGCCAGGCCATGGGTCGGAAGGTCGGCCTGTCACGCCTGTCGCGAGGTGTTGCCCCCAGGCGTTGAAGCCGGCATCAGAGCAGTTTGAGACCCACCTTTTCCGGTTGATCGCCGTTCATCTTTCGAATGACCAGCTCAACCGAATCAATCCGGACCCGGTCACCCACCACTGGCTTGCCGAAGCGGTCAATGAGGAATTCCGCAGCCGTCTGATCTTCGCTGCCCTCGGGGGGAGTAATCCCGTACATGGCAGCCACATCGGAAAGCCGGGCGGCTCCATCCAGAGTGAATTCACCAAAGAAGCGCCGATCATCCGCCAGCTGTGGAGCCTCTCTGGAAACGAACAGTCGATCCAGCAGCTCCAGATGCTTCAGGGGTGTTACCAGGTATATGGTGTCCCTCACGTCCAGTGAGGTGATTTCCTCCGGGCCCTTCAGTTCATCCCGCCGGATGACGAGCACCGGTTTGACGCCATCCGGCAGCACCAGGCGCTGGGGATCCCGACCATGGGCGGAAGACCCTTTCTCGACCTGATAGCCGGCCAACTCATAATCCGGCTGGCCCGGTAGATCCAGTTCCACTCGCTGTACCAGATGGGTCTTGGCCGGGATCTGTACCTGAAGCAGGCGTGCAACGGGCGTGAGACTCCAGCCTTGAATGATCAGAGAGACCAGAACCACGAAGAAGGCCACATTGAAGAATATCTGTGCCTCGGGAATGCCCGCCAGCAGGGGGAAAATGGCCAGAATGATCGGCACGGCCCCACGCAGGCCCACCCAGCCGATGAAGGTCTGTTCCCGCAATGCGAAGCGGAAGGGGATCAGACTGAGGAAGACCGCAATGGGACGGGCGATGAAGATCAGCACCAGGGCGATCAGTAGCGCCGGCAGTGCCACATGGAGCAACTCACTGGGGGTGACCAGAAGCCCCAGCATCAGAAACATGACAATCTGACTGATCCAGGCCATGCCATCGTGGAAGCGTCGGATGTTCTGAACCGACTGTACCCGAGTGTTGCCCAGTACGATCCCGGCCAGATAGATGGCCAGAAAGCCACTGCCACCGACCATGGCAGTGGCGCCGAAGATCAACAGGCCGGCCGCCAGGGCCAGCAGGGGGTACAGGCCGGGTGTCAGGGGCAGGGCATTGACGCTGCGTGCCGCCAGCCACGCTCCCCCAAGCCCCATGATGGCGCCCAGGCCCATCTGGCGAATGAATTCGATACTGATCAGCCAGTCCAGCTGCTTCTGGCCGGAGATGATCAACTCCACCATGACCAGGGTCAGGAAGATGGCCATGGGGTCGTTGCTGCCGGATTCGATCTCCAGCGTGGCCCCCACACGCTGTTGCAGTTCCAATTTCGAGGTGTGCAGCAGGGAAAACACGGCCGCCGCGTCCGTGGAGCCGATGATGGCGCCCATCAGCAGGCCGTAAATCCAGTGCAGTTCCAGCAGCCAGGCGGCGAACAGGCCGGTAATGACGGCGGTGATCAACACCCCCACGCTGGCCAGGGAAATGGCGGGTTTCAGGCCGACACGGAAACTGGAGGTGGAGGTGCGAAGGCCGCCGTCGAACAGGATGATGGCCAGCGCCAGACTGCCAATCAGGTGGGCGGTCTGGATATCATCGAAGCGAATACCCAGGCCTTCCTCGCCCAGCATCATGCCGATGACCAGAAAGACCAGCAGCAGCGGGGCGCCCAGACGTGCGGAGATGATGCTGGCCAGGATGCTGACCAGAAAGATCATGCCAATGAAGAGTATGACCTGATTGGTGATTTCCATGCCAGGCGCGCTGGGCGCAATCCTCCCGTCCGATTTGGCTTCTTCTTTATCTCTTTATGGGACGATCGCTGGGTCGCGTCAAGCCGCCTGTCCGCGCAAACGGACAGGCGGCCGGCGATGAGAGCCGATCATGGCGGGGCTCAGGCGTGTTCCACCTGCGCCAGCTTGCGGATCTCCTGCAGGGCGACGGAGACCGTGGCGAAATCCAGGCCACCCACATTCTGCATGTCACCGATGATGCGCATGGCATGCATCACGCGCTCATCGTTCTCCGCGCACCAGGCATCTGCCCGCTCATTGGGTGGCAGCTCTTCGTCCTCGGTTACATCCAGCACGATGGCAGTGAGATCACGGCGATAGCTGAAGAGGTTCTCCCGCAGGGTCCCGCGGGCCACGGACTGCCAGTGACCTTCGGCCGGCAGGGCTTCGATCTCCTCCCGGATCCAGTCCAGATGCAGATGGCTGCCCACATCGAAATAGACCTTGGCCACGGTGAGTATGTCCATTTCGCGTTGATGGGCCACCTCCACCAGATCGAGACCGGAATAGAGGTATTCCATGACAGCAACCTGGCGGGCCAGCGGTTCCGGCACAGCCATGTCCGTGAACTGCTGGATGTTCTGGCCGATGCGGCTGATTTCCACCTGAGGCAGCAGTTCCATGAGGCCATCGCGCATGGTAGCGATGCCCTCCTGGAAGAAGCTGACCCGCTCGGCGATGTCCAGGCGACGCTCCGGCCGGTTGAGCAGCCAGCGAGTGGCATTGCGCAACAGGCGACCAATTTGAACCATCATGGAAATCTGGATGCTGGCCGGTACCCGATTGTCGAGCCCTTCGACGGCCTGCCAGAGTTCGCGCACACCGAAAGCCTCCCGGGCAATGGTGTAGGCCCGGGTTACGGAAGCATGATCCGCACCGGTGTCGTCGCGCATGCGCTGGGAGAAGCTTGGCCCCATGCGGTTCACCATGCTGTTGGTGATGCTGGTGGCGATGATCTCCCGGCGCAGGCGGTGCTGCTCCATGTAATCCTGGTACTTGTCACGCAGGGGCGTGGGGAAGTAGTTGCTCAGTTCCCGGGCCAGATAGGTGTCCTCCGGCACATCGGACGCCAGCAAATCGGAGTAGATGTCATTCTTGGCATAGGCCAGGAGAATCGACAGCTCCGGTCGTGTCAGGCCACGCCCGGACTTGCGCAGCTCGTTGATGCCTTCATCGTCCGGCAGATACTCCAGGGAGCGATTGAGGTCACCGCTGCGCTCCAGCACGCGGATCAGATGCACATGCTCGTTGAGGCGGTTGGCCGCTTGCGCTTCGGTAAAGGACAGCGCCTGGGTCTGCAGGTAGTTGTCCCGCAGAACCTGGTTGGATACTTCGCTGGTCATGTCCATGAACAGTTTGTCGCGCTGCTTGGGTTTCAGCCCACCATCGGCCATCACCATGCTCAGCAGGATCTTGATGTTCACTTCCCGGTCGGAACAGTCCACGCCACCGGAGTTGTCGATGAAGTCGGTGTTGATCCGGCCACCACGCTGGGCATATTCAATTCGGCCAAGCTGGGTGAGGCCCAGGTTGCCGCCCTCACCCACCACGCGGCAGCGCAGGGCGGAGCCGTTGATGCGCACGCCGTCATTGGCCCGATCACCCACGTCGGCGTGGGTCTCGTCCACCGACTTCACATAGGTGCCGATGCCGCCATTCCAGATCAGGTCCACCGGCGACTTGAGGATGGCGCGGATCAGTTCCTGCGGTGTCATGCGGCTCTCTTCCACGTCCAGCATCTCCCGCACTTCCTTTGGCAGGGTGATGCTCTTGGCGCTGCGGGAGAAGACACCGCCACCCCTGGAGATCAGTTCCTTGTTGTAGTCATCCCAGGTGGAACGAGGAAGCTTGAACAGTCGTTCGCGCTCCTTGAAGCTTGCCTCCGGATCCGGATCCGGATCCAGGAAGATGTGCATGTGGTTGAAGGCGGCCTTGAGCTTGATGTGCCGTGACAGCAGCATGCCGTTGCCGAACACGTCACCGCCCATGTCACCGATGCCCACCACGGAGAAATCCTGGTTCTGACAGTCGATGCCCATTTCCCGGAAATGGCGCTTGACGGACTCCCAGGCACCCTTGGCAGTGATGCCCATCTTCTTGTGGTCATATCCCACCGAGCCGCCAGACGCGAAGGCATCGCCCAGCCAGAAGTCGTATTCGGCGGAGACGGCATTGGCCAGGTCGGAGAAGGTGGCTGTGCCCTTGTCGGCAGCCACCACCAGATAGGGGTCATCATCATCGTGGCGGACACAGGCCGGCGGCGGCACGATCTTGCCGTCCTTGAGGTTGTCGGTGATGTCCAGCAGGCCGCGGATGAAGTCCTTGTAGCAGTTTTCCACCTCGGCCATCATCGCCTCGCGGGTGGCATTGCGTGGCGGCTGCTTGACCACGAAACCACCCTTGGCACCCATGGGCACGATCAGGGTGTTCTTCACCTGTTGTGCCTTCATCAGGCCCAGCACTTCGGTACGGAAATCCTCCCGCCGGTCGGACCAGCGCAGACCACCACGGGCCACCTTGCCACCACGCAGGTGAACACCCTCGACTCTGGGTGAGTAAAGGAAGATCTCATAGGCCGGCTTCGGCAGGGGCAGCTCCGGCACCTTGGCCGGATCGAACTTGAAGGAGACATAGGACTTCCAGTCGCCATCCTGGCCCTGCTGGTAGAAGTTGGTACGCAGGGTGGCGCGGATGACGCCGAGGTAGGCGCGCAGGATGCGATCGGCATCGAGGCTGGATACGTCTTCCAGGGCATTGCCGATGCGCTCGGCGAGTTCACGACAGCCGGCGCCCCGATCACCGTCGAAGTCCGGGTCAAAGGCTGTTTCGAACAGGGCCACCAGATCCCGGGTAATGGCGGTGTTTCCGACCAGGATGTCCTCCATGTAGTTCTGACTGAAGGGCAGGCCGGTCTGGCTCAGGTACTTGCAGTAGGCGCGCAGAATGACCACCTGCCGCCAGTCCAGTTCCGCCGACAGCACCAGGCGATGGAATCCGTCGTTCTCGGCATCCCCGTTCCAGGTGCGTTCAAAGGCATCCTGGAAAATCTCGCGGACAGCTTCCAGGTCCACGTCCTCACCCGTGGCGTTGATCATTTCCACGTCCTGAATCCAGACGATGGAGAGATCACCCAGCTCGATTTCATAGGGACGTTCGGCGATGACCTTCACGCCCATGTTTTCCAGCATGGGCAGGATGTCGGAAATCGGGATGGGCTGTTCGCGGCGGAAGATCTTGAAGCGCAGCAGGTTCTTCAGATGCGGTTTGGGCCGGTACAGGCTCATGCGGATGCTGTCGTCATCCTGCAGCAGATCCATTTTCTGCACATCGTAGGCCGCCGCCTCGGGCGTCACGTCTTCCTGATAGGCGGCCGGGAAGCAGTTGGCGTAGCGCCGGTGCAGTTTCAGGCCCTGCTCCTCGCCCAGTCGATCCACCAGAATATCGCGCAGGTGATCCTGCCAGGAGCGCACCACGTATTCGATCTTCTCCTCGATGTCCGCAACGCTGAACTCCGGGGTCGTCCAGGGCTGGGTGCGCACGATGATGTGTGCACGGGCGAGGATGGATTCGTCGATTTCCACCGTGGATTCCGTACCCAGGCCGTTGAGCTCACCTTTCAGAATGGCCTGAATGTGCTCGCGCACCTGGGTGTTGTAGCGTTCCCTTGGCACGTAGACGAGGCAGGAATAGAAGCGCCCGAAGGCATCACGGCGGATGAACAGCTTGACCCGCTGGCGTTCCTGCAGCTGCACGATGCCGGTGCTGATGTCATACAGTTCGTCCACCGTGCTCTGGAACAGCTCATCCCGTGGGTAGGTCTCGAGAATGTGCAGCAATGCCTTGCCAGCATGGCTGGCGTTGGGAAGTCGGGCCTTTCTGATGACCGCATCCACCTTCCTGCGCAGAATCGGGATGTCCCGCGGACTACGGCTGTAGGCCGAGGAGGTGAACAGGCCGAGGAAACGGCGTTCACCGAGTACATTGCCTTCGTCATCGAAGGTCTTGATGCTGACGTAATCAAGATAGCTGGGGCGGTGAACGGTGGAGAAGGAGTTCGCCTTGGTGATGACCAACAGCTCGGAAGACAGTGCGTGTTCGTGGACCTGCTCGGGCAGGTCGCGGGGCTCACTCTTCTCCCGCTCCTTGCTGAGGATGCCGAGACCGCTCTTGTGAACCGGCAGCAGTCGCAGATGCCCGCCTTTGTGATCGAGTCGGTATTCCTGGTAGCCAAGGAAGGTGAAGTGGTTGGATTCCATCCACTCCAGGAAATTGATCACTTCGCGGATATCGCTGCTGGTCTTGGGGGGATCGGTTTCCAGTTCCACGCGAATTTGATTGGCCTTCTGGCGCATCTCCGACCAGTCTTCAACCGCCATGCGGACATCATCCAGCACCCGAAGCAGCTCCTGGCGAAGATCTTCCAGGCGCTCTTCATCGGTTTCCCGGTCGATTTCGATCTGCTGCCAGGATTCCACGAAGCCCTTGTCACCCATGTCCGCGCCAGGTTCCACGGCACTGCGCAGACGGCCCTTGGGCGTGCGATCCACCTGCACCAGCGGATGCACGGTCAGATGGATGGTGAAGCCCTTGCGATTGAGGGCCATGGACAGGGAGTCCACCAGGAAAGGCATGTCATCGGTGACCACTTCCACCACGGTGTGCTGGGATTCCCAGCCATCCTGTTTCCGATCCGGGTTGTAGATGCGGATGCTGGGTTCGCCCGGCACACGGTCACGGCCGAACTTCCAGTGGGCCAGGGCGGCTCCGGCCAGATCCTTCGGGGTGCGCGTGGCCAGATCTTCCCGGGCCACGGCGCGGAAGAAGTGCCGGATAAAGGTCTCATGCTGGTCAGAGAACCGGTCGCCGAGCATGTCGCGGGCGGCCGAAATGATCTGTGGGGTGCGGGCGCGTCTTGCGGAGCTTTTCTTTGCCACCATGAGTGAATCCTTGAACTGGCAGTCGGGTCAGCGGGGGTGTGATGTCGCCGTAAAATGTGAAAACGGGCCGGTCCCGAACGGGCCAGCCCGACACCCAGGCGAACTGCCCCGATTCTAACGGGTTTTCGCCGCTTAATGTATGGGGATACGGGGGATTTTTGCCGGATTCAAACGGAAAGGCAATAAAAAACCCCGGCAGCCGTTGGCCACCGGGGTTCGCTTGCTTGCTGCGCTTTCAGTCGTCGCTCAGAACGGCTTCTGCAGGTCGTCGATGACGGCCTTGAGGAAGCGACAGGCTTCGCCGCCGGTGAGGCAGCGGTGGTCGAAGGTGACCGACAGGGGAATGCGCTTGTGGCATTCCATGCCGCCCATGACCGCCACCACATCGTGGCGAATGCCACCGGTGCCGAGAATGGCCACCTGGGGTGGCACCACCACCGGCGTGGCGTAGCGGCCGGCCATCATGCCGAAGTTCGACAGGGTGATGGTCGGATCCTTCATGTCTTCCGGCGCCACGCTGCGATCGCGGGTGGCCTGCTTGACGGCATTGAGCTTCTGGCGAAGCCCGGCCGCATCGGTCTGATCCACCTGGCGCAGCACCGGCACGATCAGACCGTCCGGGGTGTCCACGGCCATGGCCACATCCACGTTCTCGTGCAGGATGCGCTCCCGCTTCTCACCGTCATACCAGGCGTTCATGCCCGGTTCGGCGCGCACGCCGGCCACCAGGGCGCGGATGATGCGGCCGGTGATGTCCTGCCCGGGCTGCCAGTAATGGATGTCGGCATCGTCGAACAGGGTGCAGGCGGCCACCTGGTCGCGGGAGGCGGACATGCTCATGTGCATGGCACGGCGCGGGCCACGAATGGGCTGCGGCACGCCGTAGTCCACGTCGTCCCGTGGCGGGGCCATCGGCGTTTCCATGCCACCGGCAAAACCCATGGCCGGTGCCGGGGCAGCCGCAGTCGGGCGACGGGCACCACCGGAGGCGGCGGCCTTTTCCACGTCGGCCGCAGTGACCTGACCCTTGTTGCCGGTCGCTGGGACCCGGCTGAGGTCCACGTCCAGCTCTTTCGCCAGGCGGCGCACGGCGGGCAGGGCCTTGACCTTGCCGGTGCCGCCCCGCTTGCGCTTCTTGCGCACGATCGCGGTCTCGGTGAGCTCCTCGTCGGAGGTGGTCATCTTGCCAACCACGCTGCCCGCGTCCTCACGCTCGCCGTCGTCCTTGGCGGGCTCGGCCTTGGCCGGGGCTTCGTCACCGCCGTCGGCGGCCCCGAAGGTCACCAGCGGCTTGCCCACTTCCACCACATCGCCGTTCCTGGCGTGCAGCTTGCCGATGACGCCGTTCTCGGGCGAGGGGACATCCACCACGGCCTTGGCGGTTTCCACCGCCACCAGCGGATCATCCACCTTCACTTCATCGCCTTCGGCCACTTTCCATTCGACGATCTCGGCGTCCTGCAGGCCTTCGCCCAGATCGGGCAGGTTGAAGACCACGCCACCGCCCGTGGCGGCCGCCTTCTTCTTGGCCGGCTTGGCTTCCGCCGGCTTCTCGGCCTTGGCTTCGGCGGGCGCGGGCTCGGCATCGCCGCTGTCCGGCTCACCATCGAAATCCACCAGGGGCTTGCCCACTTCCACCACATCGCCGTTCCTGGCGTACAGCTTGGTGATGGTGCCGCTCTCGGGTGAGGGCACATCCACCACCGCCTTGGCGGTTTCTACCGCCAGCAGCGGGTCATCCACATTGACCGTATCGCCGACCTTGACCTTCCATTCGACGATCTCGGCGTCCTGCAGGCCTTCGCCCAGGTCCGGGAGATTGAAAGTCTTCATGGCCTTAGTCCTCCAGAGTCCGCTGCACGGCGTCCTTGATGCGAGCCACCGACGGCAGGTACTGCTTTTCCAGCTTGAACAGCGGCATGGTCACATCGTAGCCGGTGACACGCTGAACCGGGGCCTTGAGGTCATAAATGCCCTTCTCGGCCAGGTTGGCGGCAATCTCGGCGCCCACACCCACATTACGCGGGGCTTCATGCACGATCACGGCACGCCCGGTCTTCTCCACGGATTCCAGAATGGTGTCCATGTCCAGCGGGGCGATGGTGGCCACATCGATCACTTCGCAGCTGATGCCCTCGGCTTCCAGCTCCTTGGCGGCCTGCAGGGTTTCATGCATGGCCGGTGCCCAGGAGATCAGGGTCACGTCGGTGCCTTCCTTGAGCACGAAGCAGACATCCAGGGGCAGGGCCTCGCCGTTGTCTTCCACTTCCTGCTTCACCATCCGGTACAGGCGGTTGGGCTCGAAGAAGATCACCGGATCCGGGCAGCGGATGGCCGCCAGCAGCAGACCGTAGGCGCGCTGCGGGGAAGACGGAATCACGGTGCGCAGGCCCGGAATGTGGGCGAACAGCGCCTCGGTGCTCTCCGAGTGGTGCTCGGGGGCGTGGATACCGCCGCCGAAGGGCGCACGGATCACCAGCGGGCAGCTCAGGCGGCCACGGGTGCGGTTCCGCAGGCGGGCGGCGTGGGAAATGATGTGGTCGAAGCCCGGATAGATGAAACCGGAGAACTGGATCTCCGCCACCGGGCGCAGGCCCTGGGCGGCCATGCCCACGCCCATGCCGGTGATCATGGATTCCGCCAGCGGGGTGTCCATGACCCGGTTCTCGCCGAAGCGTTCCTGCAGGCCGGCCGTGGCCCGGAAGACCCCGCCGTTGACGCCTACGTCTTCGCCAAAGACCACGACCCGGTCGTCGTTCTCCAGCTCGTGAGCCATGGCCATGTTCACGGCATCAATAAGAGTGACCTTAGCCATTGCGACGGGCCTCCTTGATAGCGATTTCCCGCTGCTCGCTGAGCGGATCGGTCAATTCCTCGAAGTGATAATCGAACATGTCTTCCACGCCCGGGGCCTCGATGGACTGGTATTCCACCACGGCGGCATCCACTTCCTTCTTGCACTCTTCCAGCAGAACCTTTTCCTGATCCTCGTCCCACCAGCCCTGATCGGTGATGTACTGACGCAGGCGGATCAGCGGCTCCTTCTTGCGCTCGGCTTCCACTTCATCGTCTGAGCGGTAGCGGCGGGCATCATCCGCGGTGGTGTGGTCGTGCAGGCGATAGGTCAGCATTTCGACGAAGGTCGGGCCCTTGCCCTCGCGGGCCTTGTGCAGGGCGTTCTGCATCACGTCGCGCACGGCCACGATATCGTTGCCGTCCACCTGCACGCAGTCCATGCCCGCGGCAATGCCCTTCTGGGCCAGGGTTTCACAGGCGGTCTGCTTGGACAGGGGCACGGAGATGGCCCACTTGTTGTTCACCGTCACGCCCACGAAGGGCAGCTGCCAGGCACCGGCGGCGTTGAGGGCCTCGTAGAAATCGCCCTCGGAGGTGCCACCATCGCCGATCACGGTCACGGCGGCGCGTTTCTCGCCCCGGTACTTGAAGGCCATGGCGGAGCCGGCGGCATGCAGGTACTGGGTGGCGATGGGCACACACCAGGGGAAGTCGTGCTGGGGGCCGGAGAAGTTCGAGCCACGCTCGTCGCCGCCCCAGTAGAGCAGCACTTCGGACATCTTCACGCCGCGCATGAACTGGGCACCGTACTCCCGGTACATGGGGCAGAAAGCGTCCTCCTCGATCATGGCTGCGCCGATGCCCACGTGGGCCGCTTCGTGGCCGAGGCAGGATGCGTAGGTGCCGAGCTTGCCGGTCCGCTGCAGGGCGATGGCCTTGGTGTCGAAGACCCGCACCTTGGTCATCATCTTGTACAGCTTCAGCAGTTCTTCCTTGTCAGCCCACTTGGGCAGGTCCTTGACCGGCTTGCCTTTCGGGTCCAGGAACTGCTCGAAGGGGATCTCGAACGTCGCCGCGATACTCACTGGCTTACCTCCCGTGATGAGGGGCTGGCGTCGTCTGGCCGGCCCCGTAACGGTTTTGCCCCGCCGCTGGCCATACCTCCGCCGGTGAAAGCACCGGGCGGGGCGGGCAGCGGCATCAGGCTCCCGCCCGTTTCTGCCATCCGCAGGAAATCTGGTCTGGGAAACGGGGTTGAACGACGGCCCCTGCCCGGCGGCGTTGCCGGGGGTGGGAGCCGACACTATATATATGTCCGGCACACCGATTTGGCCTTTCCCGGGCGGCCCGCAGGGCGCTCGAAAAAGGACCACGTCGGGCGCGGCCGCGCGAAGTTTAGCAAAACCCGCCCCGCCCCGCATTCGAACGCCCGTTTGAAGTCCGGGGCGGGATGTAATCAGGCGCTTATCGAGACCGCTTCTCTCGACAGCCCCACCGTTTTCAGCAAGGAGGCCGGGTGGGGTGGCAGGGTTGCCCAGCCCTGGGGAGCGATACCCATGCCTTGGGCCTCCTTTCTGAAAAGGGTGGGGGAGTGAGAAAAGCGGCTTCGATGGGCGTGGTTTGGCTTGAGGGGTGGTTTGCAATTTCTACCCGGCGGTGGGGCGTGTATAGTTCCCCTCCAGCATCAGTTACGCATCCTCAGGAGAGCAGGGCATGTCCAACCGGCGGGATCTGGAAGCGGGTATTTCCACCGATCTGAAGGATCGGCTCACCTATTCAGGCTATCTCGGCCTGGATCGGCTGCTGGACGCCCAGCACCCCCTCTCCGACCCGCCCCACCACGACGAGATGCTTTTCATCATTCAGCATCAGACCTCCGAGCTCTGGATCAAGCTGATGCTCCATGAGCTGAGTGCCGCCCTCAGGCACGTGCAGGAGGATCGCCTGGAGCCCTGTTTCAAGATCATGGCCCGCGTGAAGCTCATTCAGCGCCAGCTGTTCGAGCAATGGGCCGTGCTGGAGACCCTGACGCCCTCCGAGTATGCCGAGTTCCGCGGCGTGCTGGGCGGTTCCTCCGGCTTCCAGTCGCCCCAGTATCGGGGCCTGGAATTCCTACTTGGCAACAAGAACGCCGACATGCTCAAGGTCTTTGAGCACGAGCCCGAGACCCATGCCTGGCTGAGCGGGATCCTCAACAGCCCCAGCCTGTACGACGAGTTTTTGCGCTATCTCGCCCGCCGTGGCCATGGCGTGCCGGCCGAGAAGATCGAGCGCGACTGGGCCGAGCCCTACGAGTCCCACCCCGGCGTGACCGAGGTCTTCCGCCGCATCTACAGTGACACCGCCAACCACTGGGATGCCTACGAAATGGCCGAAAAGTTGCTGGATATCGAGGAAAGCTTCCAGCTCTGGCGCTTCCGCCACATGAAGACGGTGGAGCGCATTATCGGTCACAAGACTGGCACCGGCGGCTCCTCCGGGGTGTCCTTCCTCAAGCGGGCCCTGGATCTGCAGTTCTTCCCGGAGCTGATCGAGGTTCGCACCGAACTCTGAATACTCTCGACGCGGGCCGGCTTCCAGCACGAATTTGATCCAGGACAAGGTTTAAGGCGTCCTTGATCATTAAGCTGATCATCAGAAATTGCCACAGGTCTTTGAAACAGCCCATGAGAACGGTTGCCTCACGCACTCTGCTATTGCTGTTGCTGAGCCTTTCGCTCGCAACGCGCGCCGTGGTGCCGCTGGGCTTCATGCCGGGGCAGGGAAGCTGGCTCGAGTTCTGTCCGGATCAGGGCTGGGATACCGCCTTTCTTGAACGTGTCCAGCAAGGGGACGTTCACCCGGACCACGATCATCACCACCATCATGGCCATGGGCCTCACTCGGATCAGGCCGAGGCCACGGCTCCCCATTGCCCCTGGTCGCCGCTGGCCAGTGACTACGCCCTGATCGATACCGCGCTTGCAGCGCAGGCGCCTGATCTTCTCCCCATCCTCCGGCAATCCGAGGGGGCGGCCATCCCGGCGTCCATCGGCTTGCGCCTGCCGCCCGTTCGCGCACCACCCCACCGTCTCTGACTCGAGATCAACCTGCCAACTGGCAGGACGCTATCAAGAATCCGACCAGAGGACGGAGCATGAAGACCTATCTGATTGCCGCCCTGACGGGAGTGCTCGCCTGCGCCCCGGTCTGGGCAGAAACCCGGAATGAAACACCGCCCGAAGACAACGGCCATGCCCATGATCACAGCCACATGCTGGCCCAGGCCGAAGCCATGCGACAGGCCCTGCGACTGGACACCATCGTGGTGACCGCGCCGGTGATGCTGGATCCCTATCGCCTTTTCATTGATCCCCGCCAGCCACAGGTGGGCATGCCGGCCCATGATGGCGGTGCCTATCTCAAGACCATCCCCGGCTTTTCACTCAGCCGCAAGGGCGGCACCAGTGGTGACCCTGCCCTGCGTGGTCTCGGTGGTTCACGGCTGAACATTCTGTTGGATGATGCCCAGATACTGGGTGGCTGCGGTGGACGCATGGATCCGCCCACCGCCTATGTCTATCCCGAGGCCTATGAACGCATCGAGGTCATCAAGGGGCCCCAGTCGGTTCGCTATGGGGCGAGCAGTGCGGGGGTGGTGCGCTTCGAGCGTGAGCGCAGCCGTTTCCATGAAACCACCACCGAGGGTTATGCCGGCTTCACCGCGGGCAGCTTCGGGCGACGGGATTTCACCGCTGAGGTGACATCCGGTGGGCCGACAGGCTTTGCCCGTCTGATCGCCACCACCTCCACTCAGGATGACTATCGTGATGGCGATGGTGAGCAGGTGCATTCCGCCTATCAGCGCTGGAGCAACACCCTGGTACTGGGGTGGACCCCGGATAGCCTGACGCACGTGGAGTTCAGTCACGACCGCAGTGATGCCCAGGCGGCCTATGACGATCGCGGCATGGATGGCAGTCGCTTTGCGCGCAGCGGCTACAGCCTGCGTGCCTCCCGCCAGGACATCAACGGCTGGCTGGATGAACTGGAGGGGGTGCTGTTCCACAACGAAATTGATCACGTCATGGACAACTACACTCTGCGGGCACCGCCCATGATGCCCATGGTGAGTTACCCGGACCGCCGCACCCACGGCCTGCGGGCAACGGCGACCGTGACCCCGGCCGAACGCTGGCAGATGGATCTGGGTGTCGACTGGATGGAGAACCGGCACCGGGGCAATCGCCTGATGGGCTCGGATGCCTTCACCTTTCGCGATGTGCCGCGAGAGGACACGGCCGAGTTCCTCGACTACGGTGTGTTCCTGGAAGGCGAGCGCATGATCACGCCACGCAGCCGTTTCAATATGGGCTTGCGCGCCGATCGCTCGCGGGCCACGGCCCTGGACGATGATGGCTTCGGCGGTGCAGAGCCGGGCAGTCGCGAGCAGTCGGATCAGCACAGTGCCTTTATCCGCTATAGCCAGGACATGGCCACGCGTCCCTTGACCCTGTTTGTGGGGCTGGGCCACGCCGAGCGTGCCCCGGATTTCTGGGAGCGTCGGCGGGTGTTCGACCTGGACGACGAGTCGCTTACCCAGCTGGATCTGGGCCTGCAATACCGGGGGAGCGCCGTGACGGTGAATGTGGCGCTCTTCTACGGGCTGATTCGGGATCACATTCTGATCATCGAGCCCGGCCGGGAAGACCGGGAGGCGCGCAATGTGGATGCCAGCACGCAGGGTGGCGAGCTGGATGTGGTGTATCGCCTGAGCGACCACTGGAAGTTCAACTCCAGTCTGGTGTGGTTGCGCAGCAGCAATGACAGCGATGACAGGGCGCTGGCTCAGACGCCCCCTGGCGAGATCACCCTCGGCCTGGCCCACGAGAACGACCATTACTTCAGTGGTCTGCATCTTCGGGCCGTCGCCAAACAGGACCGCATTCACCCGGGCTACGGCACCATCTATGGTCTGGACAGTGAAGAAACCCCGGGCTTCGCGGTGTTGTCGGCCTATGCCGGTCGCCATCTCAGCGATGAGCTGCGTCTGAGTATCGGGGTCGACAATCTGCTGGATCGGGCCTACGCCGAGCATATTCAGCGGGGTGAGGCCGAGCTTGGTGCCCTGGAAGGGCGGATTCCCGAGCCGGGGCGGACCGTCTGGCTGCGTCTGGCCGCTTCATTCTGAGTGGATGGTCAGGACGCATCATCCGGATCATTGCCGGGTGATGCGTCCTGAATTGTCCTGGATCAAGGCGCACGCCGTGTATTGCGCCACAATGACGGCATCATCAACGGGCGAGGAGAGCGAGCCGTGTTTGAACAGCAGGATATGTCCACTATGGAGGTATTCACTCGGCGAGAAGTGCAGGCGGCGACAATCTGGCTGCATGGCCTGGGTGTGAACGCCAGCGACCTGAACGCCGTGATCAAGAATCTGAGCCAGTCGCGAGAGATGGGGCTTCACTACCTGGCACCCAATGCCCCCATGCGGCGAATCAGTGTGGATGAAGAGCGTCCGGCTCGGGCCTGGTTCGATGTCCTGGGTCAGCCGGGGGAGGCGCCGGAAGATTGCGACGGAATTGAGGAAAGCGCCCGCTTTCTGGTGGATATCCTGCAGCGTGAAGCCGAGCGGGGCATTCCTTCCGGCAAGACCGTGCTGGCCGGGTTCTCACAGGGTGCTTCCATGGCGCTGCATGTTGGTCTGCGACACGAACAGCCGCTGGCCGGCATCATTGCCCTGTCCGGTGAGCTGGTGCTTGCCGATGAGCTGCCAGAGGCGGCCAGCTCGGCCAACGGGAACACGCCCATTCTCATGATGCATGGGCAGGATGACGAAGTGGTTCCGGTGGAAGCGGCCCGGCGCAGTCGTGATCACCTGCTCGCACTTGGGTATTCGGTCGAGTGGCAAGAGTACCCGGTCGGACACAGTCTGAGCCCGGAGCAGATCGAGCGGATCGATCAGTGGATGATGGATGTGTTGAGCGCCGACTGACTGCCTTTCAGTCCCCCTCCATTTCGCGGCTGGGCATGAGCCAGCTCTCGTCCGGTTCATGCCCGGCGGCGGTGGCCTCCTGATAGGCAATCAGGAAGTGATCAAGCACATCGTCAACGGCTTCGCGAACGCTGGCGTAGTCGTCCTTTTCCGTTACATCCGGGCTGCCCATTCCGGGTGCCTGCAGGTAATGGCTTTGCTCGGTTTCGAAACGCGCATTCCCTGGGCCACCGTAGATACGAAGGTGAATCGTCTCCGGGATGCCGTCGAGTCGAAAGCGAAATTCCTCCACAAGCTGACGGGCGGCGACGATCCCGTCTCGTCTGAACCCTTCCAACCCACTGTCTTGCGTTCTGCTCATGTGAATGACTCCTTCTGATGGGGGAGGCCGCAGATCACTGCTCCAGGCCCGGTTTCGAGTAAAGCACAGGGAATCAAGTCAAAACTTGTTCCAGATCAAGTACGGACCGGCGCGCTTGAACCACAATATGCGTAACAAAGATGCGCAATAATTCAGTGGAGAGTATGCAACGTCATGAAAAATCTCAATAAAACAATTCCTCTCTTCTTCGCCGCCCTGTGTCTGGGTGCCACCGCCCACGCCGAGCCGGGCGACAAGGATCGTGGCGAGGCCCGGGCCGCTACCTGTGCAGGCTGTCACGGTCAGGGCGGGAACAGCAGCATCCCCAGCCTGTACCCGAGCATCGCCGGCATGCCGGCCGCGGAGATGGAGGCGGCGCTCAAGGCCTTCCGGGACGGCGAACGGGATGATCCCCAGATGGCGCCCCAGGCCACACACCTGAGCGATCAGGATATCCGCGATCTTGCGGCCTATTACGAGGCCCAGGAACGGAAATAGGGCTGTTCACTCACCTCCACCATCGAGTGCAGGGAATGTCACGAGTTGTCATTGCAATACTCTTGCTGCTTGCCGGTGCGCCGGCGGCTGCCTTTGAACAGGTTCGGGAGGAAGGCCGCGAGGCCTTCTTCCCGGATGCGGATCGTTTCGAGGTGGTGGATGGCGAACCCCCGGTGGAAGTGGCGTGGCGTGGTGACGACCGCATAGGCCTGATCTTCGAGACCAATGATGTCTCACCCATACCGGCCTATTCCGGCAAGCCCGTGAACATGTTCGTGGGCATGGATCTGTCCGGCACGGTCACAGGCGTTCGTGTGCTTGATCATGAAGAGCCCATCATGCTCGTCGGGATCCCGGAACGCCGTCTTCAGGAGTTCGTTGACCAGTACGTGGGGCAGAGCATCCGTGACCGCGTTCGTGTCGGGCTCTCGGCTCGTCAGCGGGAAGGCTACAACTACGTTGATGCCGTCTCCGGCGCCACCGTGACCGTAGTGGTCATGGGGGAGGCCATCATGCAGGCGGCCCGTCGGGTTGCCGTGGCCCAAGGGCTGGTGGATCCGGATGCGGTTGCCGTTGCGCCGCCGGCCACGGTCCGCATGGATCGCTTCGAAACCAGAACCTGGCGTGAGCTACGTGAACTGGAGGCTATCGGTCGCCTGCACCTCGCCTGGGGTGAGGTCGATGAGGCCTTTGAAGGGACGGACGCCGAAGGTGTGGATACCGCGCCCGAAGGGCGCGAAGACGAGACCTTCATTGAGCTTTACGCAGCCTACCTTAATACACCCACAACCGGCCGCAATCTCCTGGGGCAGGCGGCCTATGACCGCCTCATGGACCGCCTTTCGGAGGGTGAACACGCCATTTATCTGATGGCAGACGGTCGATATTCCTTCAAGGGATCCGGTTTCGTGCGGGGTGGCATCTTCGACCGAATTCAGGTTCACCAGGGCGAGACGGCCATCCAGTTTCGCGATACCGATCTGGTGCGGGCTTCACGCCCGGAAGCAGAGGGCAGCCCCTCCTTCGTCGAGCGCGACATCTTCATCATCCGTTCCGAGCATGAATTCAACCCCGGCAAGCCCTGGGAGCTTGATCTGCTGGTTCGGCGCCAGGTGGGCGCACTGGAATCCGAGTTCGTGAATTTTCCGCTGGACATGAATCCGGTGGAGGCCTGGTTCGATTATCCCGAACCGCAACGGAGCATTGCCGAGGAGAGCGATCGCCCATTGTGGGTCAGTGTCTGGGAGGATCGGGTTGTCCACATCGTGGTGCTGGGCGCAGGCCTGCTGCTGCTGACGTTCATCCTCCTCTTTCAGGACTGGCTTGCCCGCCGACCGCGCCTGTTGCACCGCCTGCGTACCGGCTTCCTGATCTACACCGTGGTGTTCATCGGCTGGTATGCCCTGGCCCAGCTGTCGGTGGTCAATATATTCACCTTCAGTAACGCTCTGTTCACCGATTTCCAGTGGTCCACCTTCCTGATGGACCCCATGATGTTCATCATGTGGACCTTCGTCGCCGCCACACTCCTGCTGTGGGGCCGGGGTGTTTATTGCGGCTGGCTATGCCCCTTCGGTGCCATGCAGGAACTGATCAATGAAGCCTCTCGCAAGCTCAAGATTCCCCAATGGGAGTTGCCCTTCTTCATTCATGAGCGCCTCTGGTCACTCAAGTACCTGATTCTGCTCCTTCTGTTCGGTATCTCACTGCATTCTCTCGCTACTGCAGAAGTTTATGCCGAGGTTGAGCCCTTCAAGACCGCGGTGACCATGCGCTGGCAGCGGGAATGGGGTTTCGTGCTCTACGCCGTCATCCTGCTGGCCATTTCCATCGTCAATCGTAAATTCTTCTGCCGCTACATGTGCCCCCTGGGTGCCGGCTTGGCCATCCCGGCCCGCCTGCGGCTGTTTGACTGGCTCAAGCGCCACAAGGAGTGCGGCTCCCCATGCCAGATCTGTGCCCATGAATGCGAAGTGCAGGCCATTCATCCGGACGGTCGTATCAATCCGAATGAATGTCATTACTGCCTGGATTGCCAGGTGACCTACTGGAATGACCAGAAATGTCCGCCCATGATCCTGCGCCGCAAGCGCAAGGAAAAGGCGGCCCGTGTTTCATCCGCCAGCAAGCCTACTGAAGTGCCTCTGAAGCGGATGGATATCAAGCCGGCCAAACCGGCCAAAACGTGAGTAGAACGGGAGAGTGAGCTCATGCCTGATCGGAAGAAGGAAATCGACAAAGCGAAGGAGGAGGCGGTTGCCGAAAATCCCGGCCGCCGCAAGTTCCTGGGCGTAACGGCCACCGTGGGTGCCCTGGGCATGACCGGCGCCACGGGTGCCGGCCTGATGCTGGGTGGCAGCGGCAAGGCGGAAGCACGGAGCCGTGGCAATGGTGGAAATGACATTCACGTGGCACCCGGTGAGCTGGATGAATACTACGGCTTCTGGAGTGGCGGCCACTCCGGCGAAGTCAGGGTCTACGGCGTGCCGTCCATGCGCGAGATCATGCGTATCCCGGTGTTCAACCACTGTTCCGCCTCGGGCTGGGGAATGACCGATGAATCGAAGCGGATCATGGGTGATTCCCACCGATTCACCAATGGCGACGCCCACCACCCTCATGTGAGCTATACGGATGGTAGCCACGATGGACGCTACCTGTTCATCAACGACAAGGCCAACACACGTGTGGCGCGCATTCGTCTGGATGTGTTCAAGACCGACAAGATGGTCACGGTCCCCAACGCTCAGGCCATCCACGGACTTCGGCTGCAGAAGGCACCGAAGACCGGATATGTCTTCGCGAATGGCGAGTACATCATTCCGCAGCCGAACGATGGCCGTGATCTGAATGATCCGGAGAAGTACTGGACGCTCTGGTCGGCAATCGATGCGGAAAGCATGGAAGTGAAGTGGCAGGTCATGGTCGATGGCAACCTGGATAACATGGATGCAGACTATACCGGCAAGTATGCTGCCGCCACCTGCTACAACTCCGAAAAGGCAATCACGCTCGCCGGCAAGATGCGCGCAGAGCGGGATTGGGTGGTCGTGTTCAATATCGAGCGCATCGAGGCGGCCGTTCGCAATGGCAATTTCCGCACCATCGGTGACTCGGACGTGCCCGTGGTGGATGGCCGCAAGGGCTCTGAAGTGACCCGCTACATTCCGGTACCGAAGAACCCTCATGGTCTGAACACTTCCACCGACGGCAAGTACTTCATTGCGGCGGGCAAGTTGTCGCCCACCGTCACCATGATCCAGATCGACAAGCTGGATGACCTTTTCGCCGGAAACCTCTCGGACGAACGGGACGTGGTGGCCGCCGAGCCGGAGCTGGGCCTTGGGCCGCTGCACACCACCTTCGATGGCCGTGGCAATGCCTATACCACTCTCTTCCTGGATAGTCAGGTCGTGAAGTGGAACATGGATCGGGCGGTGCGCAACTACAACGGCGAAGATGTTGACTACATCATCCAGAAGCTGGACGTGCATTATCAGCCGGGCCATAACCATGCAACCCTGGCAGAGTCCAAGGATGCCGATGGCAAGTGGCTGTTCTCGCTGAACAAGTTCTCCAAGGATCGCTTCCTGCCGGTGGGGCCGCTGCATGCGGAAAATGACCAGATGATCGACATCTCCGGTGACGAGATGAAGCTGGTCCACGACACTCCCACCTTCGCCGAGCCCCATGATGCGGTCATCATCCGGCGCGATCAGATCACCACGTCGCAGATCTGGCGGCGGGACGATCCCTACTTCGCTGAAACCATCGAGATGGCGAAGAAGGATGGTGTCAACGTGGATCGTGACAACAAGATCATTCGGGACGGCAACAAGGTGCGTGTCTACATGACCTCCATCGCCCCCAATTTCGGCATCACCGAGTTCAAGGTGAAGCAGGGTGATGAAGTCACTGTGGTGGTTACCAACCTGGATCGTATCGAGGACCTGAGCCACGGGTTCTGCCTGGTGGATCATGGCGTCAGCATGGAAGTCAGCCCACAGCAGACGGCCTCCATTACGTTCAAGGCGGATAAGCCTGGCGTCTTCTGGTACTACTGCAACTGGTTCTGCCACGCCCTGCACATGGAAATGGGCGGCCGGATGCTTGTCGAGAAGGCCTGAAGTACATCGCGCCGCGGAGGGCAGGGATGCCCTCCGCTCGCATGAGATGGATTGAAATGAAACAACTGTTCCTTGGTTTGTGCCTGAGCCTTCTGAGCCTGGCCCTTTGGGCCGGCGAGGAAGGTCTACCCGTGGCGCCAGGGGAATTGTCGAATCTACTGGCCACGGCGGAGCCTGGCAGTACGCTGGTGCTTGAGCCCGGGGTTCATCCGGGGGGTGTGCGTATCGAGACCTCCATTACCCTGAAAGCCATGGAAGGTGCCGTCCTTGACGGTTTCGCCAATGGCACGGTGCTCGATATCGCGGCGCCCAACGTGACCGTCAGTGGTGTGCATCTGCGCAATGACGGTGCCAATCTAACCCGCATGGATGCCGTCATTTTCGTGGCGGCCGATGCCACTGGCGTCCGGCTGCTCGATAATCGGATCGAGGCAAGAGGGTTCGGCATCTGGCTGGATGGCTCCCAGGATGCCGTGGTGCGCGGGAATCGCATCAGTGGTGATCCTGCTCTCCGTTCCCAGGATCGTGGCAACGGGATACATCTGTTCAATGTTCGCAATGCGCTTGTCGAGAACAATGAGGTCTGGTTGGCCCGTGACGGAATTTACATTGACGTAAGCAACGAGAATCGCCTGATTGGCAATTTTCTGCACAATCAGCGTTATGGCATCCACTACATGTACTCCCACCACAATGAGGTGCGCGGCAATCGAACCCGGGAGAACCGGACGGGTTTTGCGCTCATGTCTTCCACGCATCTCGAAATCATTGATAACCATGCTGATGGTGACGAGGGTTACGGCTTCCTTCTCAACGACGTGACCAGTTCACGCATTGAAGGTAATACCGCCCGAAATATCCGTCACAGCACCAACCCCGGTGGCGGCTCTGCGATTCGGGGTGGGGAAGGCAAGGCCATGTTCGTCTACAACGCCCAGTTCAATTCCATTCGCCGCAATGTGCTGGCTTATACCGATATCGGGATCCATCTGACAGCCGGCTCGGAAGGGAACGAGATTTCCGAGAACGCGCTTCTGAGTAATCGCACTCAGGTCATGTATGTGGCAACCCGGAAACAGGAATGGTCCGTTGACGGCCGTGGAAACTACTGGAGCGATTACATGGGTTGGGACCTGAACGGTGATGGAATTGGCGACACCCCCCATCAGCCCAACGACTCCGTGGATCGTATTCTCTGGACGTACCCCATGGCCAGAGTGCTCATGAACAGCCCAGCGGTCCAGCTGTTGCGATGGGTGCAACGTGAGTTCCCCGTGCTGCGCCCGTCAGGTGTGACCGATAGCGCCCCACTGATGCGCCCACCTCGTTCCCTGGAGGAATTCGAATGAATGCCGCGGTAGAACTCCACAAAGTCACCCGTCGATTCGGTCCGCTGGAGGCAGTCAAGGAACTGGATCTCGTGGTGGAAGCGGGTGAGGTATTGGGACTGCTCGGCCACAATGGTGCCGGCAAGTCCACCACGATGAAGATGATGCTGGGTGTGCTGGCACCCACCGGTGGCCAGGTGCGGGTATTGGGTGAGGACCCCCGTGGGCGCCATGCGGATCGGTTGCGACTCAAGCTGGGCTACCTGCCGGAGAACGTCAGTTTCTATGACAATCTCAGCGGTCGTGAAGTCCTGCGTTATTTTGCCCGCCTCAAGCGGGTTGCCATCCCCCGGGCGGATACCATGCTGGAGCGGGTGGGCCTGGGTCATGCGGCCGACCGCCGCGTGCGCACGTATTCCAAGGGCATGCGTCAGCGTCTGGGCCTGGCCCAGGCGCTGCTGGGAGAGCCCCGTCTGCTGTTGCTGGACGAGCCCACTGTCGGGCTGGATCCCATGGCCACCCGTGACGTGTACACGATGATTGACGAGCTGCGCGGCAATGGCAGCAGCGTCATTCTCTGTTCCCACGTGCTGCCGGGCGTGGAGCGGCATATTGACCGGGTGGCGATCCTGGCTCAGGGCCGCCTGCTGGCTTCGGGCAGCATTGAAGCCCTCCGGAAAGAGGCCGGTCTACCCCTGCGCATTCAAGCTCGCAGCACTCAGCTCAATGGCAATCTGCGCCAGCGCCTGGGTGAGCGCATATTGAGTATGGAAGACATGGGTGGTGAGCAGATCGTGTTGACGACCTCGGCCGACCAGAAGCTTGAGGTCATGCGTATCCTGCTGGACAGCCCCGATGTTCACGATCTGAGCGTTGAGCACCCCAGTCTGGAAAATCTCTATGCCCATTTTGACGCTCAGGTGACGGGTGAACGGGCCGGACGGATGGAGGGGCATGGACATGCGTGAAGTATTGATTGTGGCCGGAAAGGAGTTTCGTGACGGTCTGCGCAACCGCTGGATCATCGCCATTACGCTGGCCTTTGCTCTGCTGGCATTGGGCCTGGCCTGGGTGGGGGCGGCGGCCTCCGGTGAGATCGGTTTTACCCGTATTTCCACCACGATTGTCAGTCTGGCCAGTCTTGCCGTGTTTCTGATTCCCCTGATTGCCCTGATGCTTGCCTATGACAGCATCGTGGGAGAGGAAGAAAAGGGAACGCTTCTGCTGCTGATGACCTATCCCCTGAGCCGGGTGGCCCTGCTGGCGGGAAAGTTTATCGGGCATGGGGGCATTCTCGCACTGTCCACGCTGCTGGGTTTTGGCATCGCCGCAGCCGCCATTGCCGCCCTGTCGGAGGGTGCCTATCTGTCCGAGATGGCAGGGCCTTTTGCCCTGTTCATCCTCAGTGCCATTCTTCTGGGCTGGGCCTTCCTGGCCGTTGCCTATCTGATCAGCGTGCTGACGCGGGAGAAGGCGCGTGCCGCCGGGCTGGCGCTGCTCGCCTGGTTCCTCTTCGTGCTGGTCTATGACCTGGCACTGCTGGGCCTGCTGGTGGGGACTGAGGGGCGTATCGATGGCGGATTGTTTCGCATTCTGCTGCTGCTCAACCCCACCGATGTCTTTCGAATCATCAATCTGACCGGCTTCGAGGAAGCGGCCGCGGCCAGTGGCATGCTTTCGGTCGTGGCCGAGCAGGGCTACGCCGTTGGCAATCTGCTGCTGATCCTGCTGGCCTGGGCGGTTGTTCCCCTGTTGGCGGCAGCCGGTCTGTTTGCTGCCCGTCGCAGCTGATCAAAGGAGGAATACATGGGTTCCAGACGAGATGCTCTTATACTGCTGGCCGGTCTGCCTGCCTTGATGTTGATGGCTTGTGGCGACGGCAGGGAAGCGGCAGCCAACTGCAAGGCCGTCACTCTGAGCGATGAGCATGATTGTGCCCTGTGTGGCATGACCGTGGTGCGTCATCCCGGGCCCAAGGGGCAGGCCTGTCTGCGCAATGGGGACATTCTGCCCTTCTGCTCAACCAGCGACCTGCTTTCCTGGGCCTGGCAGCCGGAGTCCGGACCAGCGATCGAGGCCCTGTTCGTGCATGACCTGTCCCGCACGGATTGGGAATCGCCGTCGGATGAGACCTACGTGTTGGCCGGCGATGCCTGGTACGTGGCCGGCCATCAACGACGTGGTGCCATGGGCTATCCTCCGGCGCCCTTCACGGAGAGAGCCGATGCCGAGGCCTTTGCCGAACAGCATGGCGGACGTGTCTACACCTTCAACGATCTGAGTTTTGACATCATTCGGGGCCGCTGAGCGCGATCGGTGACGACGCCGTTACACGGCGCAGGAGTGCAAATTATGGGTATCGGTGGAATTGGCATCTGGCAGCTGTTGATCGTGCTGGCCATCGTGGTGCTGCTGTTTGGCACCAAGCGTCTGCGGAGCCTGGGCAGTGACCTGGGTGGGGCGCTCAAGGGTTTCAAGGGCGCCATGCGTGAAGTGGATGAGGTGGAAAAGGACGTTCGCGAGGCCGGCGAGGAAGTAAGTGCGGATGTTCCGCGTCTTGCCGCGGAAGAGCGGGCTTCATCGTCGCAGAAGGACACGGCGGTGGAAAAGACTTCCTAGCGACCCACCAGGGGTAGCCCCTTTCCTTGGCAGCCGCCAGTGTCGCGGCTGCGGAGGGAGGACCTTGCGAGGCTCTACACCTGGAAAGCGGCCTCGATCTCCTGAAGCTGTTCAATGGGCCTTTCCGGGGCCGCCCGATGGGCGACGTCCTGCCGATAAAGCAGGCCGGTCGTGAAGCCGTCGTTTTCCAGCAATTGTTGATAGGCCTCCCCGCGATTCGCCGTTTCACGGAATCCCGCGTGTACCTGCTTTTTGTATTGCATCTGCTCCGGCCGGAAAGTGGGGCAGGGGCTCAGTATCTGCAGGAAGGCAAAGCCGGGGTGGCGAATTCCCTCACTGATGAGCTCCGCCAGGCCGTTGGGGTCGCCCGAGAAGGCGCGGGCGATGAAACCGCAGCCCGCGGCCAATGCCACTTCCAGCGGCTGGAAAGGGGCCTGATCGGTTCCGTCCGGCTGCATCTGGCTTTCATCCCATCCTGCCTCGGTGGTAGGTGAGGGTTGCCCCTTGGTCATGCCGTAGACGGCATTGTCCATCACCAGATAGGTCACATTGGCATCCCGACGACAGGCGTGCAGGAAATGATTGCCCCCGATGGAAAAACCGTCTCCATCACCACCCGCTGCCAGCACCGTGAGATCCGGCCGGCTCAGGGCCAGCCCGGTGGCCACCGGCAGGGCACGCCCGTGGGCACCGTGAAACCCGTAGCTGCGCGTGTAGGCTGGAATCCGGGATGAGCAGCCAATACCGGAAATGAAGGCCACTTCATGGGAGGGGATGGCCAGCGTGGACAGTGCCTTGGTTACGGCATTCAGCACCCCGAAATCACCACAGCCGGGGCACCAAACCGGCTTCAGGCCTGACTTGTAATCCTTCGGCTTGCAGGGGCGGTCAACGGAGTGAATGGGCAGGTTCATGCGGCCAGCTCCCGGATGGCATGAAGGATTTCACCGGGCCGGAGGTTGATGGGGCCCGGCCGGTGCAGGGTGTGACGGTGTGGTGGCAGCTCGTAGTTGGCCCGCAGATAATGCTCGAACTGTCGGCCGTGACTCTGTTCCACCACCAGCAAGCGCTCCACGCCGGACAGTGTCTCCTGCATGTGCTCGGGCAGTGCCGGAGCCAGCAGGCGCAGCGAGATCAGCCGCACCTGCATGCCCTCCGCCCGGGCCTGGGACAGGGCTTCACGAACCGGCCCGGTCAGGGAACCCCAGGTGAGAATGGCCAGGGGTGCGTCACCGTCCACATCCGCCCAGCGTTTGCCATAGTCATGCGCCAGCAGCTTGTCGCGCCGTCGATCCAGCTGCTCGATATGGTCTTCCGCCAGGCTGGATGGCCGCCCCTTGCGATCGTGGCTCAGCCCTTCGGCGGTGTATTCGCCACCCACGGTGCCCGGGATGGCCATGGCGGGCACATGAGCCTGGCCGGGGCCATAGCGTTCGTAGTCAGCCTCGGGAGCGGTCGCAACGTTGCGTGCTGTCATCGGGCCGGTCTCCCCGGGTGCGGCAATGACTGCCCGGGTCTGCGCCAGACTCTGGTCATTCAGAACAATGGCCGGACATTGCAGGGCCTCGGCCAGGTCCAGGCTCCACTGGGTGGTGTGGACGCAATCCTCGATGCTGTTGGGGGCGATCACCAGATGTGGCGCGTCACCGTGTGTCCCGTACAGGGCCAGATTGAGGTCGGATTGCTCGGAGCGGGTCGGAATGCCGGTGGATGGGCCACCACGCATGACATTGATGATCACGACGGGGGTCTCCGAGGCGACGGCGAGACCGATGGATTCGCTCATCAGTGACAGTCCGGGGCCGGAGGTGGCGGTCATGGCACGCTTGCCACCAAAGGAGGCGCCAAGACACATATTGATGGTCGCCAGTTCGTCTTCGGCCTGTACCAGCTGGCCCCCGAGTCGGGGCAGCTGTCCGGCCAGCCATTCCACGATGTCGGTGGACGGTGTGATGGGATAGGCGGCGCAGAATGCCAGCCCACCCCTGAGGGCCCCGGTGGCAGCCGCCTCATTGCCGGAGATCAGCCAACGTCCGCCAGCGGCCCTCCCGTCGGCCGGTGGCAGCTCGATGCCGGCTCCGTCATTGAGCCGATCGGCCTGGTCGCAGCCGGCGTGCAGACTCTCCCTGGCCGCTGTCAGCACCGTCTCTCCCTTGCTGGAAAGGCCGCCACAGACCGTGTCTTCCAGCAGGGCACGTGGCAGACCCGCCAGGCCGGACAGAAATCCCAGGCCGATCATGTTGCTCCGCCCACCGGGGATCCCCTTCGCCAGCTCAGCCAGAGGAAGTGCCAACTGCCGGGCGTTGCTCTCGAGGATGAAATCGGGAATCGCGCCCTGAGCCGGATCGAAGATGACCAGGCTGGCTTCATCCAGGGGGAGTTCAGCCCGGAAGCGCTCGACATTGATCCAATCCAGCGCCATCAGTACGTCAATGCGGTCGCCCTGGTTCTGGACTGGCCAGTTCGCCAGGCGCAGCAGGGCGGCGGCCTCTCCACCGCGGATCTGAGGCCCGTATGAGCGCCCCATCACCCCGTGGAGGCCGTGACGCGCCGCAGCCTTCAGCAGCATCTCGCCGGCGCTCATCACGCCGCTGCCGCCACTGCCGGTCAGCGCGATGGAGAGCGAGCTGGGTTTGGATTCGGCGGGTGGGGACACGGTCCATCCTCGGGCTCAGTGTTAGATTAGAAAATCATTATGAAGGCCCGGGTCTGAAATTGGCTTGATCTGGATCAATAGAAGCGAGGCGGGTGCCTGACGGCCGGAGCCCGCCTTCGGTATAATGGCCGCAACCGCATTTCTCTGGCGGCACATCCCGACCAGCGCCGGGCCCGGAACAAGCCGGGAGGGGCGGCGTTCGTCGTGGTGCCGCATTCTGTGACTTTCCAACGGAGAGCGATCATGAGCGAACAGTACGACAACCCCATGGGGACCGATGGTTTTGATTTCGTCGAGTACGCGGCGCCGGAACCGCAGCTGCTGCACGATCTCTTCAAGGCCATGGGCTTTACCGCCGTGGCCAAGCACAAGAAGCGCAATGTCACCCTGTATCGCCAGAACGACAGCAACTTCCTGGTGAACGAGGAGCCCGGCAGCTTCGCCGAAGATTTCGCCAGGGAACACGGCCCCTGCGCGACCGGCTTTGCGATCCGCGTCAAGGACGCCGATCACGCCATCAAGCTGGCCCTGGAAAAGGGTGCCACCCAGTTTGGCAAGAAGCCCGAGACCCTGGCCGTGGATGCGCCGGCCATCGAAGGCATCGGTGGCAGTGCCCTCTACCTGGTGGATCAGTACGGTGACCAGGGCGACCTCTACGAGGATCAGTTCGACTTCTTCGAAGGCGTGGAAAAGCGGCCCAAGGGCTTCGGTCTGGATTATGTGGATCACCTGACCCACAACGTCCACTACGGCAACATGGACGAGTGGTGCAAGTTCTACGAGGATCTCTTCAACTTCCGTCAGATCCGCTACTTCGACATCAAGGGCAAGAAAACCGGCCTGAACTCCCGGGCCATGACCAGCCCGGACGGCATGGTGCGGATTCCGATCAACGAGTCCTCGGATGACAAGTCCCAGATCGTCGAGTACCTGAACGAGTACAATGGCGAGGGTATCCAGCACATTGCCCTGTTCACCGACAACATCTACGACACCGTGGAGAACCTGCGCAGCAAGGGTATCGACTTCCTGGATACCCCGGATGCCTACTACGAGCTGATCGACGAGCGCATCCCCAACCACGGCCAGCCCGTGGACAAGATGCAGGACCTGCGCCTGCTGATTGACGCTGACCAGGAGCACAAGGACCGTCTGCTGCTGCAGATCTTCACCAAGAACGTCATCGGCCCGATCTTCTTCGAGATCATCCAGCGCAAGGGCAATGAAGGCTTCGGTGAAGGCAACTTCACCGCCCTGTTCGAAGCCATCGAGCGCGACCAGGAGAAGCGGGGCGTTCTCTAAAGAGTGAACAGATGAAAGTGAACAGTGAACAGATGGGGCGGGCGTAGCCCGCCCGCTTCTTCCTGTTTACTGGGAACTGTTCACTGGGGACTCTTAATTGGTGAGCAGGTATTTGAGTCATTGACCTGTAAGGGGTAGATCGATGGCAATGAATGGAACGAAGGGCTATATGACTGGCTTCGGCAGCGAGTTTGCCACCGAGGCAGTCGAAGGGGCCTTGCCGGAAGGGCAGAACTCGCCGCAGCGGCCGCCTCATGGGCTGTATGCCGAGCAACTGTCGGGTACGGCCTTTACCGCGCCTCGTCACCGTAACCTTCGCAGCTGGCTGTACCGGATCCGTCCGGCGGTGATTCATGGCGAGTTTCGTCAGATCAAGGAAGGCAGCTTTCACAACCGCTTTGACGAAGTGCCGCCCACACCCAATCAGCTGCGCTGGGGCAAGCTGCCCATGCCCAAGGGCAAGGTGGATTTCGTCGATGGCCTGTTCACCATGGCCGGCAACGGTTCAGCGGCTTCCCAGTCCGGCATTGCCGTCTATCAGTATCTCGCCAACCGCTCCATGGAAGATCGTTTCTTCTATAGCGCCGATGGCGAGTTCCTGATCGTGCCCCAGCAGGGCCGGCTTCGCCTGGACAGCGAAATGGGTGTGCTCGAAATCGAGCCGCAGGAGATTGCCGTCATTCCCCGCGGGGTGCGGTTCCGGGTGGTGCTGCTGGATGATGTGGCCCGCGGGTATGTGGCCGAGAACTTCGGTGCGGCCCTGCAACTGCCGGATCTGGGCCCCATCGGCGCCAACGGGCTTGCCAACCCGCGCGACTTCCTCTACCCGGAAGCCGCCTGGGAGGATGAGGAAGGTGATTTCGAACTGGTGGCCAAGTTCCAGGGTCATCTGTGGTCGGCGTCAATCGGCCATTCACCCCTGGATGTGGTGGCCTGGCACGGCAACTACGCGCCCTACAAGTATGATCTTCGCCGTTTCAATACCATCGGCTCGATCAGCTATGACCACCCGGATCCGTCCATCTTCACCGTGTTGACTTCGCCCTCGGGCAAGCCCGGTGTGGCCAATATGGATTTCGTGATCTTCGGGCCGCGCTGGCTGGTGATGGAAGACAGCTTCCGTCCACCCTGGTATCACCGCAACATCATGAGTGAGTTCATGGGGCTCATTCATGGCGAATACGATGCCAAGGAAGCCGATGAGGAAGGTGGCTTCGCACCGGGTGGTTCCAGCCTGCACAACTGCATGTCCGGCCACGGGCCGGATGCCGGCAGCTTCGAGAAGGCCACCGCGGCCGATACCTCGAAACCCCAGAAGATCGAAGACACCATGGCCTTCATGTTCGAGACCTGTCTTACCTACAGGCCCACAAAACAGGCCATGGAAAGCCCGGCCCTGCACAAGAACTACCAGGACTGCTGGAAAGGGCTGAAGAAACACTTCAAGGGCTGACCGTAACGCATTCAGTCAGCCCTAAACGAACTTGCAAGGAGTTTTTCAAATGAAACTGGCATCCCTGAAAAAGGGTCGTGATGGCGAGCTGATCATCGTCAGCCGTGATCTCAAGCAGGCCGTGAAGGCCAGTGATATTGCCCCGACGCTGCAGGCCGCCCTGGAAGACTGGGCCACTGTGGAGTCGAAGCTCAAGGCGCGTTTCGATGAGCTGGAGGCCGGCAAGGCCGAGGGCAGCTTTGCCTTCACGCAGGATGAAGTGGCCGCCGTGCTGCCGCGCAACTTCCAGTTCCTGGATGGCAGCGCCTACCTGCCCCACGTGGAGCGGGTCCGCAAGGCTCGTGGTGCCGAGCTGCCGCCCCAACTGCTGGACGATCCCCTGATGTACCAGGCCGTCAACGATGGTTATGACAGCCCGCGGGATCCCATCCGGGTGGCCAGTGAAGACTATGGCATCGACTTCGAGTCCGAAGTGGGTGTGATCGTGGATGATGTGCCCATGGGCGTCTCCGAGGAAGAGGCCGGCAAGCACATCAAGCTGATCCTGATCCTCAACGACGTGTCCCTGCGCAAGCTGATTCCGGCCGAACTGGCCAAGGGCTTTGGCTTCATTCACGGCAAGCCTCGGTCCGCACTTTCTCCGGTCGCCATCACCCCGGATGAGCTGGGCGAAGCCTGGCAGGGCTACAAGGTTCATCTGCCACTGATCACCCATTACAAGGGTGAAGAATTCGGGCGCCCGAACTGTGGTGTGGACATGCAGTTCAGCTTTGCCCGCCTGGTGGCCCATGCCGCCAAGACCCGGCCGCTGGCTGCCGGTACCCTGGTGGGCTCCGGCACCATTGCCAACCGGGACGAGTCCCTGGGTTCCTCCTGCCTGGCCGAGAAGAACGTGCTGGAAGTCATCAACGAAGGCGAGGCCAAGACCGGCTTCATGAAGTTCGGTGACACCGTGAAGATCGAAATGCTGAATGCCGATGGCCATTCCATTTTCGGATCCATCGAGCAGACGGTGGAACAGTATAAGTGAACAGTGAACAGTTCCCAGTGAACAGCAGGCCGTGCCCACGGAGTTGCCGTGCCGCTTCGGCAGGGCAGCACACACCCAAGGCTTAGAAGTCAACAGTAGACAAGCCGTGAATGCACGGCGAGCCTGTTCACTGGGAACTGGGAACTGGGAACTGGGAACTGGGAACTGGGAACTGTTCACTCTCTATAGGAGGCCGGGATGAAGCTGTATACCTACTGGCGCAGTACCGCCGCCTACCGGGTTCGCATTGCCCTGCACCTGAAAGGGCTGCGCTGTGAGCAGGAGCCCGTGCATCTGGTCAAGGATGGCGGCGAGCAGAACAAGGGTGAGTACCGTGCCGTGAATCCCCAGGGGCTGGTGCCAACACTGGTGGATGGCGGGCATGTGATTACCCAGTCGCTGGCCATCCTCGAGTATCTGGAAGAAAAGCACCCGGAGCCGGCGCTGCTGCCATCAAACCCTGTGGAGCGTGCCAGAGTTCGCAGCCTTGCCCAGATCATTGCCTGTGAGGTTCATCCCCTGAACAATCTGCGGGTATTGCAGTACCTGGGTAATGAGCTGGATCTGGGAGAGCGTCAGAAGAAGCACTGGTATCACCACTGGCTGGAGCAGGGGCTGAAGCCTCTGGAGCGCCGTCTGGCCAATGAGACCCGCACCGGCCGTTTCTGCCACGGTGATTCCGTGACCATGGCCGATCTGTGTCTGGTGCCGCAGCTCTACAATGCCCGTCGCTTCGAGTTTCCCCTGGATGATTATCCGACGCTGCGTCGTATTGACGAGGCCTGCCGCGAACTCAATGCCTTCCGGGCCTCCGCCCCGGAAGCCCAGCCGGATGCGATCAATCCTGATGAGCCCCGCTGAACCTGGCAAGCTTGATCGGGCGGGCTTCCTCATCAGTGTGGCGGGAACGCTCATGGCCGTGTTCGCCAGTTGCCTGCTGCTCTACACCTCGGCACTGATCATCACCCAGAGCCTGTTACCCGCCCTTCGGGCCGATGAGCCCGGCTTGGCACGGGCTGCCTTTCTTGGTCTGGAGTTCAACGGTTACGCTGTCCTCTTTGCCGCGGCGGCCTATCTGCTTTTGGGCTTCATTGCGCTGGCACTGGCAAACCGGCAGGCCCGGCGCGCCAGAGGCCTCTGGCAGCAGCGTAATTCCTGATTCCGGGCGCGCTCGGAAATCCGTTTCCTGGAGAGTGAATCAATGATGGAAATCTGGCTTCAATCCCAGCCCCTCTGGTGGTCCGCAATCGTGCTGTTGCTGCTCGGCGCGACCCTGTTTTCCGTTTCGCGCTGGCTATGGACGCCGCTGCTTCTGCTGCTGGCCGGCGGCATGGTCTGGATGACGGAAATGGCGGTGGTCAGTGCCGTTGTGCTGTTCCTGGTCGCGATTGTTCCAGCCCTGCTTGCCTTGCTGGGCCCACTGCGCCGCCTGGTCCTGGTGAGGCCGATGATGGCCTTCTATCGCCGTGCCATGCCGGAGATTTCGGATACCGAGAGGGCCGCGCTGGAAGCGGGCAGTACCTGGTGGGATGCGGAGCTGTTTACTGGCCGGCCGGACTGGAATCAGCTGCTTCGCTTTCCGAAGGCCACGCTCAGCAAGGAAGAACGGGATTTTCTGGATGGCCCCACCGAACGTCTGTGCGCGCTGCTGGACGATTACAAGATCGACAATGTCACCCGGGATCTGCCCCAGGAGGCCTGGGACCTGATTCGTTCCGAACGCTTCTTCGGCATGGTCATTCCCAGGGAGTATGGCGGCCTGGGTTTTTCCCAGTATGGGCATGCGGCGGTGGTCATGAAGATCGCCAGCCGCAGCATCAGCGCCGCCCTTACCGTCATGATTCCCAATTCCGTTGGGCCGGCGAAGCTGTTGCTCAAGTACGGCAGCACCGCTCAGAAGCAGTATTACATTCCCCGCCTGGCAAGGGCCGAGGACATTCCCTGCTTTGCGCTGACGAGCAATGACGCCGGCAGCGATGCGGGCTCACTGCAGGATTCAGGGGTGGTCTGCAAACAGGACCATGCAGGGCAGCAGGATGTATTGGGTATCCGCCTGAACTTTGACAAGCGTTACATCACCCTGGCACCGGTCGCGACCCTTCTGGGTGTGGCCTTTCGACTGCAGGATCCGGAAGGCCTCTTGGGCGGCGAGAAGGAGCTGGGCATTACCCTGGCGCTGGTGCCCGCGGATGCGCCCGGCGTGGAAAAGGGTTACCGCCACGATCCCAATCAGATGTCCTTCATGAACGGTCCTGTTCGTGGCAAGGATGTGTTCATTCCTCTGGAGAACATCATCGGCGGCCGGGAGTTCGTCGGCCGCGGCTGGCGGATGCTCATGGAAAGCCTGACCGACGGGCGCGCCATTTCCCTGCCGGCCCTGAGTACGGCCACGGCCAAGACCAGCCATCGTCTGGCGACGGCCTATGCCCGGGTGCGAGAGCAGTTCGGCGTGGCCATCGCCGATTTTGAAGGCATTCAGGAGAAGCTGGGCCGGCTGGCGGGCAATACCCACGCCATGGATGCGGCCCGACTGGTGACACTGGCGGCTCTGGATGAGGGGCACAAGCCCTCGGTCATCTCGGCCATCATGAAGTACAACATGACCGAGCGTGCCCGGGACGCCGTCAACGATGCGGTAGAGATCCATGGTGGGGCGGCCGTGTGCCTCGGTCCTCGCAACCCGCTTGGCCAGTTCCAGCGTTTCCCGGCCATTGGCATTACGGTTGAGGGTCATAACATCCTGACCCGAACCTTGATTACCTTCGGTCAGGGTGCCATCCGTTGTCACCCTCATCTTCTGGATGAACTGAACGCGGTTCAGGGTCAGGTATCGGGTTCACCCCTGAAGGCGTTTGACCGCGCCTTGTGCGGGCATGTGGGCCATGCCCTTGGCAACGGGCTGCGTGCTGTCGTGCTGGGTTTGACGGATGGACGTTTCAGCGCTGCACCGGCGACGGCTCCCCGCTCCCTGCGCCGCTGGTACCGACGCCTGAACCGGGCTTCGGCCAGCTTTGCCGTGATTACTGATCTGCTTTTGCTCAGCTATCGGGGTGAGCTCAAGCGCAAGGAACAACTCTCCGGCCGCATGGCGGATGCCCTAAGCCAGCTTTACCTGGCCTCAACCGTACTCAAGCACGCCCACGATCGTGACTATCCGCAGGCCACGGCTGACGCCATGAACTGGGCACTGCATGACAGCCTGGCCCGCTTTCATCGCGCCATTGATACCCTGTCGCGCAATGTGGGCGGTTTCACCGGCTGGCTGATTCGGCGGCTTGCCTTTCCCGTGGGAGGTCGCTGGCATGACGTTCCCGACGCACTGGTGAGAAGTCTGGCGGCGAGTGTGAGTCATGGTGGCGAAGCGCGCGCGCTGCTGAGCGAGGGGATGTACATTCCGCCGGCCGGCAGTGCTGATCGCATGGACGTGCTGGAACAGGCCATGCGGGCAATGGAAGAAAGCGCCGGTTTGCGGCGCAAGCTTCGGAAAGCAATTCGCAAGGGGGCGGTCACCCCGATCCTGGGCGACTACAAAGCAACCGTGGAAGCGGCCCAGGCAGCGGGTCTTGTCGATGACCGTGAAGCCCGTCAGCTGATTCGCACCGAGGAGCTACGGTTCGAGGCGATTCGCGTTGATGAGTTTGCCGAGCTGGGAAGCCGCCTTGAAGAGGGAGGCCGGGTTTCCGGCATGGGGTGAGTGAGCAAGCGCCCGGCTCCCGCCGGGCGCGCAGGCCTGGAGCGGAAGGCTCCTGTCACTCCGCCGTCGGGGGTTCCTTCCGGATTCCCTGCCAAAGCTCGTCACGCTTGGCGAGTTCATACAGTTTCTCGGCTTGCTTCTGAAACTGCTCTTCGATGCTCTTGTAATCGATCTGACCTTTCTGTCCGCCCTGTTCGGCCGCGGATCCGATACGCGCCCCATTCAGTTGCCAGCGCATGGAGAAGTGTTTGGCGGCTTCCCTTGGATCCTTGGCCGCCTTCAGCTCTACCACGTCCGGGGTGACGTCTTCGCCACCGATAACCCAGACCTTTCTTTGCGGGGTGTCTTCTTGCCAGGCGACACCCAGCAGGATCTGTCCCGGCATGGCCCATCTCGCTTCTACCCGCGCATGGCCCTTGAAGATGCCCTTCTGCACCAGTCGGCGAGCCAGATCCTGAGCGACTTTCTCGCCCCACGCCTTGATGGCTTCCGGATTGTCCAGTTTTTCCTGTTCCTCACGCATCTCGATTCCCTCAAGGTTGATGGGGTAGGGCCAGATAGTCTCTTGTCTGCATCTCCAGCAGTCGGCTATGCGTACGCTCGAACTCGAAGCGAAGCTTCCGGCCCTGATACAGTTCATCCAGCGGCGCCGCCGCTGAAATGATCATTTTCACATTGCGATCATAGAATTCATCGACCAGGGCAATGAAGCGCCGGGCCGCGTTTTCCTGGGTTGTACCCATTACAGGCACATCGGACAGTAGTACCGTGTGATATTCATGAGCCAGGTCGATGTAGTCATTCTGGCTTCTCGGTCCGTCGCACAGCGCATCGAAATCAAACCAGGCCACGCCGTCGCCTTCGCCCCTTGCGGGGATATGGCGGCCGAGGATCTCGATATCAAGACCACCTTCCTCGCCATCCGGGGCCAGGCCCCGGAAGGCACTCCGGATCAGCTCCTCAGCCTGCCGATCCAGTGGTGAGTGAAAGATCTCGGCCTTTTCCAGTACGCGCAGTCGATAGTCCGTGCCTCCGTCTACGTTCAGCACGCGAGTATGTTGCTTGATGGCCTCAATGGCAGGCATGAAGCGTTGACGCTGAAGGCCATTGAGATACAGCTTGTCGGGTGGAATATTGGAGGTGGCAACCAGTGAAATGCCACGCCTGAACAGTGCCTTGAGCAGACCGCCCAGAATCATGGCATCCGCCACGTCGGAGACGAAAAACTCGTCGAAACAGAGCACCCGGGTATCTCGGGCGATGTCATCGGCTATCGCTTCCAGTGGATACTGGCGGTCACCATGGCGCTTGAGGCCGTCATGGGCCTGGCGCATGAAACGGTGGAAGTGCAGACGCCGTTTCTCCTCAAAGGGCAGACTGTCATGGAAAATGTCCATGAGATGCGTCTTGCCCCGGCCTACGCCACCCCACATGTAGAGTCCCTGAACCGGAGACAGGTCACGGGCCGGCCCCAGGTACCTTCGACGCAAGCCGTGGAGCCAGCCTGTCCGGTATCTGAGCAGCTCGCGATAGACCGTGTCCAGGGCGTCAACGGCCTTTTCCTGAGCCGAATCCCGCTCGAAACCGGCGGCAATATCCGCCTCCCACCGTGCCTTGGGGCCATCAGCCGCCGCTTGGTTCACGGCCCTGTTCATGCCGTGTTTCCTCAGTCTTCCTGCAGTTCCGGACGATCCCGGAAATGCGTCAGCGCTTCCGGGTTCGCCAGGGCCGACTGGTTCTTCACGGTGTCACCGTGAATGACCTGCTGAACCGCCAATTCGACGATTTTGCCACTGATGGTTCGTGGGATGGCCTGCACCTGCAGGATCTTGGCCGGCACATGCCGAGGCGTGGCATTGGCGCGAATGGTCTTTCTGAGCCGTTGCCGAAGGTCATCATCCAGCTCCAGGCCTTCCCGCAGCACCACGAAAAGGATCACGCGCTGGTCATCCTTCCAGTTCTGTCCGACTGCAATGGATTCCACCACCTCGTCCAGCTTTTCCACCTGGCGGTAGATCTCGGCCGTGCCAATGCGCACGCCGCCGGGATTGAGTACGGCATCGGAACGACCGTAAATGATCATGGTGTCGCGTTCGGTCAACTCCGCATAATCGCCGTGGGCCCAGACATTGTCGAAAGTGTCGAAGTAGGCACCGTGGTAGCGTGTCCCCTCGGGGTCATTCCAGAACATCACTGGCATGCTTGGGAAGGGAGCCGTGCAGACCAGTTCGCCCTTTTTGGCGCGAATGGGCTGGCCGTTATCGTCAAAGACGTTAACTGCCATGCCAAGACCACGACACTGGATTTCCCCACGGTAAACCGGAAGTGTCGGGTTGCCGAGGACGAAGCAGGACACGATGTCAGTGCCTCCGGAGATGGAAGAGAGACAGACATCGTGTTTCATCTCCCCGTAGATGAAGTCATAGTTCTCGGGCAGAAGCGGAGAGCCGGTGGATAATATGGCCTTGAGGCTACCCATGTCATGGTCGCGGGATGGCTTTTCGCCGGCCTTCTCCAGTGCCGAGAAGTACTTGGCGGACGCGCCGAAAACGGTAATGCTTTCTTCTTCGATCAGCTTGAGCAGGCTCTTCGGTCCCGGGTTAAAGGGCGAACCGTCGTAGAGAACCACCGTGCTGCCCACCGCCAGGCCACTCACCAGCCAGTTCCACATCATCCAGCCGCAGGTGGTGAAGTAGAAGAAGCGATCTTCCCGGTTCAGATCCGTGTGCAGTACCAGTTCCTTGAGATGCTGGATCAGGGTGCCGCCGGCGCCGTGAACGATGCACTTGGGCTTGCCGGTGGTGCCGGAGGAAAACAGGATGTAGACCGGATGGTCGAAAGGCAGCTGTTCGAATTCGATTTCCCCGCCTTCGTCGGCGGCGAAATCCGACAGCGTGCGTGCTTTATCAAACGCTGACAGGTCCGGTTGCTCGGAGAGATTCGGTACCACAATCAGCTCTTCCACCGATGGCATCTGATCCAGGGCTTCACGCACACGGGGCAGGGCATGAATCTCCTTGCCGTTATACCAGTAGCCATCAGCCGTGATCATGACCTTCGGCTCAATCTGGCCGAAACGGTCCAGCAGGCCGCTGACACCGAAGTCCTGAGAGCAGGAGGACCAGATGGCGCCAATGCTGGTGGTGGCCAGCATGGCGATGATGGTCTCCGGCATGTTGGGCATGTAACCGGCCACCCGATCACCCACGCCCACGCCGGCGGCCTTCAGGCCCTTGGCCAGTTTCGCGGTTTCTTCATACAGCTCGCGGTAGCTGAGCGCACGCTGATGCCCCTGTTCATCACGAAAGATCAGTGCCGTCTGGTCATCCCGGTAACGCAGCAGGTTCTCGGCAAAGTTGAGGCGGCTGCCAGTGAACCAGCGGGCCTTTCGCATGTGCTCAGCCGGTTCCAGTACGGCCTCCCAGGGCTGTGAGGCCTTGATGCCACAAAATGCCCAAATGGCCGGCCAGAAACGCTCGGGGTTTTCTACCGACCAGCGGTAGAGGCCGGAATAGTTCGTTACATTGGCCGAATACTCCTGGCGGACATGGTCCATGAAGCGGGCCATGTTGGTCTCGGCAATCCGATCCTCGCTGGGCACCCAGACAGGTGTCGGCTCAGTCATAGTGCGGTCCTTTATGGGCAGCGACTTCAGTCGAGCGCCCTTTCCAGTTCCGGAATGATCTCGAACAGATCCCCCACCAGGCCAATATCGGCAATCTCGAAGATGGGGGCGTCGGGATCCTTGTTCACGGCCACGATGGTGCCGGCATCCTTGATGCCGGTGACATGCTGGATGGCACCGGAAATGCCAAAGCAGATGTAAAGCTCAGGGGCAACGATCTTGCCGGTCTGGCCCACCTGCATGTCATTGGGCACGAAGCCGGCATCCACGGCCGCGCGGGAAGCGCCCACGCCGGCACCCAGCTTGTCGGCGATGCGATAGATGATCTCGAAGTTTTCCTTGTTGCCCACACCGCGACCACCGGAGACCACGCGCTGTGCGGATTGCAGGTCCGGGCGGTCGCTCTTGTGCACTTCCAGATCCACGAAGCGGGTGTGCGTGGGCAATTCCACATCCAGGGCCTTGTCCGTGATCTGGGCGCTGCCACCGGTCTTTGCGTCCTTGAAAGAGGCGGTGCGAATGGTGCCGGTGACGACGGTATCGGAGGGCGCCTTGACGGTGACGATCACGTTGTTGGCATAGATGGGCCGCTTGAAACTGTGGGCATCCAGCACTTCCATGATGTCGCTCACCTGGGGCGAATTGAGCAGGGCGGCCACGCGCGGCATCACATCCTTGCCGAAGGTGGTCGAGGGCATGAAGACGTGGCTGTAGCCATCCGCCAGTGCCTTGATCTGCGGGGCCAGCGTGGCGGCCAGTAGGTGTTCGTTCTCTTCGCGTTCCACCTTGATGACGGTGTCGGTGCCTTCCAGCGCGGCCGCCTGTTCGGCTATCTCGCCGGCGTTGGCCGCGAAGACGGCGATGTCCACGGGGTGCCCGACGGCCAACGCCGCTGTCAGTGACTTGGCGGTGGAGGGGTTGAGTTTCTTGCCGTCATGTTCGGCGATCAGTAGCGTGCGGCTCATTACAGCACTCCCCGTTCTTTCAGTTCGCTCACCAGTTCTTCAACGGATTCCACCTTGTGTCCGCCCTTGCGTTCGGGTGGCGCCTCGTGGGTCTGGATCTCCAGCACCGGTGGTGTTTCGACACCCAGCTCGTCCAGCGGGCGGGTATCCAGCGGTTTGCGCTTGGCCTTCATGATGTCCGGCATCTTGACGAAGCGCGGCTCGTTCAGGCGCAGGTCCGTGGTGACCACGGCCGGCAGATCGATTTCGATGGTTTCCAGGCCGGCATCCACCTCGCGGGTGGCCCGGGCCTTGCCGTCCGTGAATTCCAGCCTGGAGGTGAAGGTGGCCTGGGGGCGATCCCACAGTGCGGCGAGCATCTGGCCAGTCTGATTGGCATCATCGTCGATCGCCTGCTTGCCCATCAGCACCAGGTCGGTGCCTTCCTCTTCACGAATCTTGAGTAGCACACGGGCAGCCAAGGGCGGCTGAACCAGCTCATCGGTCTCCACCAGAATGGCTCTGTCGGCGCCCATGGCCAGGGCTGTACGCAGCTGTTGCTGGGCCGCGCCCACCCCGATGGTCACGGCGATGACCTCTTCCGCCTCACCCCGGTCACGGATGCGCAGGGCTTCTTCCAGCGCGATCTCGTCGAAGGGATTGATGCTCATCTTCACGCCATCGGTGACCACACCGCTGCCATCGCGATTCACCTTGGCCTTGATGTTGTAGTCGATGGTTCGTTTTATGGGAACCAGGATTTTCATTAAGTTGGTCCTCGTTGCGGGTTCGCGTGTTTGTTTCTATTCAGGGAAGTGAACAGTTCCCTGATGGGAAGTGAACAGTTCCCAGTTCCCAGTGAACAGTAGGGCCGTAGCCCGTGAAGTTGCGGTGCCGCTTCGGCAAGGCCCCGGTAGGGAACCTCTGATTTTGAAATGGCAACGGTGTCTCAGGAACCAGTAGGCCCTTCGGTTGGCTCGGCCAGCTGTTCACTGGGAACTGTTCACTAATCTACAGATTCTGGTAATTCGGCCCTGAGCCCCCCTCGGGCGTCACCCAGTCGATGATCTGGTACGGATCCTTGATGTCGCAGGCCTTGCAGTGAACGCAGTTGGCGGCATTGATCTGCAGGCGCTTATTGCCGTCTTCTTCAACCATCTCGTATACGTTGGCCGGGCAGAATTTGGTGCAGGGGTTTCCGAACTCCTCGGCACAGCGGGTTACGCAGATGTCGGTGTCGCGCACCTTGAGGTGCACCGGCTGGCTTTCATCATGGGCCGTGGCCGCATGGAAGACCGAGGCCAGGCGATCCCGGGGCGGCAGCTCGCGAGCCACCCAGTGGCGTTCCACCGCTTCCGGCTGCTCCTTCAGCTGTCTGAGCTGGGCGTGGTCGGCGTGATTCCCCAGCGTTCGCGGCAGCTTGCCGAAGGTGACGGTCTCCACCGCGGCGGTGAAAAGCCCTCGCCAAAGACCCTTGTTGAAACCCGGGCGGATGTTGCGAACCTTTTTCAGTTCCCGACCCGCCGCGGAGGCCCGGAAGCGGGCGTCGAAACCGGCCGTATCGGCCTTCTCATGCCAATGATCGGCCGCTTCCATGCCGGAGCGAATGGCCTGGTGGATGCCCTTGATCTTGGGCACGTTCAGGGTGCCGGCGGCATCGCCGATCAGCAGCGCGCCGGGCATGTCCATGGTGGGCAGGGACTGCCAGCCACCCTCGACGATGCTGCGCGCCCCGGCGGAAATGATCTCGCCGCCCTCCAGAAGCTTCTTCATTTCCGGGTGGTGCTTGAACTGCTGGAAGGCCTCAAAGGGGGAGAAGTGCGGGTCTTCATAATCCAGACCAACCACGAAACCAATGTAGACCTGGTCGTTTTCCAGGTGATAGACAAAGGAGCCGCCGTAGGTCCGGCTGTCCAGGGGCCAGCCCTGGCTGTGCTGGATCTTGCCGGGTTCGCCGCAGCCCTCCGGCAGCTGCCAGAGCTCCTTCATGCCCAGGCCATAGGTCTGGGGAGAGGCCTTGCCGTCCAGCTCGTACTTCTGGATCAGGGTCTTGGAGACGTTGCCGCGGCAGCCCTCCGCGAGCACGGTGAGTCCGGCATGAATATCCACCCCCGGGGCGAAGTTGGGGCCCGGTGAACCATCGGCCTGCAGGCCCATGTCCCCGCAACGCACCCCCATGACAGCGCCATCGCCGTCGAAAAGTGCCTCGGCGGCGGGGAAGCCGGGGAAGACGTCGATGTCCAGGCTCTCCGCTTTCTCCGCCAGGCGGCGGTTGAGCGCGCCCAGGGAAACGATGAAGTTGCCGTGGTTCTTCATCTGCGGCGGCGTGGGCAGCCGGTAGCGTTTCTGCGGTGTGAAGAAGAGAAACTCGTCCTTGCCGGCGGGGACACAGACTTCGGGCGGGTTGTCCCGCCATTCCGGCCACAGGGTATCCAGGGCACCGGGTTCCATGACCGCGCCCGAGAGGCTGTGGGAGCCGATTTCCGCGCCTTTCTCCAGGACACAGATGCTGGTGTCGGGATTGAGCTGGCGCAGGCGGATCGCAAAGGACAGACCGGCCGGGCCGGCGCCCACCACCACTACATCGTATTCCATCACATCGCGTTCGGACATGAATCCCCCTCAGATCGGGTCCGGGTGTGTCGCCCCGGCCAGGGCCGGCGGCAAAGACAAGACGCCAATTCTAACGGAGGCAGGGTGTGATTTCAGCCGAGCCGGCCCGGTTTGAGGCCGTCTGGGTGGCTGTATTGGGCAAAAATGGCGCCTCAACCGTGCTCGGGCGCGCAATCGGCCTGGTTCGAGCGTTCAGGCGGCCAGCAGCTGGTCGCTGATGAATCGCATCAGCCGGCTGTGGTCCCAGTCGGGTGGATCCAGGCTGCGTATCCGTCGCGGATGACGTGGCAGGGACAGGTCGGTCAGGTTCCAGCGGGTTTTCGCGCCGTTTCCGCGGCGCATGGCAATGATCGGGTTGAGTCTTGCTTCCGGTTTGCTGTCCACCACCACGGCCCGGGAACCGTTATCGAGTGATACACAGGTGCCTGCCGGGTAGATGCCCATCAGGAGCACGAAGGACTGCACCAGTTCAGGGTCCCAGCGGTGCCCGGCCTGGCGGGCGAGCTCGAGCATGGCCCGGTAGCCGGACATGGCTGGAAAGCCGGGGCGGCTCATGGTCATGGCGTCGTAGGCATTGACCAGGCCGATGACACGCACGGGCTGTTCGATCTGCTCGCCTCGCAGTCCGTCGGGAAAACCGCTGCCATCGAGACGTTCCTGGTGATTGCGCACCATTGTGAGCACCCGGGGGTGCAGGCCGCAATCCTGCAGCAATTTGTGGCCGTAGACCGGCGCCTGCTGAATCTGTTTCCACTCCGTCGAACTCAATGGTGCCTGTTTACTGAGAAGACGAGGAGGCAGGCAGAGCTTGCCCACATCATGCAGCAACCCGCCCAGTGCCATTTCGGCCTGTTGCCAGGTTTCCATCTTCAACGCCTGGCCCATCATGATTGCCAGGGTGCAGACATTGACCGAGTGCTCGGCCAGGGTGTCTTCATGTTCACGCAGGGTGAGCAACCAGCGGGCCACTTGCGGATAGGCGGTTACCTGGGTGTGTAACTCGGTAACGGCGGGGGCCAGTTCGTCCAGATCCAGCTGGCTATACTTGCGCAGGCGGGTGTTCACCCGTGTGCAGGCATCCAGGGCCATCTCGCGGGCCTGGCCAAGGGCTTCCAGGCCATCCTTGAACTGCCGTTTGAGTGGTGCCAGGTCGGAGCAGGTGGCTTCCGGCCGAGACGCTGTTTCAACCGCCACACGGGATCGCTCGCAATCAACCCAGACATGGCGACAATAGGTCCTTAGGGTTTCAAGCTCATTGTGGCTGGTAATTTCGAAGCCCTGGAACAGAAACGGTGTTTCTACCCAGGGACGATCCAGGGCGCTGACGTAATGCCCCGGTTGCAAGGCTTCGACGGGAATGTATTGCACTGCCATTGCCGGTCTTTCCTCCCCTTTTGGCTGAAAGGATCAGCCTTTTGACGCTCCCGGCATCCATTCTTCCTTTCTTATTGGCAGTCCGTGCCCCCAAGTGGAGCGGTATCGCTTGATCAGAATGTTCCCCCTTCGAGTCAAGGCGGCCCTGATTCTTATCTGAACCTAGGAGTCGATTAACCATAAGTCCAGTGATTCTGGGCAAGTCGGGTGACTTACCGTGAACGGTCTGACAGTCGGTGATTCGATCCCGATCAATGGTGCATGAATGTAGAAAAGGTATTCACATGTTGAGTGCTGTCAGGCACGACAGTCACCCTCCATTTCATTCCACTGAAATCATGGATCGATTGAATGGCATTCAAGGGCAGCGTGGGAGTGGTCGGATGCTTCGTGCTCACCCTGGATGTGGCTGACTGGGAAAACGGCCGTCCACAAGCCAAAGCCGATCAGCAGGGCACCGGCCGTGCGGCGGAAGGTGGTGGTCTGCCGTAGCCGGTTGATCTGTCCGCCCATCATGGTGGTGCCGGTCATGGCTGGCAGGGTGCCGAGGCCGAAGGCGAGCATGATGGCTCCCCCGGTGAGTGGGTCACCGGAGACCGCGGCCGCGAGGACCAGGGTGTAGACCAGGCCACAGGGCAGCCAGCCCCAGAGGGCGCCCAGGGCGAGGGCATGCAAGGGGGTTCGCGGAGGCAGGAAGCGCCGGGCCAGCGGTGCCAGTTTTTGCCAGACGCGCCCGCCGAGCTGCTCGATGCGGCGCAGTCCGCTCCAGTTAAAGGCCAGCTGGAAACCGATGGCCAGCAGGATCAGGGCCGTGGCAATGCGCAGGGTACCGGCCCAGTGGGGCAGGGAAAGGGCGGCCCCGCCCAGCGCCACCAGGGCGGCCGCCGCGGTACCAATGAGCATGTAGCTACCCACCCGGCCCAGGTTGTAGAGCAGGGCATTGATACCGCCTCTGAGACGATGCTCGCCGGCCCCACCGGCCATTCCCAGTGCCCCGGCGATACCGCCGCACATGCCAAGGCAGTGGGCACTGCCGGCCAGACCGGCCAGGAAAGCCGCCAAGAGGGTGATCTCAGCGCCCATGGCCGGCATCATCCTCCTGTCCGTCACGCCCCTCGCTGTCCGCTTCCGTCGTCGACGTACCGCGACTGGCCCGACGGTGCCGCCGTTCCTCCCGATCCTCATCCATCAGGACGGACCACGCCGGGCTGTCCAGATCATCGTATTGCCCGCTGCGCACCGCCCAGAAAAAGGCGGCAATGGCCAGGCCGATGAGGATGATGCCGATGGGGATGGAGACAAAAATGATGTTCATGGCTTCATAGCGATTGTTGCCAATAATGGGCGGTGATAGTGAACAGTTCCCAGTTCCCAGTGAACAGCTGGCCGTGCCCGTGAAAATGCCCTGCCGCTATGGCAGGACCGTGCCAATTTGAGGCTTTGTGTGGCACCAGCATTTCAGGAAACAGGAGGCTGTTCGGCGGGCACAGCCAGCTGTTCACTGGGAACTGCTCACTGTTCACTTGTTTTTCCCAACCGCCGCGCATTCAAGACCACCACCACCGAACTCAGGGTCATGCCGGCGGCGGCCACGTAAGGCGCCACCAGGCCCAGTGCGGCCAGGGGCAGCATGCTGGCATTGTACGTGGCCGAGAAGGCCAGGTTCTGGCGGATGGTTCTCAGGGTGCGTCGGGCAGCACTGACGCCGTCGGCGATGCTACCCAGGCGGTCGCCGAGGGAAATCATGCCGGCGCTGGTCTGGGCCAGGGCCGTACCCTGGTTGAGCGCGGCCGAAATATTCGCGCCGGCCAGGACAGGGGCATCATTGATGCCGTCGCCCACCATGAGCACGATGGCACCGTCCTTCTGCAGTTCACGCACGCGCTCGAGCTTGTCTTCCGGGCTCATGCGGGCCTGCCAATGGCTGATACCGATGGCTGAAGCCGTCCGGCGAACGGGTTCGACGGCATCCCCACTGAGGATCTCCAGCTGCAGCCCGAGCGCCTTCAACCGTGCCATGGTCTCGGTGGCATCGTCGCGCAAGGGATCATCCAGGCGGAATAGCGCGATGGCACCCGCTTCGCTGCCGAGCGCCACCCAGGCCTCGTCCAGCTCGTTCTTGTCCAGGCCGTGGGTGGCGGACAGTTCGGCCACCCAGTCCGGCCGCCCGATGCGATGGCGCCGGCCGTGAATCATGCCTTCCACGCCCTGGCCACGGTGGGTCTCCACAGCGTCGGCCGAGACGTTGCCCCGGCCCGAATCGAAGGCCCGCGCCAGGGGGTGCTCCGAACCCTTTTCCAGAGCCGCGGCCAGTGCCCGGGCATCGCTTTCGCCGTGATTGCCCAGTGTCCGGGTTTCCACGATGCGCAACTCGCCTCGGGTCAGGGTGCCGGTCTTGTCCAGGACGACATGGGTCACCTTGGCCAGGGTTTCCAGGGCATCGGAACGGGTGACCAGCAACCCGCGGCCGGCCATGTGATTGGTGCCGGCCGCCAGGGCGGTGGGCGTGGCCAGGGACAGGGCGCAGGGGCAGGTGGCGATCAGCATGGCCAGGGTGACCGGGAAGGCCATGGCCGGATTCACATGCCACCAGATCGCAAAGACCGTGGCCGAGGCGATCAGCACCAGGGTGACGAAGACCCGGGCCACACGGTCGGCCAGACGGGTCAGGCCGGGGCGTTCGGCCTGGGCACGACTGAGCAGGCGACCGATGTGCGCCACGGTGCCATCCTGCCCGGTGCGGGTGACCCGCACCGTGACCGGATGGGAAACATTGAGGCTGCCACCGATCAGGGGGTCACCGGCGCCGCGGCTCAGGGGTCGGGATTCGCCGGTGAGCATGGATTCATCCACCCGGGTGTCACCCGCCAGCAGTACCCCATCGGCCGGAATGGTGCTGCCCGGGCGGACCAGGACGCGATCGCCCACACGCAGTTCCCGGACCGGCACCTGTTCTTCCCCTTCCCCGTCATTCAGGCGAATGGCGGTATCCGGCACCAGCCTGGCCAGGGCATCGGTAGTGGCATTGGCGCGATGCCGGGCCGCCATTTCCACATAGCGTGCCACCAGCAGAAAGAAGGTGAACATGGCGATGGAGTCGAAATACACCTCCGGGCCGCCGAAGAAGGTGACCCAGGCACTGGCGAAGTAGCCGGTGCCGATGGCCAGTGACACCGGTACATCCATGCCCGGCGCCAGGTTCTTCAGGTCCCGGATGGCGCCCATGAAGATGGGCAGGCCGGCGTAAAGAATCACCGGGGTGGCCACCAGCAGGCTGACCAGGCGCAGGAACTGCTCATGGCTGGCTTCCATGCCGTGAAACTGGCCGGCGTACAGGGCCACGGCGAACATCATCGCCTGCATCATGCCGAGGCCGGCCACGATCAGGCGGCGCATGGCGGATCGGCGTTCCTTCTGGGCCTGGGAGTCGGCGGCTTCGGGCAGCACCGGCTGCGGCTGGTAGCCAAGGCGGCTCATGTGCCCCATGAGATGGCTCAGGCGGACGCGATCCGGCCGCCAGCGCAGCAGGGCACGCCCGGTGGCCGGATTGACCCGGATTTCCTCAACGCCCTCGGCATCGTCCAGGCTGCGCTCGATCAGCCAGCCACAGGCCGCACAATAGAGACCGTCCACCAGCAGGGCGGCCTCGCGGCTGCCGTCAGCATGCTGATGGGTGAAATCTTCCTGAATGCGTTCTTCATCGAATCGGCAAAAGGCCTGGCTGTCCAGCGGCGTGTCTTCAGGCCGGCCGGTGGCTTCCGGGCGGTAGCGGTAAAAGGCATCCAGGCCGGAATCCAGGATCAGGCTGGCCACGGCCTGACAGCCGTGACAGCAGACCGGCTGATCCTCCTCGTCAATCCGCACCCGCAGATCCAGCCCTTCCGGTACGGCTTCGCCGCAGTGAAAGCAGTCAATGGTGCTGTGGTGATCCGCAGCCCCGGCGGTGCCCCGGCTGGACAAGGACACAGTCACCGTCAGATATCCTCAGGGTTCCAGCGCAGATCAGGGTGGCTTGGTGCGCGCCGATCTCCGTTCTGGTCACGGGTCGGGTGAATCTCCAGATGATCCTCGTGCACATCCAGGGCCGAGGCCAGCCGCCAGTCGCCTTCCATCGGTTCCAGACGCACATAATGCCGACCGATGACCGGCTTGCCGATGTGACCGCGATACAGCCCCGTGCCATCGGCTTCCAATTCCAGCCTGCGGTCACGGCGTGCGTGGGTGGCATGGGAGAGATAGAGTTTGAGACGCTCGGGGGTGTCGTCACCGCCCTGCAGATGAACCGTGATCTGGCCGTCGGCACGACCCACCACGAAACTGGCTTCCAGTCCCAGCTCACCGGCCCGCCGTTCCAGAGCGAAATCCTTGTGGATGGCGCGTCCGGCCTGATAATAGTTGTCCACCACCTTGTCGTCGCCCTGGGTGACCGCCGTGTACAAGAGGCTGAGGCCAACGACAATGGAGGCCATGGGGGGCGCAAGGACGAACCAGAACCAGAACTGGCGCCAGGCCGGTGCCGGCTTTGCGGAATCCCTGTTTGCGGCTTTCATTCGCTTCACCTCGTTCAATCGGGCATCGGGCCGTGGAATCGGGCTCGACTGCGGCTGAAGACCGAGGGATCGTCCTCGGCCACCAGTCTGAATTCAATGGGATTGCCCGGTCCGGAGACGGCATCACGCGCTACGCGCACGCGAGCAGTGACATTGTCCGTGCCACCGGGGCCAAGGCGGATGGTTTCCGGTCGGGTGATGACTTCCATTCCATCCAGACCACTCACTTCCAGCCGGAAGTGGCGTTCCTCCATGCGCTTGTTGAGAATCCGCAGGCTGTAGACATTTTCCAGCGTCTGGAAATCCACTTCCCGGTACATCACATTGCGGTCCGCCAACACTTCCATGTTGACCTCGCTACGCAGTGTGATGCCGGTGACGGCGCCGGCCATCAACAGCAGCAGCAGGGTGCCGTAGATGAAAACTCGTGGTCGCAGGATGCGGGATGGTTTCCCTTCCAGCGCGTTTTCCGTGGTATAGCGGATCAGGCCGCGGGGATAGTCCATCTTGTCCATCACCTGATCACAGGCATCGATACAGGCCGCGCAGGCAATGCATTCGTATTGGAGTCCCTTGCGGATGTCGATGCCGGTGGGGCAGGCCTGAACGCAGAGGTTGCAGTCGATGCAGTCGCCCAGGCCTTTCTCCTGCGGGTTCACACCACGGGAGCGCCCGCCGCGTGGCTCTCCGCGCTGTTCATCGTAGGAAATGATCAGGGTATTGCGGTCAAACATCGCGCTCTGGAAGCGCGCATAGGGACACATGTAAATGCACACCTGCTCGCGCAGGAACCCCGCATTGCCCCAGGTGGCAAAACCGTAGAAGAGTGACCAGAAGGTTTCCCAGGGGCCCAGGCTGAAGGTGGTGGCGCGGGCCATCAGTTCAGTGATCGGGGTGAAATAGCCGACAAAGGTCAGGCCCGTCCACAGGCCCAGCAGCACCCAAAGCACATGCTTGCTACCGCGACGGACGAGTTTGTCCCGGTTCCAGGGCGAGCGATCCAGCTTGATGCGTTTCTGGCGCGGTCCTTCGGTCCAGCGCTCGATCCACATGAAGAGTTCAGTCCAGACCGTCTGCGGGCAGGCGTAACCACACCAGAGTCGTCCGGCCAGGGCCGTGAAGAAGAACAGACTCAACGCGGCAATGATCAGTAGCAGGGCGAGAAAGACGAAATCCTGTGGCCAGAAGGTCAAAGCGAAGAGATGAAATTGACGAGCCGGCAGGTCGAACAGCACGGCCTGACGCTCGCCCCATTGCAGCCAGGGCAGGCCGTAATAGATACCCAGCAATACGATGACGCTGAGTACGCGCAGATTCTGGAAGACGCCCTTGACCTCACGGGGATGGATCTTCTCCCGTGCAGCATACATCTCACCGCTGTTGTCCGGCATGCTCACGTTCCTGACCTCATCTTGTCGTCATTGCCGGCGGCTGGAGGGCTCGCCCGGGCCCAGAAGCAGAATGGTCAGCAGGCTGGAAGCGAGCCCCACCATCCAGAACATGAAGAAACCGATGGTGTAGCCGGCCATGCGGCTCAGCTCCAGGCCGGGCACGGTTTCAAGACGCAGCATCTCGGGGTCAATACTGGCGAAGAAGATGCCGCTGGCCCCTCCGGCCACCAGAAACGATGGCCAGAGGGTGCTGCCGAGCAGCCGCAGGCGCCCTGCCTTATTACTCTGCATGATCACTCTCGCTGCCATTGGGGCGTTGATCCATGGACAGACTGAGCACATAGGCCGCCAGCAGGTAGGCCCGATGCTCACCGAGAATGTCCTTCTGGGCGGGCATTTCCGCGGCCCGGCCTTCACGGATGGAGCGCTCGATGGCCTCACGGGTGCCGCCATAGACCCAGATATCATTGCTCAGGTCGGGCGCGCCCAGTGCCTGATTGCCCTTGGCGTCCTGGCCGTGGCAGGCCGCGCACTGCTGGGAGAACAGGCCCCGCCCGCGTTCCACCAGTTCCTCGGGCGCATCCCGGTCGTTGAGATGGAAGACATAGGCCGTGACGGCTTCCACGCCCTCCTCACCCAGTGCCGCACCGAGAGCCGGCATGATGCCCTGACGGCCATCCATGATGCTGCTCAGTACCTGTTCCGGTTCGCCGCCCCATTTCCAGTCGTCATCGCTGAGGCTTGGAAACCCCGGGCGGCCACCGGCGTCGGTGCCGTGACAGACCGCGCAGTTATTGGCAAACAAGCGGCGTCCGGTCTGCATGGCCTCATCATGGCGCGCCAGCACCAGCAGATCCTTTTCCGCGTAGCCGGCAAACAGGGGGGCGACCTCTTCCTCGACTCGCTGCACTTCTTCCTCATACTGGCTGTACTGGGACCAGCCCAGCATTCCCGGGTAGGCGCCCAGTCCGGGGTAGAGGGCGAGATAGATCAACCCCCAGACAATGGTCGCGTAGAACAGCCACAGCCACCAGCGCGGCATGGGCTGATTGAGCTCCGTGAGCCCGTCCCAGGAATGGCCGGTGGTCTCGTGAGCCGCCCCTTCACCGGGGCGCTTCTTGTTGGTCCAGCGAATCAACCAGACACAGGCCAGGATGTTGGCCACCACGATAATGCTGATATACCAGCTCCAGGCGCTACTCATGATCCCTGTCTCCTCCCATGCGGCGTTCCGCCGGCTTGTCGTCTTCCAGGGGCAGATTGGCTGCTTCCTCGAAATCCTGCTTTCGGCGCTTGCTGTAGGCCCATGCCACGATGCCGATGAAGATCAGCAGCAGTAGCAGGGTCAGCAGGCTGAAGAAGGTCTCCATGGTCATCAGCGATTCCTCTCGAAGTTCGTGCCGAGACTCTGGAGATAGGCAATCAGCGCCTCCATTTCGGTCTTGCCTTCCAGTTCTTCGGTCTCGCGTTCGATCTGCAGATAGGTGTAGGGCACGTTCAGCCACTGCATCTGGGCTACCATGCGCTTGGCGACGGCATTGGGGTTGAGCTCGCGCTCGGCCAGCCAGGGATAGGACGGCATGTTGGATTCCGGCACCACATCACGCGGATTCATCAGGTGCACGTAATGCCAGTAATCCGAATACAGGCCGCCCACGCGGGCCAGGTCCGGCCCGGTGCGCTTGGAACCCCAGAGGAAGGGCCGCTCATAGACGAACTCGCCGGCTACCGAGTAATGGCCATAGCGCTCCGTCTCGGCCCGGAATGGGCGGATCATCTGGGAATGGCAGACGTGGCAGCCTTCCCGGATGTAGATGTCCCGGCCGGCAAACTCCAGCGCCGGGAGCGGCTCGATGCCCTCGGCCGGTTGCGTAGTCTCGGTAATGAAGAACAGTGGAACGATCTGGACCAGGCCGGCCACACTGATCACCGCGGCAATCAGTACGGCCATCAGCGTCACATTCTTTTCAACGACGGCGTGACTCATTGGTTCAGGCCTCCTGGCTGGAAAGGGACGGAGCGGTGCTTGATGATTTCTCCGGGCGTGTGGTCATCCACACGTTCCAGGCCATCAGCAGCATGCCGATGAAGAAGATCAGGCCACCCAGCAGACGCACCATGTAATAGGGGTAAGTGGCCACCAGGGACTCCATGAATGTGTAGGTGAGCGTGCCGTCATCGTTCACGGCCCGCCACATCAGCCCCTGCATCACGCCGGCAATCCACATGGAGGCGATGTAGAGCACCACGCCGATGGTGGAAATCCAGAAGTGCCATTCAATGGCCTTGACGCTGTACATCTTCTCCTTGCCGAACAGGCGGGGAATGAGGAAGTAGATGGCGCCATAGGTGATGAACGCCACCCAGCCCAGGGCACCCGCGTGCACATGGCCGATGGTCCAGTCGGTGTAATGGGACAGGGCATTGACCGTCTTGATGGACATCATCGGCCCTTCGAAAGTGGCCATGCCGTAGAAGGACAGGGACACGATCAGGAATTTCAGGATCGGATCCGTGCGCAGCTTATGCCAGGCGCCGGACAGGGTCATGATGCCGTTGATCATGCCGCCCCAGCTCGGGGCCAGCAGGATGATGGAAAAGACCATGCCCAGAGACTGGCCCCACTCCGGCAGGGCGGTGTAGTGCAGATGATGGGGGCCGGCCCACATGTAGATGGAAATCAGGGCCCAGAAATGCACGATGGACAGGCGGTAGGAGTAGATCGGCCGGTTGGCCTGCTTGGGCACGAAGTAGTACATCATCCCGAGGAAGCCCGCCGTCAGGAAGAAGCCCACGGCATTATGGCCATACCACCACTGCACCATGGCATCCACGGCGCCGGCATAGACGGGATAGGACTTGGTCAAGCCGACCGGGATCACCAGGTTGTTGACGATATGCAGCACGGCCACGGCGATGATGAAGGCGCCATAGAACCAGTTCGCCACATAAATATGTTTCACCTTTCGGATGAAGATGGTGCCGAAGAAGACGAAGGCGTAGGCGATCCAGACCGCCGCGATCAGCAGGGCAATGGGCCACTCCAGTTCGGCGTACTCCTTGGCCTGGGTGATCCCCAGGGGCAGAGTGATGGCCGCCGCCACGATCACCGCCTGCCAGCCCCAGAAGGTGAAGGCCGCCAGCTTGTCGGAGATCAGGCGCACGCCGCAGGTCCGCTGGACCACCCAGTAGGAGGTGGCGAACAGGGCCGAGCCGCCGAAGGCGAAGATCACCGCATTGGTGTGCAGCGGCCGCAGGCGCCCGTAGCTCAGCCAGGCCGTGTCGAAGTTGAGGGCGGGCCAGATCAGCTGAGCGGCGATCCAGACGCCGACCAGCATGCCCACCACGCCCCAGACGACCGTCGCGACGGCGAATTGCCGGACGACCTTTTCGTTGTAATTGGGTGTGGCTTCCATCGTGTGAGGTCCCATGTTTTCGGGTGAGAGGGTGAAAAACCTCGGCGTTGCCGAGTCTCGCCGGGATTATCGGCCACCGGTCGGGACGTAAACTTGACGTGGATCAAGTTCGGGGCAGGGCGAAGCGGTGTGAGCCCCGTGCGCCCTCGTGAGCGTGTGCGCTGGCAATCACGGATCCATTGCCTCGCTGTAGGCGCGGATTTATCCGCGCATTCCCGCGCTCAGCTGGCAATCAGCCTGCTCAGGGGCAAATCAACCGCCATTGCGCGGATAAATCCGCGCCTACAGCGAGGCAATGGAGGTCATGGGGTCGTTTGAGGCGGCGGCAGGGGTGTCGATCACACAGGCGAATGGCCGGAACGGATCAGGTGCCAAAAAAAAACGGCGCCGGCTGAAGCCGGCGCCGTTGGGAGTAAACCGTTGTCCCGGCTCAGTCTTCCCGGCTGGTCACTTCCAGCAGGTGAAAGCCAAACTGGGTCTTGACCGGGCCCTGGACGGTGTTGACCGGGGCGCTGAAGACCACTTCGTCGAATTCCTTCACCATCATGCCCGGGCCGAATTCGCCCAGGTCGCCACCGCGGCCACCCGAGGGGCAGTTGGAGTGCTTCTGGGCCAGATCACCGAAATCGGCGCCAGACTCGATTTCCTGCTTGAGACGTTCACATTCTTCCTGGCTGTCCACGAGAATGTGTCTTGCGGTTGCCTTCGCCATATCAGCTTTCTCTCCAGATCGAATAAGGGGCAGGGGAAACAATAGCACAGCCCCCGCGCCGGGCGGCTTGGAAGGAGCAAGGAGCAAGGAGCAAGAAAAACCGGCTCGGGGGTTTTTGCTGTGGGAGAGGCTTTAGCCTCGATTGTGGCCAACAGAAGGCACTTTTCTAGGCTAAAGCCTCTCCCACAGCAGCCCGCAACTGTTTCGCCGTTTGCTCCTTGCTCCTCGCCCCTTGCTCCTGCCGGCAAAGCCGGCCATCAAGTCAGCCAGCGCTCCGGGTCGGCGAAGACGATGCGGAAAACGGTGTCGTTGCCCTGGCGTCGGTATTCCAGTCTTGCCCGGTTGCAGTCGCACAGTTCGCGGGCCACGAACAGGCCAAGGCCGGTACCTCGGGGGCTGGCGGTGTAGAAAGGCTCGAAGATGTGCTCGGCTTCATCCGGCGGGATGCCGGGGCCGTGATCCACCACTTCCAGCAGAGGACGATTGCGGGAGGGCAGGTAGGTGATTCGCAGGTGTACGCGTTCACCGGGGCCGTCTTCGCCGTGGAGCAGGGCGTTGTCCACCAGGTTCTGAACCACCTGATAGAGATGATCCGGATCCATATGCACCCAGATGTCCTCTTCCGGTACCGTAAGTCCGATGCGGGATTCCGGCAGTTTCCCGGTTTCTGTCATTTCCCGGCGGAAATCCCTGGCCCACTCACTCAGGTTCATGCGTCGGGGGTCGGTCTGCTCCCGCCGGGACAGCTTCAGCACCGTCTCAATGATGCGGTTGACCCGCTCCGTGTGGCGCTCGATGATCCCGTTGAGCTTGCGTTCTTCTTCTTGCAGGCGGGGCGATTCGGCCAGTAGCTGATTGGCGTGACGAATGGCGCTCAGAGGGTTGCGCAGTTCATGCGCGATGCTGGCGGTGAACCGTCCCAGCGCCGCCAGTTTCATCTCCTGGGCTCGCTGGCTCTGCAGGCTCCCGTCTTCGAGGAAGATGAGCGTGCCGGGGTTGTCCGGGTCGCCCAGTTCCGTGAAGCGGGGAACCACCAGCGTTTCGCCGTCAGCGGCGGTGAACGACGGTGGACGATCGTAGGGCTTGCGGCGCCGTGCCTCGACCAACTGGGTCAGCTGTCGCGACAGGTTTCGCACCGGCACGTTGCGGTAATGATCCGTGATGCCAAGGAATTGTGCGGCACTGCCATTGATCAGTTGCAGCCGATCCTGATGATCCACCACCACGATACCGGTGCGCAGCTGCTGGATGATGTAGTCGTTGAGCTCGGCCAGGTTGCGCAGGTCAAGACCGCGCTTGAGCGCCAGTGCCTCGCTTTCCCGCAGGCGCCGGGACAGGTGGGCGCCGACCACGGACATGATCATGAACAGCGCACCGAGGATGCCGGCGTGTGTGAAGCGCGGTTCGACCGTGTCCGGTGACCACGTCAGAAGAATCTCCTGAAACAGCATGACAAGGGTAATCAGGGCCGCCAGCGTGATAGACAGCCGGCTGCCCAGTATCAGGCTGGCGCCCGCCACGGGAATGAAAAGCAGGTTACCTAGCCCGGTCTCCAGGCCACCGCTGGCCCACAAAATCATGAAGTACAGGGCGCAATCGATGGATAGTTGACCAATGGCTTGAATTCGCACATTCGGCCATTGGCGGCGGAGGGTTACCGCGGTGACAATCGCCAGCAGCCCCAGCCCGAGGGTGGCAAACAGAAAAACGCCCTCCTGGCTGGCTCCCAACATGCCGCCGGCAGGCTGCAGATAGAATCCCATCAGGAACGACAGTGCCAGGCCAGCTCGGAACAGATTCAGCAGGCGCAGCGAACGCCAGCGCAGATTGAGATCGGCGCGGGGTGGGGTGTCTCGCCCCCCGACCTGTTCATCCTTAGCCCTTTCCGTCACCGGTCATCCCCGTTTTTTTGCGAATTTCTCCGATTTCCGCCAGAATACGCGTCTTTATCGCGGGCCGCAGCGGTTCGGGACGGTAGCAGGCCATCGGGCCGGTGACGCCATTCCCGGCGGTGCGGTTTTCCGTATCACCCATCCCCCAAGCCCGAGCTTACACGATGAATCTTCACGAATACCAAGCAAAACAGATATTTGCGGAATTCGGCGTTCCCGTTTCCGATGGTCGCGTAGTGAAATCCGCCGAAGAGGCCGTGGCCGCCGCCAAGGAACTCGGTGGCGACATGTGGGTCGTCAAGGCCCAGGTCCACGCGGGCGGTCGCGGCAAGGCCGGTGGCGTCAAGCTCACCAAGACGCCTGAAGAGGCCGGTGAGAAGACCAAGGAAATGCTGGGTTCGACCATCGTCACCCACCAGACCGGCCCGGAAGGCCTGCCGGTGCACGAGGTCTATATCGAGAAGGGCTCCGACATCGAGCGTGAGCTCTACCTGTCGGTGGTGGTGGATCGCGCCTCCGAGCGTGTGGTCTTCATGGCCTCCCCGGAAGGTGGTGTGGACATCGAAGAGGTCGCCGAAAAGACGCCCGAGAAAATCTTCAAGGTCACCGTGCATCCGGCCGCCGGCCTGCAGCCCTACCAGGCCCGTCAGCTGGCCTTTGGCCTGGAGCTGACCAAGGCCCAGCTGGGCGCCTTCACCAAGATCGCCGGTGGCCTGTACAAGATGTTCGAGGCCTGTGACTGCAGCCTGGTGGAGATCAACCCCCTGATCGTCACCCCGGAGGGTGAAATCAAGGCCCTGGACGGCAAGGTCAACCTGGACGACAACGCCCTCTACCGGCAGAAGCGGCTGGCCGAGATGCGTGACCTGAGCCAGGAAGACGAGGCCGAGGTGGAAGCCAGCAGGCATGACCTCAACTATGTCTCCCTGGAAGGCAACATTGGCTGCATGGTGAACGGCGCCGGTCTGGCCATGGCCACCATGGATGTGATCAAGCTGTCCGGCGGCCAGCCTGCCAACTTCCTGGATGTGGGCGGTGGCGCCACCAAGGAGCGGGTGACCGAAGCCTTCAAGCTGATCGTGTCCAACGAAGGCGTGAAGGCCATTCTGGTCAACATCTTCGGTGGCATCGTGCGCTGTGACCTGATTGCCGAAGGCATCATTGCCGCGGTGGAAGAGGTTGGCGTGAAGGTGCCGGTGGTGGTGCGCCTGGAAGGCACCAACGTGGATGAAGGCAAGGCCCTGCTGGAAAAGAGCGGCCTGGACATCATCCCCGCCGATGACCTCAGCGACGGCGCTGCCAAGGCCGTGGAAGCCGCCGGCCAGTAAGTTCGCCGCAACATTCACAGGGCGTGGCCCGCCATGCGGGCTACCAAGCAGAATCTCAAACGGGAAGCGACATGAGCATTCTTGTCAACAAAGACACCAAGGTGATCTGCCAGGGTTTCACCGGCAAGCAGGGCACCTTTCATTCCGAACAGTGCATTGCCTACGGCACCAAAATGGTGGGTGGCGTGACCCCCGGCCGCGGTGGCGAGACCCATCTGGGTCTGCCGGTCTTCAACACCGTGCACGACGCGGTGGCCGAGACCGGTGCCGAGGCCAGCATGATCTACGTGCCGGCACCCTTTGCCGCCGATGCCATCCTGGAAGCGGCCGATGCCGGCATCAAGACCATCGTCTGCATCACCGAGCACATTCCGGCGCTGGACATGGTCAAGGTCAAGGAGGCCATGAAGGAGCATGACTGCCGCCTGATCGGCCCCAACTGCCCGGGCATCATTACCCCCGGCGAGTGCAAGATCGGCATCATGCCGGGCCAGATCCACAAGCCTGGCAAGGTGGGCGTGGTCTCCCGCTCCGGCACCCTGACCTATGAAGCGGTGCACCAGACCACCCGTACCGGTCATGGCCAGTCCACCTGCGTGGGCATCGGTGGTGACCCGGTTCACGGCATGAGCTTCATTGACTGTCTGGAGCTGTTCGAGAAGGATCCCAAGACCGAAGCCATCATCATGGTGGGTGAGATTGGCGGCACCGACGAGGAAGAGGCGGCTGACTTCATCAAGAAGCACGTCAGCAAGCCGGTGGTGGCCTACATCGCCGGTGTCACCGCGCCGCCCGGAAAGCGCATGGGCCATGCCGGTGCCATCATTTCCGGTGGCAAGGGCACGGCGGACGACAAGTTCGCGGCCCTGGAAGCGGCGGGTGCCACCACGGTCAAGTCGCCGGCGGAACTGGGTCAGGCCATTCAGAAAGTCCTGCCCTGAACGGCGCAAGCGAGATGATCGTATCGGGTCCCCGTCCGGCTTGCCGGGCGGGGACTTCTTGTTTGGCGACTCAAAACCCTGAGGGGAGAGTGAGCACATGTCCGATGAGCTGAAGCTGGCGGTGGCCCAGCTCAATCTGGTGGTCGGTGACCTGGCCGGCAACCTGGCCCAGATGCAGGATGCGGCCGCACAGGCCCATGCCGACGGCGTGGATCTGTTGCTGTTTCCGGAGCTCAGTCTGTGCGGCTACTGCCCCGAGGATCTGCTTCTGTCTCCCGAGTTTCGCGAGCAGCTGTCCCGGGCCGAGGACGAGCTCCGGGCATCGCTTCCGGAAGGGCTGGCGATTCTCTATGGTGCCCCGGAGTATGGTGAAGAGGGTCTGTTCAACGTGGCCCGCCTCATCGACGGTGGCCGGCCGCTGGCCAGCTACCGCAAGCGTTGCCTGCCCAATTACGGTGTCTTTGACGAACAGCGCTGGTTCCAGGCGGGGGAGTCCGCCTGTGTGGTCGAATTCCGTGGCATTCGTCTCGGCCTGACCGTGTGCGAGGACCTCTGGCGACCGGGGCCGGCGGCCAGCTGTGCCGATGCCGGCGCCGAGCTGATTGTCAGCATCAGTGCCTCGCCCTATGCCCGTGACAAGGCCAGTGAACGGGATTGGAATTTCCGTCAGCGCTGGCAGGAATGCGGCCTGCCCATGGTGGTCTGCAATCTTCTGGGTGGGCAGGATGAGGTGGTCTTTGACGGCAACAGCCTGGCGCTGGATGGCAATGGCGAGGTGGTCATGCGGGCCCCGGAATGGGAGGCCGGCCTGTTCACCGTGGCGGTACGCCGCGAGGGTGGTCGCCTGGCGTTGGCCTCTGAAACCCGCGCCCCGATCCTGTCCACCGATGAAAGCCAGTATCGCGGTGCCGTGCTGGCGACCCGGGATTATCTCGGCAAGAACGGAGTCCGGCGGGCGCTGGTGGGACTGTCCGGCGGCATCGATTCCGCGCTGACCCTGGCCGTGGCCGGGGATGCCCTGGGTGCGGAGAATGTCACGGCGGTGATGATGGCCTCCCGCTATACCCGCGATATCAGCTTCCAGTGTGCCCGTGAACAGGCGCGTCTGATGGGCGTTGACTACCTGGAGCTGCCGATCGATGAAGGAGTGGCGGCCGTGACCGGCATCATCGATTCCGGCACGGGTGAGGCGCTCAGTGGCGTGGCGGCCGAGAACATTCAGGCCCGCCTGCGGGGCGCCATGCTCATGAGCCTTTCCAATCGGGACGGCGGCATGGTCCTGGCCACCGGCAACAAGAGCGAACTGGCCATGGGCTACGCCACGCTCTACGGTGACATGGTGGGTGCTTTCGCGCCGCTCAAGGATCTGACCAAGACCCGCGTGTATGCCTTGTCGCGCTGGCGCAATGAGCAGGGCAAGGTCATGCCCGAAGCCGTGATTGATCGGCCACCGTCGGCCGAGTTGCGGGCCGACCAGTATGACAGCGACAGTCTGCCGGACTACGCCGAACTGGATGCCATCATCGAGGCGTTCGTCGAGGCGGATTGCTCGGCGGAGGCTATCATCCAGGCCGGGCACGATGCCGCCACCGTTCATCGTGTCCTTGTCATGGTGCAGGCCAGTGAATACAAGCGCCGTCAGGGGGCGCCCGGTCCACGACTGAGCCGTCGTGCCTTCGGTCGTGACCGGCGTTATCCCATTGTCTCGCGCTTCCGGCGCTGAATCGCCTGTACGACCGGATTAAAAACGGCCTGTTGTCGCAGGCCGTTTTCTTCGTGTTTTCATGGAGTTGAGTCAGAGCGCCGGCGGACGCTGTCCCCGACGGTGCTCCGGGTAGCTGCGATCGAGAACCCGGCGGGTATCCGCTGCCAGAGTTTCCTCGCCCACGGCGGCATAGGCCTCAATCAGGATATCCAGGGCATAGGGCGTCACCGCATTGGGCTGCAGGTCTTCGACCACCCGCGTGGCGCGTGCCGCGGCGGCCATGTAGGCCCCCTGGTCCAGGTAATGCCTGGCCACGTACCAGTGATGCCGGGCCATGGTGTTGCGCAGGTAGATCATGCGCAGGCGGGCGTCATCGGCGTAGTCACTGTCAGGATAGCGTTCAACCAGTTCGCGGAAGGCATCAAAGGAACGCTCGGCGTTGCGGATATTCAGACGGGCGTGGTCGAAGCCAAGAACGCGGCGGGTAAAGGAGCCCCGGGTTTCGAACCAGGCCATCCCCTGCATGTAATAGGCGTAGGGCAGATGCTCACTGCGCGGGTTCTCGCGGATGAAGCGATTGGCCTGCTCAGCCGTTCCGCGACGATCACGCTGCAGGTAGGTAACAAATATCTGATCCAGCTGAGCCTGCTGGCCCTCCGGCGAGAAGGGGTAGCGTGCTTCCAGGCGGCGCAGGCTCTGCATGGCACCGTCAAAATTGCCACCCTGAATGCGGCGCCAGGCCTGTTCGTAGAGCTCTTCGGCGCTCATGCCAAGATCCACCGGTTGCCGGGGCTCCTGGGTGGTGCCACAGGCGGCAAGGCCGAGCAGGGCGGTAATCAGAATCACCCGGAAGGTGGTGCCGAGAGAGAAGCTGGAATCGTCGTGCTTGCCGTGCATGATGTTCGGCGGCTCCATGAATGTCTGCGAGTGGGCTGTCTGCAAATGTCTGCGTACCGCTGGATTCCCGTGGCCTCGGGGGGATGACGAGTGGGTGCGGTGGGCCCAAACCCGGTAGTATACCGACAAGTGAAAGCACACCCCAATGTTATCTGGAGTCCAGGGCTTGGCAGACGAAATCCCAATTCCCGATGAATACGCCGGCCAGCGTTTCGACCGCGTGCTGGCGCGGCTGTTCCCGGATTATTCCCGCAGTCAGCTCAAGGGCTGGATCGAAGCGGGGCATGCACGGCTGGACGGGCAGGCTGTAAGGCCCCGTGAGCCGGTGCACGGCGGGCAACTGGCCAGCCTTGATGCCCCCGATCGGCTCGATGAGCATTCTTCGGTCTCCGCGCAAGCGATTCCGCTGCATATTGTTTACGAGGACGAAGACCTCGTCGTGCTGGACAAGCCGCCCGGTCTGGTGGTCCACCCGGGAGCGGGCAATCCCGACGGCACCCTGGAAAATGCGCTGCTGCACCGCTTCCCGGAGCTGGCGGCCGTGCCCCGGCACGGTCTCATCCACCGTCTCGACAAGGACACCAGCGGCCTGCTGGTGATCGCCCGCAGCAGCCGGGCCCACGCTCGACTGACCGAGGCCATGCAGGCACGGGAGATCGTTCGGCGTTATCAGGCTTTGGTTATCGGCAGCATGCCCTCCGGGGGCACGGTGGACGCGCCACTGGCCCGGCACCCGGTGGATCGCAAGCGTATTGCCGTGCGCCAGGGGGGGCGCGAGGCCGTGACCCACTATCGTGTCGCCGAACGTTTCCCTTTCCATACCTTGCTGGACGTGAAACTGGAGACCGGGCGAACCCACCAGATCCGGGTGCACATGGCTCATGTGCGCTATCCCATTGTCGGTGATCCGGTTTACGGACGGCGCCTGTCCGTTCCCCGGGGCGCCACCGAGACCCTCGCCGAGTCCCTGCGCGGCTTCCGCCGTCAGGCCCTGCATGCGGCCCGGCTCTCCCTGACGCATCCGGTGAGCGGTGAAACCATCGAGGTCGCGGCTGAATTGCCGACGGATTTCCAGGCCCTGCTGCGCGCCCTGCGTGAAGATGCCCGGGCCCGGGAGGCCGAGGCCCGGAGGCGGGCGGACCGGTGAGCGCGCTGTATCTCGAAGCAGGGTGGACGGCGCATCCCGCCATCCGTGCCCTGACCACCTGGCGCCGGCATCCGGATCTGCCCGGCCATAGCCAGGGCGACTGGGCCGGGCTGAACCTGGGTGAGCACGTGGGCGATGATCCGGCTGCAGTGGCCGCCAATCGGGCGGACCTGCAGCGGGTCGCCGGGCTGCCGGAGGCCCCCCGCTGGCTGAACCAGGTTCATGGTACGGCCGTTGCGTACCTTCCCTCGGCTGAAGCGAGTACCAGAGCGGATGCCGCCTGGACCGATCAGCCCGATGTGGTCTGCGCCATCCTCACCGCCGATTGTTTGCCGGTCTTTGTCGCCGATCGTCAGGGACGGGCCGTCGGGCTGGCGCATGCAGGTTGGCGGGGACTGGCCGAGGGCGTGATCGAGGCGACCCTGGCCGCCATGGACAGGCCGGCCACGGAGCTGCAGGCCTGGCTGGGGCCAGCCATCGGGCTGGAGGCCTTCCAGGTGGGCGATGAGGTTCGTGCGGCGTTTCTGGATCGCCACGCCGGTGATGAGCCCTGTTTTCGGGCGGATGGGCCGGGACACTGGCGGGCGGATCTCCAGCGCCTCGCAAGGCATCGCCTTCAGCGTGCCGGCGTTGCCGATGTCAGTGCCGCCGCGGGCTGCACCTTCAGCCAGCCGCAACGCTTCTACTCGCATCGACGCTCGGCGCCCTGCGGGCGCATGGCCAGCCTGATCTGGATCGAGGGCAGCGCTTGACAGTGTTGTTATGATGTAACATTTCGCCGTTTCAAGCCAGGGTCCGTCCGCGGCCGACAGCAGGGGAACACCATGCCAGAGACACTCCAGGCCATGCTTTTCGTTGCCCTGGCCGGCCTGAGCGGAAGCCTGCTGGCGTCGCTGTTTCTGATCCTGCCGCTGCGTTTTCGCAGCCGAGCCCTGCCGATACTGCTCGCGTTCGCTGTGGGCGCCCTGCTCGGGGCAGCCTGGTTTGAACTCATTCCCCATGCCCTGAATGAGCTGGATGGCCGGGGCAGCGAAACGGTCGGCAAGGTCTTCTTCCTCTCGCTGCTGCTGGCCTTTCTGCTGGAGAAATTTCTGCGCTGGCGGCAGGCCCGACAGCCCCGGGCCCACAAGCCGGCGGGCCCGATGATTCTGCTCTCCGATGCCCTGCACAAGTTCGTGGACGGGGTGGTCGTCATTGCCGCCTGGTTGACCGATCCTTGGCTGGGTCTGGTTACGGCCCTGGCGGTGATTGCCCATGAAGTACCCCATGAACTGGGCAATATTGCCGTGTTGCTGGATAGCGGTTACCGGCGTCTGCAGGCCTTCCTGCTCAATCTGCTGGCCAGCGCCGCCATCATCCCCGGCGGTTTGCTGGCCCTGTGGTGGCTCGGACCGTTGTCGGCGGCGCGGCCCTTCGTGCTGGTACTGGCCGCGGCCCTGTTCTGCTATATCGCCCTCGCCGTTCTGGTTCCGGAACTGCATCGCGAGACCCGTTTTCGCGCCGGTCTGACCCAGATCATGGCAATTCTTGCCGGTTCCGCCATCATCTTCCTTGTCCACCACCTGGTTCACTGATCGCCCTGCAGTGAGCACTGCGCTTGAATCAGCGGCGAATGCCACCACTTTCAGGTCAGTGAAGCATCAGAACGGGGAAGAACCCATGCGAATGGATAAACTGACAAGCAAATTCCAGCTGGCATTGGCCGATGCCCAGTCCCTGGCGCTTGGCCGGGATCACCAGTTCATGGAACCGGTGCATCTCATGATGGCCATGCTGGATCAGGATGGAGGCGGTCTGCGCCCGCTGATGGACAAGTCTGGTATCGAGATCAATCGACTGCGTTCCAGCCTGGGCGAAGCACTGGATCGTTTGCCCACGGTGTCCGGGGGCGAGGCCGATGTACACCCCTCACAGAACCTCATCCGCCTGCTCAACAGCTGTGACAAGCTGGCCCAGAAGCGGGGCGACAGTTACATTTCCAGCGAGCTGTTCCTGCTCGCGGCGGTGGAAGATAAGGGCGACCTGGGTGGCATCCTGCGCAACTGTGGCGCGGTCAAGGGGGCCATCGAGAAGGCCATCGAGGAAGTCCGTGGTGGTGAGAGCGTGGATGACCCCAACGCCGAGGACCAGCGCCAGGCCCTGGAGAAGTACACCATCGACATCACCGAGCGCGCCGAGCAGGGCAAGCTGGATCCGGTGATCGGTCGCGACGAGGAAATCCGTCGCACCGTGCAGGTGCTGCAGCGGCGCACCAAGAACAACCCGGTGCTGATCGGGGAACCCGGCGTGGGCAAGACCGCCATCGTCGAGGGTCTGGCCCAGCGCATCGTCAACGGCGAGGTGCCGGAAGGGCTCAAGGACAAGCGCGTCCTGTCCCTGGACATGGGGGCCCTGCTGGCCGGCGCCAAATACCGCGGCGATTTCGAGGAACGGCTCAAGGCCGTGCTCAAGGAACTGGCCCAGGAAGAGGGCCGGGTGATCCTGTTCATCGACGAGATCCACACCATGGTCGGTGCCGGCAAGGCCGAGGGCTCCATGGACGCCGGCAACATGCTCAAGCCGGCCCTGGCTCGCGGTGAGCTGCACTGCGTGGGTGCCACCACCCTGGACGAATACCGCAAGTACCTGGAGAAGGACGCCGCCCTGGAGCGTCGTTTCCAGAAGGTGCTGGTGGATGAGCCCAGCGAGCAGGACACGGTGGCCATCCTGCGCGGTCTCAAGGAGCGCTATGAGGTTCACCACGGGGTGGAGATCACCGACCCGGCCATCGTGGCCGCCGCCGCCCTGTCCCATCGCTACATCACCGACCGGCAGCTGCCGGACAAGGCCATCGACCTGATCGACGAGGCCGCCAGCCGCATTCGCATGGAGATCGACTCCAAGCCCGAATCCATGGATCGACTGGAACGGCGTCTGATCCAGCTCAAGATCGAACGCGAGGCCCTGAAGAAGGAGAAGGACGACGCCTCCCGCCGCCGCCTGGAGAATCTCGATCAGGAGATCGGGGAGCTGGAGCGCGAGTACGCCGACCTGGAGGAAATCTGGAAGGCCGAGAAGGCCTCGGTGCAGGGCGCCAGCCACATCAAGGAGGAGCTGGAGCGGGCGCGCACCGAGCTGGAAGCGGCGCGGCGTGCCGGTGACCTCGGTCGCATGTCCGAGATCCAGTACGGGCGCATCCCGGAGCTGGAGAAGAAACTGGCCGAGGCGGCCGACTCTGAACAGAGTTCTGAAACAAAACTCCTGCGCAACCGGGTCACTGACGAGGAGGTGGCCGAGGTGGTCTCCCGCTGGACCGGCATCCCGGTGTCCAAGATGCTCGAGTCCGAGAAGGAGAAACTGCTGAAGATGGAAGACGCCCTGCGCGAGCGCGTGGTGGGCCAGGATGAAGCCCTCAAGGTGGTGGCCAATGCCATCCGCCGTTCCCGGGCCGGTATCTCCGACCCCCACCGGCCCAATGGCTCCTTCCTCTTCCTGGGCCCCACCGGCGTGGGCAAGACCGAGTTGTGCAAGTCGCTGGCGAACTTCCTCTTCGACACCGAAGAGGCCATGGTGCGGATCGACATGTCGGAGTACATGGAAAAGCACTCCGTGGCTCGCCTGGTGGGCGCACCGCCCGGCTATGTGGGCTACGACGAAGGCGGGCAACTGACCGAGAAGGTCCGTCGCCGGCCCTACTCGGTGATCCTGCTGGACGAAGTGGAGAAGGCCCACCCGGATGTCTTCAACATCCTGCTGCAGGTGCTCGACGACGGTCGCCTGACCGATGGCCAGGGCCGCACGGTGGACTTCCGCAACACGGTGGTGGTGATGACCTCCAACCTGGGCTCCCAGGAGATTCAGGGCTTCACCCAGGACGCGGACTATGAAGCCATGAAATCGGCGGTCATGGAGGTGGTCGGGCAGCACTTCCGGCCCGAGTTCATCAACCGCATCGACGACGTGGTGGTCTTCCACGCCTTGGGTCGCGAGCAGATCCGCGACATCGCCAACATTCAGCTGGCCCATCTGCGGGCCAGACTGGGCGAGCGGGACATGCAGCTGGAGATCAGCGAGGCGGCCCTGGATCGTCTGGGCGAGGCCGGCTTTGACCCGGTCTATGGCGCCCGGCCGCTCAAGCGGGCCATCCAGCAGCGTATCGAGAACCCGCTGGCGGAGCGGATCCTGGCCGGGGAATTCGGTCCGGATGACACCATCCGGGTGGATGTGGAGGGTGAGGCCTTCCACTTCTCTGCCCAGGAGCAGGCACCGAAAGAAGCGGCGATCCATTGAGTGGCGGCGGGTTGAACAGACTTCGCTGGCAGCCGGTCTATCGCTTTCGCTTCGGCGGTATCCAGTGGACGGATCCGGTCCTCGGCCTGGCCCTTGCGGCCGGGCCGATGGCTTGGACAATCATGCTCTTTGTGCTGGTGCCGACGGAAGACTGGCTGTGGCCCCTGAGTGAGCCCTGGTTGTTCCTGATGCCGGTGCTGGTCTATCCGGTGCTGGAGGAGATCGTCTTTCGCGGGGTACTGCAGGACTGGCTGGCTTCTCTCAGCCGCAAGAGCTGGGGCATCCTGAGCCTGGCCAACATCATCACCAGCCTCTGCTTCGCCGCTCTGCACCTGATTCACCAGCCACCGCTCTGGGCGGCCCTGGTCTTCTTCCCCTCACTGATCTTCGGCTACTTCCGCGAACGCCACGACACCCTGGGCACGCCCATCCTGCTGCATGTGGTGTACAACTTCGGGGTGGTGTGGTTCTTCTGGGGATAGAAAAGAAGTTCCCAGTTCCCAGTTCCCAGTGAACAGTTGGCCGGCCCACCGGATGGTCTTGCGCGTTGGCGAGGCCCTGACAGTCCGAAGGCTCGGCTTGGATTAGACCTGTCAGTAAACAGTAGGCCCATGCGGTTTGCACGGCCTACTGTTCACTGGGAACTGTTCACTGTTCACTCTGCCCCTCCGGGGCAGCAGTCTTGCGCAGGCGGATGCCCAGTTCACGCAGCTGCTTGTTGTCCACCGTGCCGGGGGCGTCGGTGAGCAGGCAGGCGGCGGTCTGGGTCTTGGGGAAGGCAATCACTTCACGGATGCTGTCGGCGCCGGCCATCAGCATGACCAGGCGGTCCAGGCCGAAGGCGATGCCGCCGTGGGGCGGGCAGCCGTACTTCAGGGCATCCAGCAGGAAGCCAAACTTCTCGCGCGCTTCCTCTTCGCTGATGCCGAGGTAGTCGAACACCGCCGACTGCATCTCCGTGTCATGGATACGGATGGAGCCGCCGCCGATTTCGGAGCCGTTGAGCACCATGTCGTAGGCGCGGGAGATGAGTTCCTCCGGCTTGGCCGACTTCAGGCCCTCGGCACTGTCCACTCGCGGCGCGGTGAAGGGGTGGTGCAGGGAGTACCAGCGCTGGTCGCCCTCGTCGTACTCGAACATGGGGAAGTCCACCACCCACAGCGGGCGCCAGCCGTCTTCCACCAGGCCACGGTCCTTGCCCAGCTTGACGCGCAAGGCGCCCAGGGCGTCGTTGACCACCTTGGCCTTGTCGGCCCCGAAGAAGACCAGGTCGCCGGCCTCGGCGCCGGTGCGCTCGAGGATGCCGGCCACGGCGGTGTCGGAGAGGAATTTCAGGATCGGCGACTGCAGGCCCTCGCGGCCCTGGGCCGGATCATTGACCTTGATGTAGGCCAGGCCCTTGGCACCGTAGCGGCCAACGAATTCGGTGTAGCCGTCGATTTCCTTGCGGGTCAGCTCGCCACCCTTGGGCAGGCGCAGGGCGGCCACGCGGCCCTTGGCGTCCTTGGCCGGGCCGGAGAAGACCTTGAATTCGGCATCGGCCACCAGGTCGGCCACGTCCACCAGTTCCAGGGGGATGCGCAGATCCGGCTTGTCCGAGGCGAAGCGGCGCATGGCTTCCGCATAGGGCATGCGCGGGAAGGGGTTTTCCAGCTCCACCCCCATCACGTCCTTGAACAGGGAGCGGATCAGGCCTTCCACCAGATCCATGATCTGTTCTTCGGACATGAAGCTGAGCTCCATGTCGAGCTGGGTGAATTCCGGCTGGCGGTCGGCGCGCAGGTCTTCGTCACGGAAACAGCGCACGATCTGGTAGTAGCGGTCCACGCCCGACATCATCAGCAGCTGCTTGAACAGCTGCGGCGACTGGGGCAGGGCAAAGAACTGGCCGGGATGGGTGCGGCTGGGCACCACGTAGTCGCGCGCGCCTTCCGGGGTGGCGCGGGTCAGCATGGGGGTTTCCACGTCCAGGAAGCCCTGCTCGTCCAGGTGGCGGCGCATGGCCGAGGTCACCTGGGCGCGCAGCTTGAGCTTGCGCTGCATGTGTTCCCGGCGCAGATCCACGTAGCGGTACTTGAGGCGCAGATCCTCACCCACATCGTGCTCGTCCTGGTGGAAGGGCGGCGTTTCCGCCTTGTTCAGCACTTCCAGCTCCAGGCCCAGCACTTCCACCTGGCCGGTGGGGAGCTTGTCGTTGGTGGTCCCCTCGGGGCGTCGGCGCACCCGGCCGCGCACGCGAATCACGTATTCGCTGCGCAGGCGCTCGGCGGTGGCGAAGACATCCGCCCGGTCCGGATCGAACACCACCTGCAGCAGACCTTCCCGGTCGCGCAGGTCAACAAAGATCACGCCTCCGTGGTCGCGCCGGCGATTGACCCAGCCGCATACGGTAACTTCCTGATCCAGAAGGGATTCGTCAACTTTTCCGCAATAATGGGAACGCATCAGCGTTGCTCCCGCTTTCTCGTGTGGGTGAGATGGATTCGGCCTGTCGGGAATAGGGCGCCAGCGCGCCGGAGGGGCCCGAAAGGCGGGAATATTACGATTTGAGCGGGTTTACCGCAAGGTGGGGCTGAAAACACTGGAACCACCGAAGACGCCGAAAACACCGAAAAAGATATCAGCACAGAGGATCTCAGAAAAAACGGGTTGCCTGGATCCGGCCAGGCTGCTGTGGGAGCGGCTTTAGCCGCGATCAATGCCAGCCGATGGTCCTATCGCGGCTAAAGCCGCTCCTACAGCAGGCCGGGCAAGGCTGTTCAGCCAATCCCCCCCCCATGGGGTTACAGGCTTTTGATTGGCATTTTTCGGTGTTTTCGGCGTCTTCGGTGGTTCCAGTTTTTTCAATCCTTCCCCGGCAACTTCTTCCCCTGTGCCTCCACCGCCTTGGCCACCTTCTTCCCGTCCGGGTTCCAGACGGGGACCACCACGCCCAGGGAGATGATCATGCGCAGGGCCTCGTCCACGCTCATGTCCAGCTCGATGACGTCCTTGCGCGGGATCATCAGGTTGAAGCCGGAAGTGGGGTTGGGGGTGGTGGGTACATAGACGCCCACGACATCCTGGCCGGTGCGGTGCTGGATCTCGCCCAGATCACTGTTGGTGACGAAGGCCAGGGCCCAGGAATTTTCGTGGGGATAGGGGATGAGCACCGGCTTGCGAAAGGCATCGCTCTGGCCGGAAAACATGGTTTCGGCAATTTGCTTGCTGCCGTAGTAGATGGAGCGCACCACCGGAATGCGGTCAAGGATGCGCTCGCCGATTTCCACCAGTTTGCGGCCGAAGAAATTGGCCGCCAGCATGCCGGTGAGTATCAACACCGCCAGGCTGAGCACGATGCCCAGCCCGGGGATCTGGAAGCCGAACAGCTGTTCGGGCTGGATCCGGTCCGGCAGCAGGGTCAGCGAACGGTCGAGCAGATTGACCAGAAAGCGCAGGGCGAAGATCGTGACCCCGACGGGAACCAGTACCAGAATGCCGGCGACGATATAGCGCCGCAGGCGGGCCATCAGGCTGGGTGGTTTTCCTTCCGGGTGACTCATGCAGGCTCCGCCGCCCTGGTTTTCTTGCCGTCACTCTTTCCGGCGTCGCTCCCGCTCTTGCTACTGCTGGCGGAATCACCGGCCAGATTGCGCTTGTTGTCCTTCTTGAAGTCGGTCTCATACCAGCCCGAGCCGGAGAGACGGAAGGCCGCGGCCGAGACCAGCTTGCGCAGGGCGGCTTCCTGGCACTGGGGGCATTGGGTGAGATCAGCGTCACTGATCTTCTGCAGGGCTTCCATTTCGTGGCCGCAGGCCTCACAGCGATATTCGTAAATGGGCATCCTCGATACCTCGATCAAGATGGTTCTGCAAACGGTCTGATGAACTCCGGGCGGAGTCCGGTGCGAATTTGGCGTCATCCACGGGAAAAGCAAGCCTTGCCTGGCCTTTTTCGGTCGTTTCCCGCCATCCGGCCGACGACAGGGGGCTATTATAGCCGATGACCCGCGGTAGCGGCCCTTCGGCATTTGCCGTCGGGCGCGTTAACATGGCAGAAAACACGGTATCGAATGCATTCCGAACTGGGGAGACCATGAGCAAAAGCACCGCCCTTGAGACCACCGCTGGCGACCAGCGCCCCACCCTCCTCATCACCGGCTGTTCCAGTGGCATCGGTGAAGCGGCCGCCCATCTCTTCCGGGATCGCGGCTGGCGTGTCTTCGCCACCGCCCGCCGTACCCTGGATGTGCACCGCCTGGAACGGGCCGGTCTGGAGGCCCTGCAGCTGGATCTGAATGACTCCCTGTCCATCACCGTGGCCGTCGATCAGATCATGGAGGCCACCGACGGACGTATCGACGCCCTGATCAACAACGCCGCTTTCGCCCTGCCCGGTGCGGTGGAGGATCTTTCCCGGGCCGCCATGCGCAGCCAGTTCGAGGCCAATGTCTTTGGCACCATTGAGCTCACTAATCGGGTGTTGCCGCTCATGCGCCAGCGGGGCAAGGGCCGCATCGTCATGATCAGTTCCATTCTGGGTCTGGTGTCCATGCCCTGGCGTGGGGCCTACAACGCCTCCAAGTTTGCTCTGGAGGGTTTCACCGATGCTTTGCGCATGGAGCTCAAGGGTTCGGGCATCGATGTGGTCACCATCAATCCCGGCCCGGTGGAATCCAGTTTCCGCAAGAGTGCCCTGGCCAATGCCCGGCGCTACATCGACCTCAAGGGTTCGGTTCATGCCGAACACTATGAGCGTCTCGAGCGGCTCAACAGTGACCCGGAAGGCCGAATGCCCGGCTCCGTGAGTCCCGCGGCCGTGATGCGCCGTCTGGTCAAGGCCCTGGAGTCCCGCCGCCCCCGCGCCCGCTATTACGTTACCCTGCCGGCCTATGTGCTGAGCTTCCTGCGCCGGATTCTTCCGACGCGGTGGCTGGATGGGGTTTTGCGGCGGCATTGAGTCGGGGTGGGTAGCGGTTCTCCAATCGTTGTCGTTGTCGTTGTCGTAATCGGACTTCCAAGCTGCGAGTGACGAGCAGCGAGCTACGGGAAAAACACCTAGAACCGCCACGGCCAGGTTTTTTAGGGGGTTGCTCCTTGGAAAATTCCGACAACGACAACGACAACGACAACGACAACGAACCCAAGCGCCATCCCAACCGCGGCTCCCGTGCCGGAGGCGGGCTGCAATGACACAGCACAAACGCCCGGAATCCGTTCTCGTTCTCGTTTACACCCCCGACGCGGAAATCCTCATCCTCGAACGCCGTCAGCCGGCCGGATTCTTCCAGTCGGTGACTGGCAGTCTGAACTGGGGCGAGAGCCATGCCGAGGCAGCATGGCGCGAGCTGCGCGAGGAAACCGGTCTCGATCCCCGACAGCCGCCCCGGCCCTGTGGCCTGGAAGCCCGCTTCGAGATTCATCCCGACTGGCGCCATCGCTTTCCACCCGGTACTGAAACGAATCACGAAACCGTCTTCTGCTGGCAGGCCCCGTCGCCCGTTCCCGTACAAATCAACCCGGATGAACACGTGAGCTGGCAGTGGCTGCCCTTCGACCGGGCGGTGGCAAGGGTGAGTTCCTGGAGTAATCGGCGGGGGTTGCTGCAGGTGATTCCGATGGTCTTGGGATAGCAAGTAGCGAGAAGCGAGCAGCAAGGCTCGGCAGTGCCGGTTTTTATCGTTGTCGTTGTCGTTGTCGTAATCGGTTTTCCAAGCTGCGAGTGACGAGCAGCGAGCTACGGGAAAAACACCTGGAACCGCCACGGCCAGGTTTTTTTAGGGGTTTGCTCCTTGCTCCTTGGAAAATTCCGACAACGACAACGACAACGACGAAAAAACAGTCACTGGAACCCGCCCGCCTCGGCGGTACAATCAACGACAACCACACCACCAACGGAGAACCGGCGAATGCCGAAGCAGCAGGGAACCCAGCCGGCCGAGACGGTGGTGTTCATCCACGGTCTGTGGATGACGGGAATGGAGCTGTTCTATCTTCGGCGCCAGGTGCGTGAAGCGGGTTATGCCACCGAGCAATTCTCCTACCGTACCCTGTCGGGCACCCTGGACGAGAATGCCGAAAGCCTGCATGACTTTCTCCAGACCGTGGACGGAACCCGAATTCACCTGGTGGCGCACAGCCTTGGTGGATTGTTGACTCTGCGTCTGTTCGAGCGTTACGGATCCGTGATCAGTGGCCGCATTGTGTTTCTTGGTTCACCAGTGCGTGGCAGTCAGGCGGCCCGCGCCACGGCCGCGAATCGGTTTGGCGAGGTGATTCTCGGTCGCAGTGGGCAGGAGGGGCTGCTGGAAGAGCGTGAACCGGTCTGGTCCTGGCCCAACGGGCTCGGTGTGCTCGCGGGCACCCGAGGCATCGGTGTGGGTGTGGCCCTGAGCGAGCTGCCCGAACCCAATGATGGCACCGTGGCTGTGGAGGAAACTGAACTGGTGGGGGCCAGCGATTACATCCTCCTGGATGTCAGCCACACCAGCATGCTGATGTCCCGCCAGGTGGCCGATCAGATTGTCGCCTTTCTGCGGGATGGTTGCTTCGATCACGGTTGATTGTCCCGGTGCCGATCTTGGCGACTGTGGGAGAGGCTTCAGCCTCGATGCTTTTTTGTGACCCGGCAAGCCGTAACAGGTACCGGGTTTTGAACAAGATCAGATCTTGAATATGTAGGACCTGTTACGGCCTCTGGGCACACAAGAATGCATCGCGGATAAATCCGCTCCCACGGTGCCTGTAGCGAGGTAGGCGAGGTCTATTGGTCCTTGTCCAGCAGGCCCTTCAGGCGATACAGCCGTTCCAGGGCCTCCCGCGGGCTGAGGTCATCGGGGTTCAGGCCCTGCAGTTCTTCCCGCAGGCGATCCGGCTTGTCCGATCCCTCCACGGGTTTCACGGGCCGGGGAGGTGGTGCCTGGAACAGGCCCAGTTGGGGCTGCTCGCTGCGCTGTCCCTGTTCCAGTTCAGTGAGATGCCCCCGGGCGGCCTTGATCACGGACTTCGGTACCCCGGCCAGGGCGGCGACCTGCAGGCCGTAGCTCTGGTTGGCCGGCCCTTCGCGGACCTGGTGCAGGAAGACCAGCTTCTCGCCGTGCTCGGTGGCGTCCAGGTGCACGTTGACGCAGGCCGGCAGCTGCTCGGGCAGCTCGGTCAGCTCGAAGTAATGGGTGGCGAAGAGAGTGTAGGCGCCAATCTCTCGGGCGATGTGCTCGGCGCAGGCCCGGGCCAGGGATACGCCGTCATAGGTGCTGGTGCCGCGGCCGATTTCATCCATCAGCACCAGGCTCTGGTCGGTGGCGTTATTGAGGATGTTGGCGGTTTCGCTCATCTCCACCATGAAGGTGGACTGGCCGCCGGCGAGATCGTCCGAGGCGCCGATGCGGGTAAAGATGCGGTCGATGGGACCGAGCACGGCGGCGTCCGCCGGTACGAAGCTGCCCACGTGGGCGAGGATGGCAATCAGCGCCACCTGACGCATATAGGTGGATTTGCCGCCCATGTTGGGGCCGGTAATGATCAGCAGGCGGCGTTGTTCATCCATGTTCAGATCGTTGGGCACGAAGGCATCGTCAATCACGCCCTCCACCACGGGGTGACGGCCGCCCTGCACACGAAGGCAGGGTTCGTCCGTCAGCTCCGGCATGACCAGGTTCAGGCTTTCCGCCCGCTCGGCCAGGCAGCTCATGACATCCAGTTCGGCCAGGGCTTCGGCCGTGGTCTGCATCATCGGCAGATGCTCGCCGAGCTTGTCCAGCAGTTGTTCGTACAAGGCCTTTTCCCGGGCCAGCGCGCGTTCGCGGGCGCTCAGTACCTTGTTCTCGAACCCTTTCAGTTCCGGCGTGATGTAGCGCTCGGCGGCCTTGAGGGTCTGGCGGCGCTGGTACTCGGTGGGCACTTCCCTTGCCTGGGCCTTGCTGATCTCGATGAAGTAGCCATGCACCCGGTTGTAGCCCACCTTCAGGGTGCTGATACCGGTGCGCTCGCGCTCGCGCTTTTCCAGATCCGTGAGAAAGCCATCGGCATTGCTGGACAGGCGACGCAGTTCATCCAGTGCTTCGTCGTAGGCTTCGGCGATCACGCCTCCGTCCCGGATCACGGCGGGCGGGCTGTCGATCACCGCCGCCTGCAGCAGGCTTACCACCGGTGAGGGGTCTCCCAGACCCTCGGCCAGGCGGGCCAGCAGCGGGGAGTCCAGGCGGGCAATGTGATCCCGCAGGGCGGGCACCTGGGCCAGGCTGTCGCGCAGGCGGGAGAGATCCCGTGGCCGGGCGGAGCGCAGGGCCACCCGGGCCAGGATGCGTTCCACGTCCCCGATGCCGCGCAGAGCCTCGGCCAGGCCGGGGTGACTGTGTGTCGTCAGCAGGGTATCGATGCACTGGTAACGGCCACGCAGGGTGTCCCGGTCACGCAGGGGACGGTTCAGCCAGCGCCGCAGAAGACGGCTGCCCATGGGCGTGGCACTGCGGTCGAAGACGCCGGCCAGGGTGTGCTGGTCGCGTCCGCCCAGATTGCGGTCGATCTCCAGATTGCGACGGGTGGCCGCGTCCATGACCACGGCTTCCTCGCGCCGCTCCACCCGCAGCTGGCGGATATGGGGCAGGGCGGTCCGCTGGGTTTCCCGCACATAGCCCATGAGCGCGCCGGCGGCGGCAATGGCCAGTGGCCGATCCTCGCAATCGAAGCCGGACAAATCCCGCACCTGGAACTGCTCGCACAGCAACTGGCGCCCGTGCCCCGGGTCGAAATGCCAGCTTGGTCGCGCGCGGCGACCCGCGCGTTCCCGGGCCGGGGCGGGCAAGGCCTCGTCTTCGTCATGCAGAAGTTCGGCGGGATTGAGGCGTTCCAGTTCCGCCACCAGGGCTTCATGTCCGTCGATCTCGAGCAGGATGAAGCGGCCACTGGTCAGGTCCAGGGTGGCCAGGCCCCAGTGGCCGTCCCGATGGTGGATGGCGGTGAGCAGGTTGTCCCGGCGCTCTTCCAGCAGCGCCTCATCGGTGACGGTGCCCGGCGTGATGATGCGCACCACCTTGCGCTCCACCGGACCCTTGCTGGTGGCCGGATCCCCCACCTGCTCGCAGATGGCCACGGATTCGCCCAGGCGGACCAGGCGGGCGAGATAGCTCTCCGCGGAATGATAGGGCACGCCGGCCATGGGAATGGGCTTGCCGGCGGACTCGCCCCGTTTGGTCAGGGTGATGTCGAGCAGTTCGGCGGCGCGTTGGGCGTCTTCGAAGAACAATTCGTAGAAATCGCCCATGCGGTAGAAGAGCAGAATGTCCGGATGCTCCGCCTTGACCCGCAGATACTGGCGCATCATCGGGGTATGTCCGGCGAAACGATCGTCGCTCATGCTCGGTTCCTGTGGTCCGCATTCATTGAAGATCAAGGCGGGCATCGTATTGAGCCGATGCCCGGCTGGCAAGTCGCTCACCCTGTGCGTGCAAATCCGTTAGTATCCCACGCATGACCACGATCAAGCCGCCCACCGATGAACAGCTGTTTGCCCAGGCGCAGCACCTGGGCACGGCTCTGCTGGCGAGGCAGGCCAGTGTGACTGTGGCAGAATCATGCACCGGCGGCTGGCTGGGCAAATGCCTGACCGACGTGGCCGGCAGTTCCGAGTGGTTCCAGCGTGGCTGGATCACCTATTCCAATGCCGCCAAGGCCGAGGAGCTGGGTGTGGACACGGCCATGCTCGAGACCCACGGCGCCGTTTCGGAAGAAGTGGTCTCGGCCATGGCCATCGGTGCTCGCCTGCGTGCCGGAGCCGATATTGCCCTGGCAGTGAGTGGTGTGGCCGGGCCGGGCGGAGGCAGCCGCGACAAGCCGGTGGGGCTGGTCTGTTTCGCCCTGGCCGACGGCGCCGGTACGCTGCGCCGGGAATCGCGACAGTTTTCGGGCGACCGCGAAGCGGTGCGCCGGGCCAGCGTGGCCCATGCCCTGGGCATGGCGCTGGAATGGCTGGGGGGCCTTGAGTGACGCTGGAATCTCCGTGCGGAGGTTCCCAACCAGAACGGGAGTTTTACCAGTGAGTAGTACCCATCGACTCTTCTTCGCCCTCTGGCCGGATGAAGCCCTTCGCAGCGAACTCGATGAGCGGGCGCGCTCCGTCCAGGCCGTGGCCGAGGATGGCAAGGCGGTACCCCGCGACAACCTGCACATCACTCTGCGCTTCCTGGGCTCGCTGTCCGATGAGCAGGCCGGCCGGGCCGAGGCGGCCGCCGCACGGGTACGCAATCGTGACGTGGAGCTGGTGCTGGATCGTGCCGGCTTCTGGCCTCAACCACGGGTGCTGTGGCTGGGATGCAGCGACACACCGGATCCCCTGCTGGGCGTCGTGGCCGACCTCAATACCGAGCTGGGCGGTGAAGGCTTCGACCTGCGCAGTCGCCCCTACAAGCCCCATGTGACCGTGGCCCGCGGTGTCACGGTGGCCGAAGCCCCGCCGGTCATTGAACCGCTCACCTGGCGCGCCGAACGTTTCTGTCTGGTGCGTTCCCACACTGATGGCCCGATCTCGGAGTACGAGATTGTTGGCGAATGGTCGCTGATCGACTAGACTACTGTACAAACGTACAGGCGCGTTGTTCCGGGTGGCCCGGAAAGGCCTGCGGTTTGTTTCCGACATCATCTGTCGCTCCAGGCTGACAGCATGAGTCGACCAGCGGCCCCGATCGGGCCTTTCAGCCCGGCCGATCCGGGTGGGATAATGCAGCGCAAATTCACCGTGACGGGCACCGCCCGCATCCGCGCAACCTCATGGGGGTTTTGATGGACGAGAACAGAAAGAAGGCACTGGCCGCGGCCCTTGGGCAGATCGAGAAGCAGTTCGGCAAGGGCTCCGTGATGCGCATGGGCGATGGCGCGGAATTCCGTGACGTCTCCGCCATTTCCACCGGCTCCCTGGGCCTCGACGTCGCTCTCGGCGTGGGTGGTCTGCCCAAGGGCCGCGTCGCCGAAATCTACGGGCCGGAATCCTCGGGCAAGACCACGCTTACCCTGCACGTGATTGCCGAATGCCAGAAGCAGGGCGGCACCGCGGCCTTCGTGGACGCCGAGCACGCCCTCGATCCGGAATACGCCGAGAAGCTGGGCGTGAACCTGGATGATCTGCTGGTTTCCCAGCCCGATACCGGCGAGCAGGCGCTGGAGATTGCCGACATGCTGGTGCGCTCCGGGGCCGTGGATGTGGTGATTGTCGACTCCGTGGCCGCGCTCACCCCCAAGGCCGAGATCGAAGGCGAGATGGGTGATTCCCACGTGGGCCTGCAGGCGCGCCTGATGTCCCAGGCCCTGCGCAAACTCACCGCCAACATCAAGCGTTCCGGCACCCTGGTGGTCTTCATCAACCAGATTCGCATGAAGATCGGTGTCATGTTCGGCAGCCCCGAGACCACCACCGGCGGTAATGCCCTGAAGTTCTACTCCTCGGTGCGCCTCGACATCCGCCGCATTGGTTCGATCAAGAAGGGCGATGAAGTGCTGGGCAATGACACCCGCGTGAAAGTGGTCAAGAACAAGGTGGCGCCACCCTTCCGCCAGACGGAGTTCGAAATTCTCTACGGCCAGGGCATTTCCCGCGAAGGCGAGATCATCGACCTGGGTGTGGCCAATGGCCTGGTGGACAAGGCGGGTTCCTGGTACAGCTACAAGGGCGATCGCATCGGCCAGGGCAAGGACAACGCCCGCCAGTTCCTCAAGGACAATCCCGAGACGGCCCAGGAAATCGAGGCGGCCCTGCGCGAGATGCTGTTGCCGAAGAAGAAGGCCAGAAACGAGGAAGAGGCGCCAGCGGCGGATCAGGAACAGGCCGAGGCCTGATTCCGCCCTTCGTCTTTGAGCAGGGCCGGGGTTGTCGTTGCAGACGGATCAGCCTGAAGACAGCGTCAGCAAGGCCACGGCCTACGCCGTGCGCCTGCTGTCGCGTCGTGAGTACGCCCGTGCGGAACTGGCCCAGCGCCTGTCCCGCAAGGGTTATGGTCGTGATACCACTGAAACCGCACTCGCCCGGCTGGAAGAGCTGGGCTATCTCTGCGAAGAACGCTTTGTCGAACACTTTGTTCGCAGCCGGGTTGATCGCGGTTCCGGCCCCATGAAGATCCGTGCCGAGCTTCAGCAGCGCGGCGTCGACGGATCGCTCATCGACCACGGGCTGCGGGAGGCCGGCTGCGATTTCAGCCATCTCGCCGCCGACGTCCGCCGCCGCAAGTTCGGCGACGAGCGCCCCGCCACCCTCGAGGAAAAGGCCCGCCAGGCCCGCTTCCTCGCCCAGCGTGGCTTCGCCGCCGACCACGTGCGCACGGCACTGGACGTGGACCCGGCGGAACTGGGTCTGGAATAACAAACCCGGGAACCACCGAAGTACGCCGAAGAAAAGCAAAGGCGGAAAAAACTTTTTCTTGCGGGATCGGTGTCAAGCCCTGTGGGAGCGGCGTCCGCCGCGATCAAGGCTTCGGTGAGCCTCCTGTCGTAGTGTGGCCGCTCCCACAGCGACCGATGTCCGGGCCGACTTGACCTGAGATATTCCGGGGGGCTTTGCCTTTCAGCGGGTGAATCTTTCGGTTTTCTTCGGTGTGCTTCGGCGTCTTCGGTGGTTCCAGGCCCTTCCCCCTGTCGCAAGCCACCCCCACCTCAAGGCATAATGGTCGTTTCGCCGATTGACCCTGAACGACGCCGAGAGACCATGTCCCAGCCCATGAGCGACAACACCAAGACCCTGAGTACTGCCGAACTGCGCCAGCGTTTTCTGGACTATTTCCGGGAGCGTGGTCACACCATCGTGCCGTCCAGCCCGCTGGTGCCGCAGAACGATCCCACGCTGCTGTTCACCAATGCCGGCATGGTGCAGTTCAAGGACGTCTTTCTCGGGCGTGAGAAGCCGGGTTATACCCGGGCCACCACCTCCCAGCGCTGCGTGCGTGCCGGCGGCAAGCACAATGACCTGGAGAACGTCGGCTATACCGCCCGCCATCACACCTTCTTCGAAATGCTGGGCAACTTCAGTTTCGGCGATTACTTCAAGCGCGAGGCCATCCAGTACGCCTGGGAATTCCTGACCCGCGAAGTGGGCCTGCCGGAAGAGCGGCTGTGGGTGACCGTTTACGAGGAAGACGACGAGGCCGCCGACATCTGGCTCAAGGAAGTGGGTGTCAGTGCCGAGCGTTTTTCACGCATCGGGGCGGCCGACAATTTCTGGTCCATGGGGGATACCGGCCCCTGTGGCCCCTGTTCCGAGATCTTCTATGATCACGGCCCCGAGGTTCCCGGTGGCCCCCCCGGCACCCCCGAGGAAGATGGCGACCGCTATGTGGAGATCTGGAATCTGGTGTTCATGCAGTATGACCGGGACGCCAGCGGCGAAATGACGCCCCTGCCGGCACCCTGCGTCGACACCGGCATGGGCCTGGAGCGCATTGCGGCGGTGCTGCAGGGCGTACACAGCAACTACGACACCGACCTGTTCCAGCGCCTGATTCACTCCGCGGCCGAGGCCGTGGGAGGCGACCAGGATCTGAGCCATCCCTCGCTCAAGGTCATCGCCGATCACATCCGTGCCTGCAGCTTCCTGATCGTGGACGGCGTGATTCCCTCCAACGAGGGGCGTGGTTACGTGCTGCGCCGCATCATCCGGCGCGCCGTGCGCCATGGTTTCAAGCTGGGCGCGAGTGGCAGTTTCTTCCACAAGCTGGTGCCCACGCTGGTGGAGGAAATGGGCGAGGCCTTCCCCGAACTGCGCCGCCGCCAGGATGACGTCATCAAGGCCCTGCGCCGCGAAGAAGAGCGCTTTGCGGAAACGGTAGAACAGGGCATGAAGCTGCTGGACGAGGCCATTGCCGGTCTCGAGGGTGACACCATTCCCGGTGATACCGTCTTCAAGCTCTATGACACCTACGGCTTCCCGGTGGACCTGACCGCTGACATCGCCCGTGAACGGGATCTCAAGGTGGATCAGGAAGGCTTCGATGCCGCCATGAATGCCCAGCGCGAACGGGCCCGTGCCGCCAGCAGCTTCAGTGCTGCCCATGGCGCCGCGCCGGACGTGGATGCCGAGACCGAATTCACCGGCTATGAAAAGACCGGCCACACGGCCACCGTCACCCATATCTTCCGTGATGGCGATCCGGTGGACAGCCTCGAAGCCGGTGAGAGCGGCATCGTGGTGCTGGATGCCACGCCCTTCTACGCCGAAGGCGGTGGCCAGATGGGTGACAGTGGCGTGATCGAGACCGACGGGGGTGAATTCCGTGTCGAGGACACCCAAAAGCAGGGCGCCGCCGCCCATGCCCATATCGGGACCCTGAAAAGTGGCCGGCTCAAGGTGGGCGAGAAAGTGGAGGCGCGCATCGACGAGCGCCGTCGCGCCGACATCGTGCGCAACCACTCCGCCACCCATCTGCTCAACGCCGCGCTGCGGGAAGTACTCGGCGACCATATTGCCCAGAAAGGCTCCCTGGTGGCCCCGGATCGCCTGCGTTTCGACTTTTCCCACGGCGAGGCCCTGACGCCGGAGCAGCTCGAATCGATCGAGAACCGGGTCAATGAACAGATCCTGGCCAACGTGGCGGCCGAAGTGCGTCACATGGCCTTTGACGACGCGGTCCGGGCCGGCGCCCTGCACCTGGCCGGGGAGCATTACAGCAGTGAAGTGCGCACCCTGCGCTTCGGTGACTTCTCCATGGAACTGTGCGGCGGCACCCACGTGGCCCGCACCGGCGACATCGGTGCCTTCCGCATCACCTACGAGGGCGGCATCGCCGCCGGCGTTCGTCGTATCGAGGCGGTGACTGGATTCGGCGCCATCCAGTGGATGCGTGAGACCGATGCCCGCCTGGCGAAGATTGCCGGTCTGGTCCGTTCCGATCGCGAGGATACCCCCGAGCGGGTCGCCCAGCTGCTGGACAAGCAGAAGAAACTGGAGAAGGAGATCACCCAGCTGCGCGGCAAGCTGGCCAGCGGCACCGGCAGTGATCTGACCGGCAAGGCAGTGGAAATCGACGGTATCAAGGTGCTGGCCGAGCGCCTGGACGGTGCCGACGCCAAGGCCCTGCGGGATGCGGTGGACCAGCTCAAGAACAAGCTGGGTCGTGCCGCCGTGGTGCTGGCCACCGTGGAAGACGGCAAGGTTCGCCTCGCCGCCGGGGTGACCAAGGACGAAACCAAGCGGATAAAGGCCGGCGACCTGGTCAACGCCGTTGCCAGCCAGGTGGGTGGCAAGGGCGGCGGCCGCCCCGACATGGCCCAGGCCGGGGGCACCGAGCCCGGCAAGCTGGATGAGGCCCTGGCCTCGGTTGAAGCCTGGGTGCGTGAGCAGATTGGGCAGTAAACTGCCTCGGGAACGGCTGGAAATCTGCACACCGACCGGCAAAAACTGGTAATACGAAGGCGAATCCTGTTTAATCGGGGTCTGCCTCTGGCAATGATCAACAATGAGACCGGCTGAAGTCGGCAATCTTGAGTGCGCAGGGCCTCCCGAGTATCCGAGCAGAAGAATGGTCGACCGGGACGCCCTATCAGGGTGATTGAGTGTCCATTAGGGACGAGGAGTAACACCATGTTGATTCTGACCCGGCGAGTGGGTGAAACCGTAATGATCGGTGATGAAGTCACCGTGACCGTGCTTGGGGTGAAAGGCAACCAGGTGCGGATCGGCGTGAATGCCCCCAAGGATGTCGCCGTCCATCGTGAAGAAATCTACGAGCGTATTCGCCAGGAAAGCGAAGGCAATGCCGCCGGTGAAGGCGAGAACGCCTGAGGCGCATTCGCAAGTCCAGCAGGTTGAGGGGCGATGAGAGGCAAGCCGGCCTTTACGATCAGCGGCTCCCCCGGTATCATTCGCCCCCTGCTTCGCGCCTGGCGTGAAGCACCCCGGAGAGGTGGCTGAGTGGTCGAAAGCGCTCCCCTGCTAAGGGAGTGAGTCCTAACGGGCTCCGAGGGTTCGAATCCCTCCCTCTCCGCCAGATTATGAGGTGCCGCCAAATCAGCGGTTGGCACTTGCCTCGCAGGCAGCTGAATTCGAACCCGATGGAGGGTTCGACAAATTCGCCGGGAGCGAATTTGAACTGCGAAGCGAAGCGGAGCAGGCCCGGAGGGCGGAGCGCATGGATGCGCGGAGTAATCCCTCCCTCTCCGCCAGATTCGGCTAATACCACTAGGTGTGGTGATTGGCTATTGCGGGTGAAGTCTTGGTTCGAACCCGAAAGCGGGTTCGGCGTTGACGGAAGCCGCGTTTTTCAGCATAATGCGCGGCTTTCCCGTCCAGGGAAAAGCGCAGAAAATCAGGGGCTGTAGCTCAGTTGGATAGAGCGTTCGGCTACGAACCGAGAGGTCGGGGGTTCGAATCCTCCCAGCCCCGCCATACAAAAACCCCCGCCGTGCAGGCGGGGGTTTTTTTATGGCTGATTGTGAAGATTATTCGAACCCCCGACCTCTCATTAAAAATGATAGCGGTTCGACAAATTTGCCGGGAGCAAATTTGGACTTTCGCCGGAGGCGGAAGGCCCCGGAGCGCAGCGGAGGGGTGAGGCCCAAGGACGGGCCGAACAATCCTCCCAGCCCCGCCATATAAAAGAACCCGCCCTCGTGGCGGGTTTTTTATTGGCCGATCAGGAAAGCGCCGATCCACCGAAAATGGGGAATCCGTCGTTTCGCCTAATGCGTCATCGGCCAGTCGCTGTCGTCCTGTTCACAGGCAATGAGGGATTCGTAGACATTGCGGTCTCTGGCGGGTACCGGCAGGCCACCGGGCAACAGCTCGTAGATGGCCGCGCTGATGGCGGCTTCGCGTGAGGTATTCTTCGAGTGGATGACCCGTTCGTAATACTCGCTGGGAATTCGTTTCTGAATGCCGAGCGCTTCGGCGGCTTCCGTGCGGATGGAGCATTTCCAGTTGCCTCGCATGACCGTCTCCTCCTTGACGTTGCGGGCCGGCAGTGGTGTCCGGCCTGGGGCATCGATGACCAGACTTTCTCAAGCATGGGATATTGAGACTAGACCTCTTTTGGCGCCTGCGCTGTAGGATAATTCTGAAAATGCGGCCCGCGATTTCATCAGCCACCTCCAATCCACGACAGTCCCTGTCGTCTGGCCTTTCCCGAAGCCGCGCAGTAGGATGCCCGGCATGAAAAAGAACCATGACATTACCGTGGTGGGTGCCGGCCCGGTCGGCGCGGCGGCCGCGCTTGGGCTGGCTCGGAAGGGCTTTTCGGTGGCGCTGGTGGACGCGCGGCCGCTGCAGGCACCGGTGGATCCGGCCGAGACCCTGGACCTGCGGGTGTTCGCTGTCTCGCGGGCCTCTCAGCGCTTGCTGACGGACCTGGGAGCCTGGGATCACATCGCCGGTGTACGGGCCAGCCCCTACCGCCACATGAGTGTCTGGGATGCTCATGGCCGGGTGGAGTTCGACGCGGCCGACGTGGCCGAGCCGGACCTGGGGCACATCATCGAGAACCGGGTCATTCAGGCGGCTCTGCATGAACGTCTCAGGGACTCGTCCGTGGATTGCTTCACCCCCGAGCGGGTGGAGCGGGTGAGCCTGGAGCCGGACGGCGCCATTCTCAGCCTGGCCGGCGCCGGTCGCCTGCGGTCGCGCCTGGTGGTGGCCGCCGACGGGGGGCAGTCGCCCCTGCGGGAGATGGCCGGCATTGGCGTAAGGCCGGTGGATCACGAGCAGATGGCGCTGGTGGCCCATATCACAAGCGAGAAGCCCCATGATGAAACGGCCCGCCAGCGATTCCTGGAGACCGGCCCGCTGGCACTGCTTCCCCTGGCGGACGGGCGCTGCTCGATTGTCTGGTCCACCACGCCGGCCGAGGCGGAGCGCCTGAAGGGGCTCGCGCCCGAGGCCTTCGGCCGGGAACTGACCCTGGCCAGCGACGGAGTCCTGGGTGAGTTGATGCCCGATACCGAGGTAGTGGCCTTCCCCCTGTGTTCCCGCCAGGCCGAGCGCTACATCGACCAGCGCCTGGTGCTGGTGGGCGATGCGGCCCATACCGTGCATCCCCTGGCGGGTCTCGGCATGAACCTGGGTCTTAAGGACGTGGCCGAACTCCTGAGCGTCATGGGCCGCGCCGTCGAGCGTGGCAATGATCCGGGTGAGCGTGCCGTCCTTCGCCGCTACGAACGCGCCCGCGCCCCCGACAACCGCTTCATGCTGCATACCCTGGATGGCATCAACCGCCTGTTCCGCAGCGACGCACCGGGAATGGACCTGCTGCGCGGCTGGGGCATGCGCCTGTTCGACCACAGCGGACCGATCAAGCGCGAGGTGATCCGGCGGGCGATGGGGTGAAAACCCTGGAACCACCGAATAGGAATCAATACATACCTCTCTAAGGCCTCGCCGTAGGCGCGGATTCATCCGCGCAATGGCTTGAATCCGGCAGGGCTCATTTGCGAGAAAGGTATCGCCGGTTTAAACCAATGGTGGATCCGTTAACAGAACGGGCGGCGAATTCGGACCATTGCGCGGATGAATCCGCGCCTACAGCGAGGCAATAGACGGGCCGTAGCCATTTCATAGTCGGCGTCTTCGGTGGTTCCAATGTTTTCGCCACAAAAAAACCCCGCCGAAGCGGGGTTTTCTCCTCACGCCTCACTTGAACAGCGCATCCACCTTGGCGGCGCAGATGAAGTCGTTGATGGACAGGCCATCGATGGCGTGGGTCTGCCAGTTGAGTTCGCAGAAGTTGAAGCCCAGTTTCACGTCCGGGTGGTGGCCTTCGGCGTTGGCGATCCAGGCCACGGCGTTCATGAAGCCCATGGTCTTGTTGAAGCCCTTGAACTTGAAGGTCTTGCGGATGGTCTTGCCGCCATCGACGATTTCCCAGCCTTCATCCAGTTCCTTTATGTGCTTTTCGGCTTCGGCCTGGTCGAAGGGCTTGACGCCGCCTTCGCAGGGGGCGCAGTGCTGTGCGGTCAAATCGGACATGGTCGGTCTCCCGTTGTTTTTGGAATCAATAAGGCCGGCCCCTACGGGGCCGGCCCCTTGAGCAGGAACTGTTGGCTTACGATGCTTCCTTGAGCAGGCGCTTGAAGCGTTCCTGCTTTTCCTCCGGCAGGTCGTCGAAGGGGAAGTTGGGCGGATGCATGCCCTTGCGCTTGGCTTCCTCCACCATCGCCATCATGTCCTGATTGGCCACTTCGAAGAGGTCATCCAGGCTGTCGATGACGAAGTAGGTGCGCTGATAGATATCAATGCGGTAGGGGGTGCGCATGCACTCCACCGGGTCGAAGGGCTTGCGCTCCGGCTCGTCGCTTTCCACCGAGTACACGGTTTCGCCGGGCGAGGACACCACACCGGCACCGTAGGTGCGCAGACCTTCTTGTGTATTGATCAGGCCGAACTCCACCGTGAACCAGTACAGGGCGGCCAGATACTTGCGATCTTCCTTGCTTGCTTCCAGGCCGGCCTTGCCATAGGCGTGGGTGAAGTCGGCGAAGCGCTTGTCGGTCAGCAGGGGGGTGTGACCGAAGATCTCGTGGAAGATGTCCGGCTCCTGCAGGTATTCCATTTCCTCGCGGGTGCGAATGAAGCTGGCCGCGGGGAACTGCTTGTCCGCCAGCAGGGCAAAGAACTTGTCGAAGTTGATCAGGGCCGGCACCGGCGCCACCGACCAGCCGGTGTGATCCATCAACACTTCGGAGACTTCCTTGCACTGGGGCACCCGGTCTTCCGGGAACTCCATGCGCTCCATGGCCTCCAGCCAGATGGGCGAGGCGCGGCCGGGCAGCACCTTCTTCTGATTCGTGATCAGCTCGTGCCAGATCTGGTTTTCCTCATCCGTGTAATGGATGTAGCCATTCTCGTCTGGGACCTTGGCTTCGTACTTCGTGCCCTTGCCCATGAGATCACCTCCCGTTGAATACCGGATCCGGCCGCCTGAGCGGGGCCGTCCTTATGAGTTCATGTTTCCCATCTTACCTGTTTGTACAGCCTGGCGCAGGGGCTCGTTCGCCACGGGCTGTCAGCCCGCTTCGCGGCGCTTATCGCTGCCCTCGCGGGGATGGTAGTGGGATTCCACATAGGCCTGCACCAGGCCCTGAAATTCCTGCGCGATGTGATCGCCCTTGAGCGTGACGGTCTTCTCGCCATCCTCGAAGACCGGCGCCACCGGGCGCTCACCGGTGCCCGGCAGGCTGATGCCGATGTTGGCATGGCGGGATTCCCCCGGGCCATTGACCACGCAGCCCATGACGGCCACCTGCATGTCTTCCACGCCTTGGTACTGCTTGCGCCAGCGCGGCATCTGCTCGCGGATCCAGGTCTCGATGTCCCGCGCCAGCTCCTGAAAGAAGGTGCTGGTGGTGCGGCCGCAGCCCGGGCAGGCCACCACCTGCGGGGTAAAGGAACGCAGGCCCATGCTCTGCAGGATTTCCTGCCCAACGATGACCTCGCGGGTGCGCGCACCACCCGGTTCCGGGGTCAGGGAAATGCGGATGGTGTCGCCGATGCCTTCCTGCAGCAGCACCGCGAGTGCCGCGGTGGACGACACGATGCCCTTGGAACCCATGCCGGCCTCGGTGAGGCCCAGGTGCAGGGGATAGTCGCAGCGATCGGCCAGCTGGCGATAGACCGTGATCAGATCCTGTACGCCGCTCATCTTGCAGGACAGGACAATCTTGTCGCCTGCCAGGCCCAGTTCCTCGGCCCGTTCGGCGCTGCCGATGGCGGACTGGATCATGGCCTCGAACATGATGTCGCGGGCTTCGCGCGGCTCGGCGGCGCGGGCGTTCTCGTCCATCAGGCGGGTGAGCAGGTCCTGGTCCAGGCTGCCCCAGTTGACGCCGATGCGCACCGGCTTGTCGTGCTCGATGGCGATTTCGATCATCTGCGCGAACTGGCTGTCCCGGCGCGAACCCTTGCCCACATTGCCCGGGTTGATGCGCAGCTTGGCCAGGGCAGCGGCGCAGTCGGGGTACTTCGTCAGGAGCTTGTGGCCGTTGAAGTGGAAATCTCCCACCAGGGGCACGTCCATGCCCATGGCCTCCAGGCGCTCGCGGATGGTGGGCACGGCCGCGGCGGCGGCCTCGTTGTTGACGGTGATGCGCACCACTTCGGAACCGGCCCGCGCCAGCTCGGCCACCTGCTTGACGGTCGCCTCGATGTCGGCCGTGTCGGTGTTGGTCATGGACTGGACCATGATGGGCGCGCCGCCGCCCACGGGGACACCGCCTACCAGGACTTGTCTTGTCTTGCGCCTTTCAATCATTGGGGGCTCCTGAAACGCAGTGCCATATTCTACCGCAGAGGCCTGGGAGGGGAGAAAGTGAACAGTGAACAGTTCCCAGTGAACAGCAGGCCGTGCCAACCGAGCGGCCTTCTGCTTTTCTGATTGATTCAGTGACTCACTGAGCGCTGGGTTGTCCGGGTTTATCCGGAGCGGCACGGGATCATTGCCTGCACGGCCGGCTGTTCACTGGGAACTGTTCACTGTTCACTTCACCAAACCCGACCGCCACCGCCGGTCGAGGGCCAACAAGGGCAAAAGAACGGCAAAAACCATCAACCCCAACCCGGGCAGCGCCCAGCCCAGCAGGCCGGTGCGGATGGCGGCGTCGATCATCAGGGCGCCGGCGATGGGGCCGAACAGGGAGGCCCAGCCGTAGGCGGCGGAGAAGGCGGCGTTGGCCTTGGGCAGGGCCTCGGAGCGAACCCGGTCGCCGATCAGCTTGAGGCAGACGGGATAGGTGCCGCCGCCGGCCAGGCCCACCACGGCGAAGCCGGCCACGGTGGCCCCGTAGCCCAGGCCCTGCCAGGCGATCCAGCCGGTGGCCGCGGAGCCGGCCAGGCCAATCAGGCCGAGGCCGGCCAGCACCCGCAGGGCGCCGATACGGTCGGCCAGGATGCCGCAAAGGGGCTGGGCCAGCACCGAGGCGATGAGCATGATGCCGACGATGTTCAGCGTCTGGCCGCGGTCGAAGCCCAGGCGATGGCCTTCCACCGGGTAGATCCCGGTCATGCCGTTGTCCAGCACGCCGAAGATCACCGCGCCGAACAGGCCCAGGGCCACCAGGCGCCAGCGCAGGTGACGCCCGCGCCGGCGGCTGGAATCGCTGGCAGGCTCGGGGCGGGGCAGGCCTTTCAGGCCCCAGCGGCAGACCGGGGCGACGATCACCGCCAGCAGGCCGACCAGGGCGAAGCACCACAGGCCAAACCAGGCGTAGGCCGGGGCCGAGAGCAGCACGCCGCCGCCATAGCCCAGCCCCAGCACGGTGCCGTAGGCAGCCATGGCCCGCCCCCGTTGCCAGGGCTGGACCCCGCGCAGCAGGGCGGTTTCGGCGGCGATGAAGGTAAAGGCCGCCGCCAGGCCGAGCAGGAAACGCACCGGGAACAGCAGGTGCTCATGCCAGAACAGGGCCAGGCCCAGCGCGGAAAAGCACAGGCCCTGCAGCAGAATCCCGGCCAGGGTGATCCAGCGCGGGCCCAGGCGGGCCACCAGAGTGCCGGCAAAGGGGCTGAGCAGGGCGATTGCCAGTGACAGGGTAGCCGATACCGCCCCGGTGTAATACTCGGAGAAACCCCGCTCCTCCAGAATCGAGGCCACCAGCGGTGCGCTGGCCCCGAAACTGACACCCACCAGGCCCATGGCGATGATCAGGGCCAGGACGGCGCGGGTGTTGAGGGCTTGGGTATCGTCGCGGGGTTGCATGGTCCAGTGAACAGTTCCCAGTTCCCAGTGAACAGCAGGGCCGCGGTTACTGCTGGGCCCTGCCACGTTGTTGATGCAATGCCGGCTGCCTGCCAGATAAGTAGTAGTGACTGTCAGGAAACAGCGGGCCGATCAGCTGGCACGGCCCGCTGTTCACTGGGAACTGTTCACTGGGAACTTTTTTCCTTGATCCATTCATCCACCACCTGCTCCAGCACATCCAGGGGGATGGCGCCGTTGAGCAGCACGGTGTCGTGGAAATAGCGGATGTCGAAATCCTCGCCCAGGGCTTCCTCGGCGCGTTCGCGCAGTTCGCGGATCTTGAGCTCGCCGATCTTGTAGGCCAGAGCCTGGCCCGGCCAGGCGATGTAGCGGTCGATCTCGTTGATGATGTCGTGCTCGGCCCGGGCGGCGTTGCTCATGAAGAAGTCGATGGCTTCATCACGGGTCCAGTCCATGACGTGCAGGCCGGTGTCCACCACCAGACGCACGGCCCGCCACATTTCATAGGTCAGCTGGCCGAATTCGTCATAGAGGGTTTCGTACACGCCCATCTCGTGGGCCAGCCACTCGGTGTACAGGGCCCAGCCTTCGACGAAGGCGGTCGCGCCGCCGTAGCGACGGAAGTTGGGCAGACCCTCGATTTCCTGGGCCAGGGCAATCTGGAAGTGATGGCCCGGCACCGCCTCATGCACGCTCAGGGCCGGGATTTCCCAGATCGGCCGGGTGTCCGGCCGGTAGAGATTGACGTAGTAGAAGCCGGCCCGGGTGCCGTCCGCCGCCGGGCGCGAGTAGTAAGCGGTGGTGGTGTCCGGGGCAATGGCATCCGGAATGGGCGTCACGCCGTAGGGCATGCGCGGCATGGTGTTGAAGAAGGGCGGCAGCAGCCCGTCAATGCGCTTGGATTCCGCCCGGTAGTGCTGGAGCAGATCATCGGGGTCTTCGTAATAGAACTTCTCGTCCGTGCGCAGATAGTGCAGGAAGTCATCGAAGTCGCCATCGAAATCCAGTTTCTCGATGATCGTATACATCTCGCCGCGAATGCGCTCGACCTCACTCAGGCCGATCTCGTGGATTTCCTCCGGGCTGAGATCGGTGGTGGTGAAGTGGCGGGCGCGCCAGCTGTAATAGCGCTCGCCATCCGGGAAGTGGCGGGCACCCAGGGTTTCCCGCGCACCGGGCAGGTACTCCTCGGTGAAGAAGGTGTAGAAACGCTCATAGGCCGGCAGCACCACTTCGTTGATGGCCTCGCGGGCAGCGGCGCGCAGGCGTTCCTGCTCGTCCTCGCTGATGCGGCCGGGCATGTCACGGAAGGGGGCGTAGAAGCCGCTGTCCTCCGGATCGTCCACCCGCTGGGCGTCGATCTGCGGCGGGATGCGCTGGGCAATTACGTGCGGCAGGGTCCAGCCGGTCTCGATGCCGCGCCTGAGGAGCGCGATGGTCTGATCCATGTAGCCATCGAAGGTCTCCAGACGGGTGATCCAGTCCTCGAAGTCCGACACCCGCTCCTGGGGAATGCGGCTGGCGGTGTCGTCGGCGTTCTGGATGCCGCCCCGCTGGTTCAGGGTGATCAGGTGGCTGTCGAAATCATGTCCTTCGATGCGGGTCTCGTAGTCGGTGCGGAAGAGGTCGTAGTTGAGCTGTTCTTCGGCCGGCAGCAGGGAGCGGTCGATGGCATCAAGCCGCTCGATCACTTCCCGTTCCGCGGCCTGCCGGGCCGCACGGGCCTCCTCGCTGAGATCCGGCCACTGGTCATTCCAGCGCCGATCCCCCTGGGCGGAGGCGTAGGTCGGGCTCTCACGCAGGGCGCGCTCCCACTCATCGTCGAACAGCTGGTGCAGGGCGGCGACCGCGTCGGCGGCCTGGCGCTCGTGCTCGCTGACACCGTCATTCTCGGCGCAGGCGGCCAGCAGGCCCAGCAGTAGCAGCGTGGTCAGGCTTCGCATCATCTTCATCGATTGCAGACTCCTCAGGGTTCTCGTCGGTGCCCACCGGCGTGCTGGCGGGCGGCTCGCTACACTCCCCCGGATTGGGCACGATTCCCCTCGCGGCGCCAATCCCGACAGCGCCTGAGCTTAGCACGAGCGAGCATGTTGGGATTGGTGCCAACAGGCGCCTTCCGGTATGATTGCGCACCTTGGCCCGGCCACTCACGGCCCCTGTTTCCGTCCGGTGCAGGACCGCCCCGGAACGCTTTCCGAGACCCGATTCAATTACGAACACACGAAGGATCTCCATGGGCAAGAAAACCCCACTTCATCAACAGCATGTCGACCTCGGCGCCCGCATGGTGGATTTCGGCGGCTGGGACATGCCGGTGAACTACGGCTCCCAGATCGAGGAGCACCACAGCGTTCGCAAGGAGGCTGGTGTGTTTGATGTTTCCCACATGACGGTGGTGGACATCGAAGGCGAGAGCGCCCGCGAGTTCCTGCGTACCCTGCTGGCCAACGACATCGCCAAGCTCAAGGCTCCCGGTCGGGCCCTGTACGGCTGCATGCTCAATGAGCAGGGTGGCATCATCGATGATCTGATCACCTACTGGCGGGAAGAGAATCGTTATCGCCTGGTGGTCAATGCCGCCACCTGCGAGCGCGACCTGGAATGGATCACCGAGCAGGTGAAGGGCACCGAAGGCGTCACCGTGAGCGAGCGCGAGGAGCTTGCCATGCTGGCCATTCAGGGGCCGGCCGCCCGCGAGCGCGCCGCGGCGCTGCTGCCGGCCGAGCACCGGGACGCGGCCCTGGCCCTGAAACCCTTTGCCTGCGGTGATTTCGGCGATATCTTCGTGGCCAGAACCGGCTACACGGGCGAGGACGGTTTCGAGGTGGTGCTGCCGGCCGAGCGCGCTGCTGACTGGTGGCAGGGCCTGATGGATGCCGGTGTCGGCCCCATTGGCCTTGGTGCCCGCGATACCCTGCGCCTGGAGGCCGGGCTGAACCTTTACGGCAATGACATGGATGAACACATCACGCCGCTGGAAGCCGGCCTGGCCTGGACGGTGGCCTGGGAGCCGGAGGATCGGGATTTCATCGGCCGCAAGGCGCTGGTGGCGCAGAAGGAAGCCGGCCCCCGTTACAAGTTCGTGGGCTTGATCCTGGAAGGTCGTGGCGTGTTGCGCGCCCATCAGCCCGTGCACAGCGAGGCGGGTGAAGGTGAGACCACCAGCGGCAGTTTCTCGCCCACGCTGGAGCGTTCCATCGGTCTGGCCCGCGTACCCGTGGATTGTGGCGAGCAGGTGGAAGTGGAGATTCGAAACCGCAAGGTGCCGGCCCGCGTCGTGCGGCCGCCCTTTGTCCGACAGGGCGAGATCAAGGTCGCCCTCTGACACGACGGCTCCGGTCGTCACTCTTGCATCCTTATCGAAAAAGGGAGACAGGCAAATGAGCAATGTGCCCGCGGAACTCAAGTACACCAAAAGCCACGAATGGGTACGGCTGGAAGATGATGGCAGCGTGACCGTCGGTATTACTGATCACGCCCAGGCCGCCCTGGGGGATCTGGTCTACGTGGAAGCCCCGGAAGTCGGTCAGAGCTTCGGCGCCGGCGATGCCTGCGCGGTGGTGGAATCGGTCAAGGCCGCCTCTGACATCTACAGCCCGGTGGCCGGTGAAATCATCGAGGCCCATGATGTGCTGGCCGATGAACCCGAGCACGTGAACGAAGACCCCTATGGCGAAGGCTGGCTCTTCAAGCTGCAGCCGGAAAACGCCGATGACCTGGGCGATCTCCTGGACGCCGCCGGCTACCAGAAGGTCATCGACGAAGAGTAAAGGAACCGCTGATGGGCACTCTGGCGTATTCAGTTGGCATTCAGCAACGCTGCTTCTGCGTTGCGGCCCTTGCCCGTAGCGCTGCTACTGTGCTGCGGACCGCGCCTTGAATCAGCGCCGCTGAATGCCAACTGAAAGCCCCAGCGCACCCATCAGCGGTTCCAGCAATGGAAGCCCACCAGCGGGTTACTACTGTGGTTTCTGAGTGGGTTCGGTTTTTTTTCTTTCATTTGAGAACTGGATAACGGCGATGCCTTTCATTCCCCATACCGAGAACGAGGTCAAGGAAATGCTCGACGCCATTGGCGTTGACAGCATTGAGACCCTGTTCGATGAAATCCCCGCCAACCTGCGCATTCACGATCTACCGGGTGTGCCGGACTCGCTGAGCGAGATGGCCATCAGCCGCCTCATGCATGAGCGGGCCGGGCGTGACGGGCAGCCTGCCTGCTACATCGGTGCCGGTGCCTACGAGCACCACATTCCGGCGGCGGTATGGGAAATCACCACCCGTGGCGAGTATTACACCGCCTATACGCCCTACCAGGCCGAGGCCAGCCAGGGCACCCTGCAACTGATCTACGAATATCAGTCCATGATGACCCAGCTGACCGGCATGGAGGTCTCCAATGCCTCCCTGTACGACGGGGCCTCGGGTCTCGCGGAAGCCTGCCTGATGGCCGTGCGGGCCAATCGCAAGTCCAAGTCCCGCCGCATTCTCATGCCCACGGCCGTGCATCCGCTCTACCGGGAAGTGACCCATGCCATCGCCGGCAGCCAGAAGCTCGATTTCCAGGATGTGCCTTACTGCGCCGAATCCGGCACCACCCTGCTGGATGGCTACAAGCGCTTCGAGGGCGAGGACATCACCGCCGTGGTCATTCCCCAGCCCAACTTCTTCGGCAAGCTGGAAGAAGTGAACGCCATCACCGACTGGGCCCATGCCCAGGGCGCGCTGGTCATCGGTGTGGTCAACCCCACCAGCCTGGCCATCATCGAGCCCCCGGGCAACTGGGGTGAGCAGGGTGCCGACATCGTGGTGGGTGAGGGTCAGCCCCTGGGTGTGCCCCTGTCCTCCGGCGGTCCTTATTTTGGCCTGCTCTGCTGCAAGCAGAAGCATGTGCGCCAGATGCCGGGTCGCATCGTGGGTCGTACCGTGGATGAAGAGGGCAAGGAAGGTTTTGCCCTCACCCTGCAGCCCCGTGAGCAGCATATTCGCCGTTCCAAGGCCACCTCCAACATCTGCACCAACCAGGGCCTGATGGTGACGGCGGCTACCATCTACATGGCGCTGCTGGGGGCCGAAGGCCTGGCCCGCGTGGCGGCCACCAGTCACCAGCGCACCCGCCAGCTGGTGGAGGCCCTGTGCGAGCTGGACGGCATCGAGCCGGTCTTCGACGGCCCCTTCTTCCATGAAGCCGCCATCCGCCTGGATCGGCCGGCCGAGAAGGTACTGGCCGCCCTGGCCGAGCGTGACATTCTCGGTGGTCTGTCGCTGAAGGACTGGTACCCGGAACTGGGCGAGACGGTGCTGCTGTGCGCCACCGAAACCAAGACCGAGGACGACATCCGCGCCTACCGCGATGCCATGAGTGAAGTGCTGGCATCGGTGAAGGCCGCCTGATTTCTCCGCAAGCGAAACAAGACCAAGGAGGCAGTGGCATGGCGACGATTACTCTGCAGGGCAAGGAAATTCATACCATCGGTGATGTACCGGCGGTAGGGAGTGCGGCACCCGATTTCAGGCTGGTCGCCGGTGATTTTTCCGATCGTAGCCTGAAGGATTTTGCCGGCAAGAAGAAGGTGCTGAACATCTTCATCAGTCTCGCCACGGGTATCTGCGCGGAATCAACACGCAAATTCAACCAGTTTGCCTCCGAGCATCCGGATACGGTCATGTTGATGATCTCCGGTGATTTGCCCTTTGCCTCCGGTCAGTTCTGCAAGGACGAGGGCCTGGATAATGTCATTACCCTGTCGATGATGCGCAACAAGGATTTCGGTCGGGATTATGGTGTGCTGATGACGGATGGCCCCAGTGAAGGCCTGACAGCTCGTGCTGTCGTGGTTCTGGATGAAAACGACAAGGTTCTGCATGCCGAACTGGTGCCGGAAATCGCCCAGGAACCGGATTACGAAGCGGCCCTGAAAGCATTGGGCTGAGCACTGTCTTGAAACATCATGGCCAGTGCCCGGCATTGGCCTGTCAATGAGAACTGGAAGCAGACGACTATGCTGATTTTCGAACATGCCCGTCAGGGGCGCCGCGCCTACGCCCAGGCCCCCGCCGAGAAGCCGGCCATTGATGACATTCCGGAACAGTTCCGCCGCAAGGAGGCCCCGGAGCTGCCGGCGGTGTCCGAGCTGCAGGTGGTGCGTCACTACACCCGTCTGTCCCAGAAGAACTTCTCCATTGACACAAACTTCTATCCCCTGGGTTCCTGCACCATGAAGTACAACCCGAGGGCCTGTAACACCCTGGCCATGCTGCCGGGCTTCCTGGCTCGTCATCCCCTGGGGCCGGAAGGTCACGGCCAGGGTTTCCTGGAATGCATGCATGATCTTCAAGGTATTCTGCAGGAAGTCACGGGCATGGCCGGTGTCTCGCTGACGCCCATGGCGGGTGCCCAGGGCGAGTTCGCCGGGGTGGCCATGATCAAGGCCTATCATGAGTCTCGTGGTGATCATGAGCGTGACGAAATCATCGTCCCCGATGCTGCCCATGGCACCAATCCGGCCACGGCGGTGATGTGTGGCTGCAAGGTGCGGGAGATCCCCACCGGAAAGGACGGCGACGTGGACCTGGATGCCCTGCGTGAAGTGGTGGGGCCGAAGACCGCCGGCATCATGCTCACCAACCCCAGCACCGTGGGTGTTTTCGATCGCAAGATCGAGGAAATGTCGAAGATCGTCCACGAGGCCGGTGGCCTGCTTTACTACGATGGCGCCAACCTCAATGCCATTCTCGGCAAGGTGCGCCCGGGCGACATGGGCTTCGATGTCATCCACATGAATCTGCACAAGACCTTCTCGACCCCCCATGGTGGTGGTGGCCCGGGCAGCGGCGCCATTGGTGTCTCCAAGCGCCTGAAACCCTTCATGCCCGGTCCCATCGTCATGAAGGACGGTGAAGCTTTCCGCTGGAGCAACAAGGACGAGCTGCCCAACAGCATTGGTCGTCTGTCCGCTTTCATGGGCAATGCCGGTGTGCTGCTGCGGGCCTACATCTATGCTCGCCTGCTGGGCCGCTCCGGCATGCAGCGGGTGGGTGAGTACGCCACCCTGAACGCCAATTACCTGATGGTGAAGCTGCGTGAAGCCGGTTTCGATCTGGCTTATCCGGAACGCCGCGCCAGTCACGAGTTCATCGTGACCCTCAAGCGCCAGGCCAAGGAAACGGGCGTGATCGCCACCGACTATGCCAAGCGCCTGCTGGACTTCGGTTTCCATGCGCCGACCATGTACTTCCCCCTGCTGGTGCCCGAGTGTCTGCTCATCGAGCCCACTGAAAGTGAAGCCAAGGAAGAGCTGGACGGCTTCGTGGCGGCCATGACCGCCATCAAGCGTGAGGCCGAGACCGAGCCCCAGACCGTGAAGGGTGCCCCCTACACCTTGCCGGTGAAGCGTCTGGATGACGTCAAGGCGGCCAAGGAACTGGATCTGGCATGGCGGAAGGCCAACGCGGCCTGAACACGGCCCCATCTGAAACATCATTCGCGCCGGGGCGCGGGGTTGCCGGGAATGAGTGCATGACCCGGTGATCTCGCGCCCCGCTTGTTTGCAACAGCCCATTTCGAAAATTAAATCGGGAGATATGCAATGACGGCTCTGGTCTGTGGTTCCTACGCCTACGACACCATCATGGTCTTCGACGGTCGCTTCAAGGATCAGATCATGCCCGACCGGGTTCACATGTTGAACGTGGCTTTCCTCGTGCCGCGCCTGCGCCGGGAGTTCGGTGGCACGGCCGGCAACATTGCCTACAACCTGAAGCTGTTGGGGGGGGATGGTATTCCAATGGCTACCGTGGGTGAGACGGATTTTCTCCCCTATGAAGGCTGGCTGGAAGAGCAGGGCATTGACGATCGATATGTGCGTCGCGTGCCCGGTGAGTATACCGCTCAGGCCTACATTACCACTGACATGGATGACAACCAGATCACCGCCTTTCACCCCGGTGCCATGAACCAATCCCACAGCCAGGCGGTGCCTGCCGATGCCGGCATTACTCTGGGCGTGATTGCCCCGGATGGTCGCGACGGCATGCTACAGCACGCCGAGCAGTTTGCCGAAGCCGGCATTCCCTTTCTCTTTGACCCCGGCCAGGGCCTGCCCATGTTCAATGGCGAGGAACTGCTGGCTTTCGTCGACAAGGCCAAATGGGTGGCAGTGAACGATTACGAGGCCGGAATGCTCGAAGATCGTACGGGCCTTGATCGTGACGCCCTGGCCGAGCGGGTGGAGGCGCTGATCATTACCCGTGGTGCCGAGGGGTCCCTGATCCTGGCCAATGGCGAAACCCACGAAGTGGAGGCCGTGAAACCCGAGGCGGTCAACGACCCCACCGGCTGTGGCGATGCCTATCGCGCCGGGCTGCTGTTTGGCCTGATGAACGAGTTTGACTGGCTGACCACCGGACGCGTGGCCTCCTTGATGGGCTCGATAAAGGTGGCGGAACATGGAACGCAGAATCATCGCTTCGACCGGGATGAATTCCGTGCCCGCTTCCGCAAGGCATTTGGCTACGACTTTGGATGAACCGCTTGAGACCGGACAGGTGATGCATGCAGGCTGACATTCGCAGTTCTTCTTCCGTGTTTCTGGTACTGGCCCTGGTGACGGGGCTATTGCCGGCCACGGCGGCGGCGGACTGGGCCCAGACCCTGGAGCGGATTTCCTCCGGTGTGGTTCAGATCCGCGTGGATGCCCCTCGGCCTTTCGATACCGAGTGGGAGAACAGCACCGAGGCCACCGGCTTCGTGGTGGATGCGGAACGCGGCATCATCCTGACCAACCGTCATGTGGTGTACCCGGGGCCTGTGGTGGCCGAGGCGGTGTTTCAGAACTCCGAGGAGGTGGACCTGGTGCCCCTCTATCGCGATCCGGTGCATGACTTCGGTTTCTTCCAGTACGACCCCGGCAAGCTCCGCCATATCGAGCCGGTCAGCATTCCCCTGGTACCGGATGCGGCACGGGTGGGTGAGGAAATCCGCGTCGTCGGCAATGATGCGGGCGAACGCCTGTCCATTCTTTCCGGAACCCTGGCGCGCCTGGACCGGGAAGCCCCCAACTATGGCCGAGGCCGCTACAACGACTTCAACACGTTCTATTTCCAGGCCGCTTCCGGGACCAGCGGAGGCTCTTCCGGGTCACCGGTGATCGACCGGGAAGGGCGGGCAATCGCCCTCAACGCCGGTGGGCGCATCGATGCCAGTTCCAGCTATTTTCTGCCGCTGGATCGGGCCATTCGTGTGCTCGAGAAGTTGCGTAATGGCGAGAACGTGACACGGGGTACCTTGCAGACCACCTTCGTCAGGCAGTCCTTTGATGAACTGCGCCGTCTGGGACTGGATGAGGCGATGGAAAGCGCCGTTCGCATGAATTTTCCGGATCAGACCGGCATGTTGGTAGTGGATCAGGTGGTACCCGAAGGGCCGGCCCATGAAAGACTCCGTCCCGGCGATATTCTCCTGCGCATCGACGGCCGTCTGGTGACCCGATTCGTGCCCCTGGCAGAGATTCTGGATGAGCGGGTGGGGGAAACCCTGGCATTGGATATCCGGCGAGGCGAAGAGGAGATTCGGGTCGAATTGACCGTGGGCGATCTCAAGGCCATTACGCCGACGCGCTACGCCGAAGTCGGCGGTGCCGTTGTCAATCCGCTTTCCTACCAGCAGGCCCGCCACTTCAATCGCGCCCCGGGCGGTGTCTATGTCGCGTCGCCGGGCTTCATGTTCGGGCGCGCCGGGGTGCCTCGTGGCTCCATCATCCGGTCTGTCGGGGGCCAGCGAGTGGATACCCTGGACGATTTCCGGGCCGCCTTCGAGGCCCAGCCGGACGGCGCACGCGTGCCCGTGCGCTACACCCGCCTGGATGAGCCGCGTCGGGAAGTGCTGGCCACCATGAACGTGGATCGCACCTGGTTCCCGGCCCGACTCTGCAGCCTGGACAGTGCCACCGGCCAGTGGCCGTGCGAGGACTTTGCCGAGCCGCCGGAGAATCGAGCGTTCCAGGCCGGAACGGTTCGATTCGGCGACTACGGTGATGCGCGTGCCCAGCGTCTGTCGCGCTCCCTGGTCTGGGTCGAGTTCGATATGCCGTTCCGCGTCGAAGGCATGGACGGGGTGGGTTTCACCGGCACCGGCGTGGTGGTGGACGCCCGGGAAGGCCTGGTGCTGGTGGATCGTGCGGCGGTGCCCAGCCGCATGGGTGACCTGCGCCTGACCTTCGCCAGTTCCCTGGAGGTGCCGGGCGAAGTGGTCTTCCTGCATCCGCTGAACAATCTGGCGCTGATCCAGTATGACCCGGCCCTGCTGGTGGGTAGCGACGTGCGCTCGGCCACTTTCAATCCGCGGCGGCCACAGCCCGGTGATGAGCTCTGGGTGGTGGGGCATCGCCCCGATCAGAGTCTGGTCGCCCGCCGCACCGAGGCCGGTAGCATCGAGCCCCTGCGCCTGTCCCTGTCCTCCAGTTTCCGTTTCCGGGATGTGAATATCGATACCCTGTCCGTGGCCAATCCGCCCTCGGATGTGGGGGGTGTGCTGGCGGATCGCCACGGCCGTGTGCTGGCCCTGTGGGCCAATTACGGCAAGCAGGGGGCGCGTGGCGAAGCCTTCAAGGGGATTCCCGCCGATGTGATTCAGCATTCCCTGGCGCATGGTCGCAATGGCGAGGGGCTGCGATCCCTGGAAGTGGAGTTCCTGCTCATGCCCATGTCCAGCGCCCGCAAGCTGGGCCTGCCCGACAACTGGGCCAGCCGCCTTGCTGAACTGGAAGAGCGCCCCCGCGGGGTCCTGTCCGTGGAGCGCATCGTGGCCGGCGCACCGGCCGAGGATCGGCTGGAATCCGGTGACCTGCTGCTGGCGGTGGATGGGCGTGCGGTCAACGATTTCCACGCCCTGAACCAGGCCAGTCAGGCCGAAATCGTGCCCCTGACCGTGCTGCGGGACGGTGAGGTGCTGGAGCTGGAAGTACCCACCGTGCACCTGGACGGGCGCGGCATCGAGCGCATCGTGCAGTGGGCCGGCGCCACCCTGCATGAGCCACACCGGGCCATGGCCGCCCAGAGGGGCATTCCGCGGCGCGGCGTCTTCGTCTCCAATTTCAGCTACGGTTCACCGGCCAGCCGCCATGGCCTCAATCCGGGCCGCCGCATCATCGAAGTGGACGGTAAAACGGTCACGGATCTGGATGAATTCCTCGCCGCCGTGGCTGATCGCGAACACCGCAGCCCGGTGCGCCTGCGCCTGGAAGACTGGGACGGCAGCACTTCCGTCACGACCCTCAAGCTGGACAAGTACTTCTGGCCCACCAGCGAAATCAACCGCGACGACGGCCGCTGGCGCCGCATTCAGCACTGAAAACCGGGGAATGCGCCGCGAAATGGACGCGAAATACACGCAAAATCAAAAAAATGGTCACAGATGGACACAGATGAACACGGATGTTGTGGCCGTGCCAGACCGAAGGTCGCTAGCAAGCAATAGAGTTCGTCGATTGCCGGAACACTGTCCTGGAGCCACCTAACCCCAATCTGTGTCCATCTGTGTTTATCTGTGGCTATTCAATTATTTCGCGTTCATTTTGCGTGCATCTCGCGGCGCTTTCCCCGCCTTACCAGCTCGGCAGGACTCGGAAGAAGGCGGTCTTGAGGTAGGCGGTTTCGGGGATGGCCGGGTGAATGGGGTGATCCGGGCCCTGGCCGCCGATTTCCAGCAGCTGGGCGGCACGGTCCACGTGGCGGGCTGAGGCCTGGACGGTGCGAATGAGTTCGTCCCGGGGCATATGGGCCGAGCAGGAGGCCGAGACCAGGATGCCGTCCTTGGCCAGCACCTGCAGGGCGGCCTGGTTGAGTTGGCGGTAGGCCTTCTTTCCCTGCTTGATGTCCTTGCGGCGCTTGATCAGGGCGGGCGGGTCGCACACGATGACGTCGAACTTCTCGCCGTTCTGGCGCAGCTCCTTCAGCACCGCCATCACATCCCCTTCCAGGGTATTGACCGAGAGCCCGTTCAGTTCCGCATTGCGCTGAATGCCGGCGATGGCCGCCTCGGAGCTGTCTACGCAGAGTACCTCATCGGCCCCGGCATGAGCGGCGCGCAGGCCCCAGGCGCCAAGGTAGCTGTACAGGTCGAGGACGCGGGCGCCCTTGTCGACATAGGCGGGCAGGCGTTCCCGCAGGGGGCGCTGGTCGAAGAACCAGCCGGTCTTCTGGCCACCCAGGGGGTCAAGGCTGAAGCGGAGGCCGGCTTCCTCGATCTCCACCAGGCCGTCCAGTGCGCCGAATACGGTCTCCGGCGACTCCACCGGCAGGTTCTCCAGTTTTCGTACCGGGTTGTCGTTGCGGCTGACGATGGCCGAGGGCTGATACAGCTCCTCGATGGCCTGGTACACCTCGTCCCGGCGCACGTCCATGCCGGCGGTGCTCGCCTGCACGGCATAGACATCGCCAAAGCGCTCCACCACCAGGCCGGGCAGGCCATCCGCCTCGCCAAAGACCAGGCGGCAGGCGCCCTCGCCGTAGAGCTTCTTGCGCAGGCCGTGGGCGATATTCAGGCGATGCTTGATCAGGGACTTGTCCAGTTCCACATCGGTCTGGCGGCTGATCATGCGACCGCCGATCAGGGAGTGGGGATTTACATAGGCGGTGCCCATGGGCTTGCCGCCCTGGGCCAGCACGTTCACCAGCTGGCCCGGCTCGAAATCCGTCAGCCGGCAGGCCTCACTGTCGATCTCATTGCTGAAGATCCAGGCATGCCCCGCCCGAAGCCGCCGATCCTCATTCTTCTTCAGACGCAGTTCCGCATGGCCCATGGTCATCTCCCGCCGGGTGAAAGGCCGGCAATTCTAACACCCACGGGAAATGCGCCGCGAAATGGACGCGAAATACACGCAAAATTAAAAAAGCCACAGATGGACACAGATGAACACGGATGTTTTGGCCGTTCCAGGCCGAGGGTCTCTGGCACGCAATAGAGTTCGTCGCCTGCCGGAATACTGCCCTGAAGCCACCCGAACCCAATCTGTGTCCATCTGTGTTCATCTGTGGCTAATCAATCATTTAGCGTTCATTTTGCGTCCATTTCGCGGCGCTTTTAATCACCGGTTCTCAGGCCGGGCCGGTATCCGGTAATATACCGGCACCCCAGACCCGCCGGACTCAAGGGAGACCCCGCATGCATTACCCGGATATCGACCCGGTTGCCATTGAACTCGGGCCGATGGCCATTCACTGGTATGGCCTGATGTATGTCTTCGGGGTGGTGGGCGCCTGGTGGCTGCTGAGCCGTCGCCTGCGGCGGCCGGATGTGGGCTGGACCTCCAATGACCTGGCGGATCTGATCTTCTATGGGGTGCTGGGCATCATCATTGGCGGCCGTTTGGGTTACATCCTGTTCTACAACCTGGGCGCCTACATCGACGACCCCTCCCTGATTCTGCGCATCTGGCAGGGCGGGATGAGTTTCCATGGGGGGCTGCTGGGCGTCCTGGTGGCCTGCTGGCTGTACGGCCGCCGCTACCAGCGCCAGTTCTTCGATATTACCGATTTCATCGCCCCCGTGGTGCCCATCGGCCTGGGTCTGGGGCGGATCGGAAATTTCATCAACAGCGAGCTCTGGGGCAAGCCCACCGACGGGCCCTTCGGCATGATCGTCCATGGCGTGGCACGTCATCCCTCTCAGCTGTATCAGGCCGCTCTGGAGGGCCTGGTGCTGTTCGTGGTGCTCTTCTGGCTGTCCTCCCGCCCCCAGCCACGAATGCTGATTTCCGGCCTGTTTGCTCTGCTGTACGGCGTCTTCCGCTTCCTGGTGGAATTCGTTCGCATGCCGGACGAGCACATCGGCTACCTGGCCTGGGACTGGCTCACCATGGGGCAGGTGCTGTCCCTGCCGCTGATTCTGGTGGGCATTGCCCTGATCTATTTCTCACAGCGCCAGCGGGTGTACCCACCGAGCAAGGCGGATCGCAACATCGAGAGTGAATCATGAAGGCTTATCTGGATCTCATGCGCCATGTGCGTGAGCATGGTCAGCGCAAGGAAGACCGCACCGGCACCGGCACCCTGAGCGTGTTCGGTCATCAGATGCGTTTCAACCTGGCCGACGGTTTCCCGGCCGTGACCACCAAGAAGCTGCATTTTCGTTCCATCATTCATGAACTGCTGTGGTTCCTCAGTGGCGATACCAATATTCGCTACCTGCAGGAAAACAATGTCCGCATCTGGAACGAGTGGGCGGACGAGCAGGGTGACCTTGGGCCGGTGTATGGCTACCAGTGGCGTTCCTGGCCCACGGCGGACGGGCAGAGTATCGATCAGATCAGCCAGGTGATGGAGCAGCTTCGCCGTACCCCCGACTCCCGACGCATGATCGTCTCCGCCTGGAACGTAGGCCAGCTGGATCAGATGGCGCTGGCCCCCTGTCACGCCTTCTTCCAGTTCTATGTGGCCGACGGCAGGCTGTCCTGCCAGCTCTATCAGCGCAGTGCCGATATCTTTCTCGGCCTGCCCTTCAATATCGCCTCCTATTCCATCCTGGTTCACATGATGGCCCAGCAGCTGGATCTGGATGTGGGTGACTTCATCTGGACCGGTGGCGACTGCCACCTTTACCTTAACCACCTGGAACAGGCGGACGAACAGCTGAGCCGTCAGCCCCGCCCTCTGCCAAGTCTGCATATCGCTCGGCGGCCTGACAGCCTGTTCGATTATCGCTTCGAAGACTTCGAAATCCGTGATTACGATCCCCATCCGCACATCAAGGCGCCGGTAGCCGTCTGAGGGAACTTTGTCAGAGCCGGTGAGTCTCTTGTTGACAGGTGGCGCGGGCTTCGTATAATGCCGCCGGTCTTCAAGTGAAAGGAGGAACCCCCAGTTGGACGTTAGCAGTAGATGCCCGATCACGGGCAGGACAAGCTGAAGCCGCGAGGCCGTCTCACTGGAACTCCTTCCTGCTGACCGCTTCGCAGCTTCGCTGTGAAGCGGTCTAGCGTGAATCCCATCGCGAATCACTGCCGGCCTTCTGCCGGCCTCGCCAGATTCATCGCCAGCCCGTTTCTCTCAATGCAAACAGGTCTGCAAAGGCCAGGTTCGGCTCGTGTTCCTGAAATGGAAACACGATGCTGTTAGCCTGTATGCCATTGCGCTGATGTCTGTCAGCACTGTTTGCTCTGCTGTGCCTGTCGGTTATCGGGAAGTCGGTACCCTTTGAAACCGCCTGCATGGAGACAGGAGAGACCTATGCGCAAGGAAGTTATTCTGGGCGCGGCTTTTGGTGCCGCCCTTGCCAGCCCCTTCACTGCCAACGCTTCCGGTGGCCACTGGCTGGTGGATGATGCCGCCATTTTTCCGCCCGGCACTCTTGGCCTGGAGCTGTGGTACGAGGACTTCGGTGATTCCACCAATGGCTTTGTCATCGAACCCGCCTACACTTTCAACAACGGTCTGGAACTGACCGGTGTCATCGAGTCCTTTTCCTTTGGTGACGGCCGGGAAGAGACCTATGGTGTCGAATTGAAATCCCTGTGGCGGGACTTTGAGGCCGGCGATGATTTCGGCATTGGCTGGGTGGTCGGTACCCGTAATGATGACGCCGGTTCTCTCGATGAGATTTTTGCCTATATCCCGGTGACTTTTCCGCTGACGGACGGCAACTGGCTGCTGCACCTGAATGCCGGTTGGATGCAGGATCGAAGCGGCGCTGACAATAAGGATGGTTTTTTCTATGGCGTGGGATCCCAGTATGCGATCACACCTCGAATGGAGTTGATCGGAGAAGTGTTCACCGGCACCGGGGAAGATCTGCTGGCCCAGGCCGGGGTACGTTTTTCCTTGGGTGATGGCCCTGGGCTGATGGACATCAGCTACGCTCGTAATCTGGATAACAGCGATGATGATTGGTTTACCATTGGCTTTGCCTGGGAATTCTGAGCTGAACCTATAACAATGACCCCGGGAAGCGACCAAACCGCTTCCCTCCCGTAAGCGGGAGACGACGAAATGGAAGGAAATAAAGATCTCTTGATTGAAGTGCGCGAGCTGCTCGAGCAGGAGAAGTGGGCAGAGGTCAAGCACCTGCTTGAAGATCAGCACATTCAAGATATCAGTCATGTGCTCAGTGATCTGGACGATGATCTCCAGCATCGTGTCTTCAAGGTGCTGGATCGTCCCTTGTGGGCTGAAGTATTTGCCTATCTCGACCATCGCTTGCAGATCATCCTGCTCGACCGGCTGAGCCAGGAGGAAGGACGCTACATTCTGCAGAACATGGCGGCGGACGACCGTACCGCCTTCCTGGAACGCCTGCCCGAGGAGGAGATGCGTAATCTCCTTCGTTTATTGCCACCGAGGGATGTGAAACAGGCGCTGCGCCTGCTGGGCTACCCGGAAGAGTCCGTTGGCCGCCTGATGACCCCACACTTCGTGGCAGTTCGGCCCGAGTGGAGTATTGCGCAGGCAATGGCGCATATCCGCGAGCAGAGTGAGGAGGGCGAGACGGTCAACGTCATCTATGTCACGGATGACAATGAACAGCTGTTGGACATGATCGAGCTGAAGCGCTTCATTCTCGGTAAACCCGAGGAGAAAGTGGAGCGTATCATGGACGATGATGTGGTCAGTGTTACCGTGACGGATGACCGCGAAGAGGCTGTTCAGAAAATTCAGCACTACGATATTGAGGCGCTGCCCGTGGCCGATGACAAGGGCCGGCTGGTGGGTATCGTGACGGTGGACGATGTGTTCGACGTGGCCGAGGCCGAGAGCACCGAGGACTTCCAGAAGATGGGCTCGGTGGGTGTACTGAATCTGAGCCTCAAGGATGCTCAGCCCTCGCTGCTCTATCGTAAACGCGTCGGCTGGCTGGTGCTGCTGGTCTTCGTCAATCTGTTTTCGGGCGCTGCTATTGCCTATTTTGAGGCGACTATCGAGGCGGTAATCGCGCTAGTTATTTTCATGCCAATGTTGATGGCCAGTGGCGGTAACGCAGGCGCACAGGCTTCGACGCTGATGGTGCGAGCACTGGGTACAGGTGATGTCCATCCGGGTGACTGGTTGCGGATGCTGCTGAAGGAGTTCGGGGTTGCGGCCGCCCTTGGGATTACCATGGGGCTCTGCGTGTCCGTTCTCGGGCTTTGGCGAGCGGGAGAGGAGGTCGCCATGGTAGTGGCTTTTTCCATGTTCTCGGTGGTTGTAGCCGGTTCGCTGCTCGGTACGCTGTTGCCCTTCATTCTGCAGAAACTGAAGCTGGATCCGGCGAGTGCCAGTGCGCCCTTGATCACGACCATGATCGATATCATCGGCATCATGATCTACTTCTCGATCGCCACCGCCATTCTGACCCTGCCGGATGCCGGTGCCGTCTGAGCGACTCATAAGCGTGACAGAAACCCCGGCCTCGTGCCGGGTTTTTTTTATGGCTTTCTCTATGGCCCCCTAGAACGTCCCCGCATCCAGGAAGCCAAACAGCACCGCCGCGGCCAGCAGCCAGAGGTAGAAGGAGAAGACCCGCAGGCGGGCGCGGTAGAGCAGGGCGAGGACCAACTTCAAGGCGGCAATGCCGACCACGGCGGCAGTGACAAAGCCGATGCTGAGGGCGGTCAGGCTCATGCCGTTGAGGCCATTGCCGGTGACCACCTCGACGCTCTGCACCAGGGTGGCGGCCAGGATGGTGGGTATGGCCAGGAAGAAGCTGTACTGGGCGGCCCAGCGGCGCTTGACCCCGGCCAGCAGGGCGAAGGTGATGGTCATGCCACTGCGGCTCAGTCCGGGTACCAGGGAAAGACCCTGGGCCAGACCGATCCAGGCGGCGGTGCCGAGGCGAATCCGCTTCAGACCCACCGGCAAGTGGCGCAGGCGATCCGTCCACCAGAGCAGGACGCCCGTCAGGGTGAGGGTGCCGGCCACCAGGACGGGGTTGGCGAAGAATCGCTCGAAGAAGAACTTGAAGCTCAGGCCAATGATGCCGGTGACCAGCACGGAAAAGAGGCAGAGCAGGAACAGGCGCAGAAAGAGGTAATGCCAGGGGGCGTGGCCCCCCTCACTCAGCCACTGCCAGGTGTCGCTTAAGATTCGACGCACGAATTCGAACAGGCTGTGCCAGAAGACCACCACGATGGAGACCAGGGTGCCCACATGGACCACCAGGTCGAACAGGATCATCTCGGCGCTGTCCGGTGCTGGCAGGTCGTGGCCGGCGCCGATCAGCCAGTGCTGGGCGATCACCAGGTGAGCGGTGGAGCTCACCGGAATGAACATGAACAGGCCCTGGATGATCCCCAGCAGCAGTGCAATCCACAATGCCATCAGTCGGTCGGACTCCCTTGCAATTGGCCTTGCAGCCTAGCGTCAATTCAGGCGTTGTTGAAGCCCGTCTCCCAGAGAATCCACAGGCCAATGGCGATGAAGACCAGAGCGGCCAGCACGCGCACCGTGCGCATGGGGATGCGGTCGGCGAACTTGTGGCCCAGCCAGATCACGGGGGCATTGACCAGCAACATGGCAAAGGTGGCGCCCATCATGACCGGAATCACGGTCTCGAAATGGGCGGCCATGGCCATGGAAGTGAGCTGGGTCTTGTCCCCGATCTCCATCAGAAAGAAGGTGATCATGGCCGTGACAAAGGCGCCTCGACCGGTCTCGCGGGGGCGATCGTCGGCGTGTGCCTCCTCCGGCACCAGCACCCAGATGCCCATGCCGACGAACAGGGCACCGACGATCCAGCCCAGCACCTGCTGATCCACGAACTGACCGATGCTCATGCCGACGCCGGCCGACAGCCCATGAATGCCCACCGAGGCGACCGCCAGGCCGGCCAGCACGGCCCAGGGTTTGCGAAACCGGACGGCCAGCAGCAAGGCGAGCAGCTGGGTGCGATCACCCAGTTCGGCCAGAGACACGGCGGCGAGGGAGAGAATAAAGGCTTCCATGGCGGCGTAGGGTATCATTGGCGCCCGTGAATCGGTATCAACTTCGGCAAGCGAGAGACGTATGGAGATTGTTCTGGTAGCCGCCATGGCCCGCCATCATGTCATCGGCCGTGACGGCGGCATGCCCTGGCATCTGCCGGCCGACCTGGCCCACTTCAAGCGGGTCACGCTCAATCACCCGGTCATCATGGGGCGCAAGACCTTTGAGTCCATCGGCTTTGCCCTGCCCAAGCGCCGCAACATCGTGGTGACGCGCAACCCCGAAGCGGAATTTCCGGGTGCCGAGGTGGCCACTTCACTGGAGGAGGCCCTGGCCAGGGTGGCGGACAGCGAGACCGTGATGGTCATCGGCGGCGGTCAGCTCTACCGCGAGGCCTTGCCCCGTGCGACCCGTCTGGAACTGACCTTCATCGATGCCGAGATCGACGGGGATACGGCGTTCCCGGCATGGTCATCCGAACAATGGGGCGAAGTCAGCCGTGAGCATCGGCCGGCGGATGAAAAGAATGCCCATGATCTGGCATTCGTGACGCTGGAACGGAAGGGGTGATCATTCCCTTACTCGTCGGGCATCATTCAGGCGATAGAACAATCCGTAGGGATCATCCTCCAGCACCTCCAGTTCGCCCTCCAGTAGCACGGCATCCCAGCTGAAGCGGATGGGGTTCTTGGCACGGGTTTCGATGATGTAGCCAGCGCCGGCGGGCAGGCAGTAGGGGCAGCTGGGTGGCAGGGCGGTGAACAGGAACTCCGCCATCCATTCCTGGTTCTGCATGGGATAGATGAAGCCCTTGATGCGGATGGTCTGGCCATCCAGGGCCTTGACCTCATCCGGGTAATCCGGGCGCAGGAAGCTGCGTCGGTTGACGATCTCCACGATTTCCTCGGTACTGCCGAGCAGATCCCAGCTGACCGCGCCTTCCGGGGTGGGCGGTACCAGGTGGGCAAAGTCATCGAAGGTGGCGTCTTCCGGTGGTGGCTCGCTGGCCAGTTCCTCATCGGTGAGCTGGGCCCATGCCGCAACGGGCAGGCTCAGGGCAAGCAGAAGCAGGACTGAAAGAATGGTTCGCATTGACGTCTGACTCCGGTGTCAGTAACCCCGTCTCAGGGTTCGTGCCACATCCGTATTGGCGGCCAGCCAGGCGGGGATCAGGGCAATCAGCAGCCCGAGCCCCAGCACAGCCAGCACCAGAGTGGTCTCGCCCGCTGCCCAGTACCAGCCACTGAGTTGCATGGCCCGGCCTTCGACCGTGAAGGCACCGAGAAGTGCCGTGGCCGCATGGCCCAGTAGCAGGCCGGTGCCAAGGCCGGCCAGCACCATGAAAAAGCCTTCCAGCAGGGTCAGCCGGAAGATCAGCCCTGGGCCGCCCCCAATCGCCCGCATGACGGCGAGATCATAGCGCCGTTGCCGCAGGTTCTGGTAGAGCAGGGCAAAGACCCCGAGCAGGGACGCGCCCACGAGGACGGCGCCGAAGATCTTCAGGGCATCCAGGGCGGGGCCCAGCATGGCGAACAGGCGGGCCGACTCACGGGCTGGCTGGGCCGCCTGCCAGGGCGTCTCCCGCTCGATCATCAGGGGCAGGCGCGTCGCCGCCATGGGCGAAGCGTACTGCACCAGAATCGCCGTCACCTCCCCCCCATACTCGTTGTCGTTGTCGTTGTCGTTGTCGTTGTCGTGCCCGTGCCCGTGTTCATGCTCATGCTCATGAGCGTGGCCATGGCCATGGCCGTGATCATGGCCCCCATGCACATCCCAGACACTTTCCACCGCCGTCAGAATCAGGCGATCGAGCACGCTGCCGGTGTAATCCAGTACCCCGACCACCTCAAAGGGGTGGTCGCCATGAACGGGGCCGCCTTCGCCCAGACCATGCTGGCCGGCGAAGACATCCCCCTTGGCCAGCCCCGTGCGCCGGGCCACCTCGGCACCAATCACGGCTTCCATGCTGCCCTGCCACAGCCGGCCGGCACGCAGCTCGGCGCCATAATGTTCGGCGTAAGCGGGCTCGGTGCCGACAATGCGAAAGCCCTGATAGCTGTCACCCAGGGCAAGAGGAATGGTGCCGCGCACGGCACGCTCCCGATGAATGACGTTCCGGGCGGAGAGGGGAATGTTCCCGATGGGAATATCCACGTGGTAAATGGATGACAGAATGAGCTGCATGGGGCTGCCGGAGGGCCCCACCACCAGGTCGATGCCGTCGGCATCCCGGCTCATGCGTTCCCGCAGCTGCTCCTGGCCCAGCAAGAGCAGCACCACAATGCCAATGCCCAGGCCCATGACCAGGGCATTGATGACGGTCTGGAAGGGTCGCCGGGCGAGCTGGCGCAGGGAGAGCGACACGGCGTTCATCGATCGCCTCCCAGCCGAAGCTGATGGGGGAAGTGATCGGCGATGCGGGCATCGTGCGTGGATACGAGCAGGCTGGCACCATGATGGTCAGCCTCTTCCATCAGCAGGCGAATCACCGCTTCGGCATTGTCATCATCCAGGGCTGAAGTGGGTTCATCCGCCAGGATCAGGTCCGGGTGATTGATCAGTGCCCGGGCAATGGCCACCCGCTGCTTCTCGCCCTGACTCAGAGTGTGAGGCCAGGCACGCGCCAGACCCGACAGGCCCAGGCGGTCCAGCAGCTCGAGGGCGGGGCGACGGCGGTCGCCGCGGGTACCCAGCCAGCCGGCCAGGCGCAGATTGTCTTCCACGGTCAGGCCTTCCAGCAGGTGAAAATCCTGAAATACCAGCCCGATGCGTCGTGCCCGGAATCGATCCCGCTGGCGACTGCCCTTCGTCAGCAATCCCTCACCCAGCACGGTCAACTGCCCTTCAGCGCTGACATCGAGCCCCGCAATCAGATGCAGCAGGGTTGTCTTGCCGCAGCCGGAAGGTCCCTGCAGGAGCCCGTGGCCGGAGGCCGGCAAGGCCCAATGGTGGATGTGGAAGAGCTCGCGCTCCCCGCGTCGGCAGCGCAGGTTCTTCACCTCGACCGCAGCGAGGCCGGATGGCTGCTCCCTGGTGGATGATTCGCTCATGAACCGCTGTCCGCTCCCTGGCAGGGGCCGGCACCAAACTGGCCGGATGGTGGATTAAGTGTTATATTGTAACGGTAATAGAATGCGGCACAATAGGGTTTTTGCGGAGGATCCGGCATGGCCGCCCAGGCTCACAATCACCAACACTGTATTCGCAACGCGCTGGCCAGCGCCGAGCGCGTGTGCGCCGAGCGGGGCGCGCGCCTCACGCCCTTGCGCAAGCGGGTGCTGGAGCTGATCTGGGAAAGCCACGAGGCCATCAAGGCCTACGATCTGCTGGATCGCCTGGGCGACGAGGGCGGCAGCGCCAAACCGCCCACGGTCTATCGCGCCCTGGAATTCCTCCTGGCCCAGGGGCTGATTCATCGAATCGAGAGCGAGAACGCCTACGTGGGCTGCCGGCATCCCGAACGTACCCACGAATTCCAGTTGCTGATCTGTGACGATTGCCGTCATGTGGAAGAGATTTCCGTGGCCGGGGTGACCAGGGCCCTGGGCGAGCAGGCCCTCAAGCAGGGTTTTCGCGTCAGCAGCCAGACGGTTGAGGTTCACGGACAGTGCCCGGATTGCCGCTCGGCTTCGGGGTCCTGAGCTAAACTGCGTAACCGCTCCTTGTTAATACCCCCTGTAGGCGCGGATTCATCCGCGCAATGATCGCAGCTGCCCTGTGATTCTGCGTATTTGATCGGAATAGTCAGGTTATAACGTTACATTATGAGGTTGAGAGTGATGAGCATGAGCAATGATCGCCGTCTTCCGGTCACGGTGTTGTCCGGCTTCCTTGGTGCCGGCAAGACCACGCTGCTGAACCATGTCCTGCATAACCGTGAAGGCCGCAAGGTCGCGGTGATCGTCAACGACATGAGTGAGGTGAATATTGATGCCGGCCTGATCCGTGACGGTAGCGCCAACCTCAGCCGCACCGATGAACAGCTGGTGGAGATGAGCAACGGCTGCATCTGCTGCACCCTTCGGGATGATCTGCTCAAGGAAGTTCGAGAGCTGGCTGAGTCCGTCCGCTTCGATTACCTGTTGATCGAATCCACCGGGATTTCCGAGCCCATGCCCGTGGCTGCTACCTTTGAATTTGCCGACGAAAATGGCGCCAGCCTCGCCCAAGTGGCAAAACTGGATACCATGGTAACCGTGGTGGATGCCGCCAACCTGCTGGCGGATTACAGCACCACCGATTTCCTCGCGGACCGGGGCGAGTCAGCGGGTGAGGAAGATGAACGTGCCGTGGTGGACCTGCTGGTTGAGCAGATCGAATTCGCCGATGTGGTCGTGGTCAACAAGATCGACCGCGTCAGTGATGGCGATCGCAATCTGGTGACCGCTCTGGTGAAATCCCTGAATCCCGAGGCCCATATTGTCTACAGCGAGTTTGGTCGGGTCGCGCTGGATCAGATCATGGAGACGGGGCGCTTCGATCTTCAGCGTGCCGCCAATATGCCTGGCTGGGCGAAGGAAATGCGGGGTGAACACACCCCGGAAACGGAGGAATATGGAATCAGCAGTTTCGTTTTCCGTTCCCGTCGGCCGTTTCATCCTGAACGTCTGTACCAGCTGTTTCATTCAGACTGGGGCAATGTGGTTCGCGCCAAGGGTTATTTCTGGCTGGCGACCCGTATGGACTTCGTCGGTGAGATGTCCCAGGCCGGCAGTGCCCTGACCCATCAGGCCGCCGGATTCTGGTGGGCCGCCACACCCGAGGCCGCGCTTCCTGCCGAAGCGGATGAGCGCGCCGCCATTCGCCAGCAGTTCGAAGGCCCCTACGGCGACCGCCGTCAGGAACTGGTCTTCATCGGCATCCACATGGATGAGGCCGCCTTCCGGGCGCGGGTCGAGCAGTGCCTGCTGACGGATGAAGAGATGGCCATGGGGCCGGAGGCCTGGCAATCCTTCCGGGACCCCTTCCCGGAATGGCGGACCCTGGAAGAGGCAGGTTGAGGTGCATGGCCAATGCCGTGATTGTCGCTCGACTTCGGGCGTTTGAACAATACCGCGTAACTGCTCCTTGCTAACGCACCCTGTAGGCGCGGATTCATCCGCGCAATGATTGCAGCTGCCGTTTGATCTTCTATTGGGCAGCGATGCAATGGGAGACGCACCTCATGAAACAGGCCAACGTCGGATTCTGGCCATTGCGCGGATGAATCCGCGCCTACAGGGGGTTATGAATCAGGCGTGTTGCTGCCTTTGGCGCGAGGTTTTCAAACCTCATCCAGGCGCTCACGAATGAGCGCATCCGCCCGTTCCATGTCCACCGCCTCGACGCTATCCACCCCTTCGGTCAGTTCATCCAGGATGCCCTGCTGAATCCGGCCCCGTGACTGGGCTTCGGCGTAGGGCAGGTGATGGAACATGACCATGGAGTAGCGGGGAATGAAACGGTTTGGATAGCGCTCCTCCAGTTTCCAGCCAAGTTCCTTCTGCAACTTGAACTTGGGGTCGCGTACCGAATCGCGCATTTCCACGTAGTTTTCCAGAGCCATGTCGGCGATGGCATTGGCATTGGGCTGGCGGCGTTCTTCCGTGGCCGCGAAGGCCTGCTCCCAGTCACCGCTGAATTCATCCAGACAGCGGTCCAGCTCCAGGCAATCCTCGAAGGCGCAGTTCATCCCCTGGCCGTGGAAGGGCACGATGGCATGGGCCGCGTCCCCCAGCAGCAGGGCGAAGTCTTCCACCCGCCAGTGCGGGGTGCGCACCGTACCCAGCTTGCCCAGGGGATTCTCCCGATAGGTGCCCACCAGCGCGGGCATCAGCGCCGTGGCATCTTGAAAGTTGTTCTCGAAAAAGCGACGGATGCGTTCGGGATCATCACCGAGTGAGGTGAAGGAAGGCTCACCCTCATGGGGCAGGAAGAGGGTGACGGTGAAACTGCCGTCCAGGTTCGGCAGGGCGATCAGCATGTAGCCCCCGCGTGGCCAGATGTGCAGGGCGCCACGTTCCATCTGCCAGTCGCCGTCCGCCGTGCCGGGAATGTTGAGTTCCTTGTAGCCGTGACCCAGCAGCTCCTCGCTCACGTCCATGCCGAGGTGTTCCTTCATGGCCTGGCGGGTCGGTGAGCCGGCGCCATCGGTGGCGATCAGGCGGTCGCATTCGAGCACCTGCTCTTCGCCACTGCTTTCATCCCGCAGATGAATGCGCCGTTGCCTGAAGTCCACCGATTCCAGGGCCTGATTGAAGTGAAAGTGCACCTGACCGGTCTCGTCGGCGGCATCCATCAGGCGCTTGTTCAGCTCGCCCCGGGAAACCGAATAGATCACTTCCTCCGGCCGCTTGCCGTAGGCCTGGAAATCGAGATTGCCCTGTTCGTCATGCAGCATCCGCCCTTCCATGGGGATGAGCAGATCCTTGATCCGATCCATCACCCCGGCCCCTTCAAGACCCGCCATGCCGCGATTGGCCAGGGCCAGGTTGATGGAGCGCCCGGCCGAGATGGTCTCCCGCCGCATGTCCGGCCGCTTCTCGAACACCGTCACCTCATGACCCCGGCGCGCCAGATACACCGCCATCAGGGACCCGGCCAGACCGGCACCAGCGATTACGATCCTTTCATTGCTCATAACAAATCTCACCTTGAATGGGCACTTCGCCAGCTATTGCCTCGCTGTAGGCGCGGATTTATCCGCGCAATGATCGCAGCTGCCGCTTGATCCTCTATTGGACAACCCTGCAGTGGGAGATGCACCTCGTGAAACAGGCCAACGTCGAATTCTGGCCATTACGCGGATGATGGAGCCTCTTCCCGCTGCCTACGCCCACGCAGTTGGCACAGAGAGCGCCTGATTCAAGGCGCATTGCGCCGCACAGTAGCGCGGGCTACGGGCAAGCAATGCAACGCCGAAGCAGGTGCTCTCTGTGCCAACCCGAAGGGCCAAGGGGATTTTCCCTCTCGACGTCGTTGCAGCTCGCTTATGTAGCACAGAGGCTACACTACGCTCCCTGCGCCTCGCGAGAGAAAAAATCCCCTTGGCTGCGTGTGCGTAAGCAACGGGAAGAGGCTCCTGCGCCTACAGGGGGTTATCGGAACCCGTCATGCCCCCTTCGGTGGTTCCCCTGTTTTAGCCCTTGATGGCTTTATCAAGCCGCCCCACGAAGTGATACAGGTCCTCGAAGCGGTTGTACAAGGGCACCGGGGCGATGCGGATGACATCCGGGTAGCGCCAGTCGCAGATGACGCCGTTGTCTTCCAGTGCCTCGAACACCTGGCGCCCATCGCCCTGTTTGAGCCGCAGTGACAGCTGGCAGCCGCGCTCCTGCTCGTTTCGTGGTGTGATGACTTCGACTTCCTCGGCCAGGCGTTCGTCCAGCCAGGCCAGCAGGGTGTCGCTCAGCTTCAGGGATTTTTCCCGCAGCGCTTCCATGCCCACTTCATCGAAGATCTGCAGGGAGGCCAGCACCGGGGTCATGGACAGGATCGGCGGGTTGGAGAGCTGCCAGCCCTCGGCGCCCGCAATGGGATGAAACTCCGGGCCCATCCGGAAACGGCTGGATTTGTCGTGCCCCCACCAGCCGGCAAAGCGGGGCAGGGACTCGTCCTCGGCATGGCGTTCATGCACGAAGCAGCCGGCGATCGCGCCGGGGCCACCATTGAGGTATTTATAGGAACACCAGGCGGCGAAGTCCACGCCCCAGTCATGCAGCTGAAGGGGAATGTTGCCGGCGGCGTGGGCCAGATCAAAACCGACCTTGGCCCCCTTGGCCTGGGCGGCCCGAGCAATGCCCGCCATGTCGAAGACCTGGCCGCTGTAATACTGCACGCCCGGGAGCAGCACCAGGGCGATGCGATGGCCCTCTTCCTCGATCAGGGCCATCAGGTCGTCCGGGCGAATATTGGCCTCGCCCTCACGCGGGCCGATCTCGATCAGATCCCGCTCCGGATCGAAGCCGTGAAAGCGGATCTGGGAGGCCGCGGCGTGGCGATCCGAGGGAAAGGCCGGTTTCTCGATCAGGATGGCCGGGCGCTCGGCCGTGGGGCGGTAGAAGCTCACCATCATCAGGTGCAGATTCACCGTCAGGCTGTTCATCTGCACCACTTCATGGGGTTTTGCCCCCACCAGGCGGGCGTTCAGCTCGGTGAAGTTCTCGTGATAGGGCATCCACGGCCGGCGGGCCTCGGTATGCCCCTGCACGCCCAGCCTGGCCCAGTCGTCCAGCTCTTCCTGCAGCATTTCCCGCACCCGCCGGGGCTGAAGCCCCAGAGAGTTGCCGGTGAAATACAGGCAGTCGGAGCCATCCGGGCCCGGTGGAATATGGAAGGCCGCCCGCCATTCGGCGAGCGGGTCGTCCCGGTCCAGGCGCCGGGCGGCGTCGAGAGAGAAGTCGAGGTTGTTCATGGCGGGCTATTGTACCGAAGCCTGCCGTTCGCGCATCTCCCGGCAGTGCCTTCAGCATGGAAGTTGGGCAAGCCGTGAACTAATCTGAATCAGGGGCTTGAGAAAAAGGGGGGGCCTTCCGGTTCTTGGGGAGAGTGGTGGTGCGGTATTTCCTGGTTTGCTTTTGGGCTCTGCCCGTTTTTTGCCTTTCTTCTTCGCTGTGGGCGGACGAGGCACGAGTCGTCCGTCTGGGTGGAGACTATGGCTACCCCCCTTACGAGTACCTTGACGACAACGGCAAGGCAGAGGGCTTCAATGTCGCCCTGGTTCAGGCCATCGCCGAGCGGGAGGGCTGGAATCTGGAGGTTGATCTGGGGCCCTGGGAGCTGCGCCGTCGCGGCATTGAATCGGGTGATATTGATATCCTTCCCATGTTCGTGTCCGAACGTCGCACGGCGGAAGTGGATTTTGCCACACCCCATGTCATGGTTTACCACGAGCTCTTCGTGCCCCGCGGTCAGACGGGAATTGACTCCTTTGATGACCTGGCTGGCCGAGAGGTCATCGTTCAGCGTGCCGCCTATGCCCACGATGTGATTCAGGATGCCGATCTGGGGATATACCCCGTCCTGGTGGAAACCGAGCGGGATGCCATTCGCCTGCTCGCCAGCGGGCGTTATGACGCTGCCCTGGTGAGCCAGATCGGCGGTCGCCAGGTCTTGCGGGAACTGGGTTTCGAGAATCTGACGACCACCGGGCCACCCATACTTCCGGTGGAATATGCACTGGCGGTCAGGCGCGGGAATACGGAGATGCTCGACCTCCTGAACGAAAATATCGCTGCCCTGCGTGCCAGTGGTCAATTCAATCGCCTTTATGACCAGTGGCTGGGGCCCCCATCGGGGCCCGGCTGGGGTGACGTGTTGCGGTATCTGGGCTGGCTCATGGCGTTGATGGTGATGCTTGGCCTGATGACCCTGGTCTGGATCACATCCCTGCGTCGCCAGGTGGCTCAGCGTACCCGTGAACTGCAGCGGGAGCTCAAGACAAGGCAGGCCACCGAGCGGGCGCTGCGGGAAAGCGAGGCGGATGCACGGGCAACGTTCGAACACGCCGGTGCGGGCATTGCACGCCTGGGCCTTGACGGTGAACTTCTCTCCGTCAACGGCCGATTGTGCGCCATGCTGGGCCTGACCCGGGATGACATTGAGGGGCAAGTCCTGTCTGCAGTGACACATGAGTCGGATCTGGAGCGGCTTGAAGGACGCATGGAAGAGTGCCTTGCACAGCAAAACGCCGTGTTTCAGCTTGAGCTTCGCCTTCAGCATCGGGACGGTCAATCGGTCTGGGTGACGGCAACCCTTACCCTCGTTCGTGGCACGGACGGAGAGCCACGACATTTCATATTGATTGCCCAGGATCTCACGGAAGTACGCGAACTGGCGGAGGAGCTGGACTATCACAGTCGTCATGACCGGCTTACCGGTCTGCTCAATCGAACCGATTTCGAGCGTCAATTGGCCCGGCTGATCGAGAGCAGCCGCCAGGAAGGTCGTGAACATGCACTTTTTCACCTGGATATCGATCAGTTCAAACTGATCAATGAAACCACGGATCACGCCACCGGCGATGACCTGCTGCGTCAGATAGCATTGCGAATGCGAATGATGCTGGGCAGCAGTGAACGGATTGCCCGTCTTGGCGGGGATGAGTTCGCGGTGCTGTTACCGGACACTGACCCGGATCAGGCCAATCGGGTTGCGGAGACGCTGCGCCGTGGTGTGGAGCGAATGGAGTTTCGTATTGCGGAGGGCGTGTATCGCGTGACCACCAGTATCGGGCTGGTCTCCATCCGGCCAGACGCAGTCAGCGCCGGTGATGTGCTGAAACAGGGTGATGCCGCCTGCTATGCGGCAAAGGACGAAGGCCGTAATCGGATTCATGTCTATGAGGCCGATGATGACCGATTGCTGGAGCGTCATGGTGAAATGCGGTGGGCCAAGCAGGTGTTGGCGGCGCTGGAAGAAGATCGCTTCGAACTTCATTATCAGACCATTCAATGCGTGGGAGACCCCGAGCGGCTGTGCCTGGAGGTTCTCCTGCGGATGCTTTCCCCGGAAGGAGAGCGAATTTCAGCCGGATTGTTCATGCCGGCGGCAGAACGCTACTCCGTAGCCAATCGTGTGGATCGGTGGGTCGTCGACCATGTGCTCGATTGGGTCAAGGCCAACCCGGGCACCATGGAGAGTATCTCCCTGTTCACCGTCAACCTGTCCGGACGCAGCCTGGGTGATGAAGCTTTTCTGGACAGGCTTTCACGTCGGGTCAGGGAAACCGGTGTGCCCACCGAAAAGCTCTGTTTCGAGATTACCGAGACCGCCGCGATTGCCAACCTGTCCACCGCCAGTGGCGCCATTCGGCGACTGCGCGAACTGGGCTGTCGCTTTGCTCTGGACGACTTCGGTATCGGGCAGTCCTCCATGGCCTATCTCAAGCATTTGCCCGCCGATTTCCTGAAGATTGATGGCAGTTTCGTCCGCGACATTCTTGATGACCCCAGGGATCGGGCAATGGTGGCCGAGATCAATGACCTGGGCCACATCATGGGCAAGCAGACCATCGCGGAGCATGTGGAGAACGACGCTATTCTGGCTGAGCTTCGAAGCATGAATGTCGACATGGTCCAGGGCTACGGAATCAGCCGACCGCAACCACTCAGCCAGTTGACGCTGAACGCCGAGGGCAGACGGAAGCAGCGGGGGTTGTAAGCCCCTCGCCTGGTAACGCTCAATCGCCAGCGCATATCCGGTAAAGTGGCCGGGAAGCGGACTACCTGGGAGAACCGATCCATGACTGGCAAGGGGCGTCACGGAAAGAGCGAGCGGGTGCAGCTCAAGCGCCTGCTGAAACTGGCCGAGGGCTTGCCACCGCTGACCATGGCGGTCGTGCATCCCGTGGATGAGGAAAGCCTGCGTGGTGCGCTGGAGGCCCGTGATCAGGGTCTGATTCAACCGGTGCTGGTGGGGCCTGGCCATCGCATTCGCCGTTGCGCGGAAGAGGCGGGTGTCAGCCTGGCCGACGTTGCCATCGAGGAAACAGAGCACAGCCATGGTGCGGCCGAGCGGGCAGCCGCCATGGCCAGAGAGGGCGAGGTGGATGCCCTCATGAAAGGCTCATTGCATACTCGCGAGTTCATGGGGGCCATCGTGCCGCGTGATGCCGGTTTGCGTACCGGACGACGCATGAGCCATGTCTGGGTGATGGATGTACCCAGCTATCCACGGCCTTTGCTCATCACGGATTCGGCCATCAACATCCGCCCCGATCTCATGACCAAGGCCGACATCATCCAGAATGCCATTGAACTGTCCGAGGCCATGGGCACGGACCGGCCACGCGTGGCCATCATCTCAGCCACCGAGGAGGTCAATCCGGCCCTGCAATCCACCGTGGATGCGGCAGCCCTGTGCAAGATGGCCGAGCGCGGTCAGATTCGTGGCGGTCGACTGGACGGCCCACTGGCCTTCGATAATGCCATTTCCGAAGAGGCGGCCAGCGCCAAGGGGATTGGCGGCGACGTTGCCGGCCGGGCCGATATTCTGCTGGCGCCGGATGTGGAGTCGGCCAATATGCTGGGCAAGCAACTCCATTACCTGGCGGGGGCCGAGGCGGCCGGGATCGTTCTCGGTGCACGCGTCCCCCTGGTTCTCACCAGCCGGGCCGATGACCGTTTCTCACGCATGGCCGCCTGTGCCATCGCCCAGCTCATGGTGAAAGCCGCCAAGGATCGTCGTGAACAGGCGATGCGGGAGCAGCGCGAATCATGAGCGAAGACCGTCTGCTGGTGCTCAATGCCGGTTCGTCCAGCATCAAGTTTGCCGTGTATCCCATGGATGGCGAGTCCCCCTTGTGGCGAGGGCAGGCGGATGGGCTGGGCGGGAACAGCGCCCGTCTGCACATCAGCGATGGCAAGGACACCAACGATGAAACATTGACCCTGGATAGGGGTGATCACGCCGAGGCCCTGCAGCGGCTCCTGGACTGGCTTGACGCCAATGTCGGACACCGCTCCCTGCGCGCCGTGGGACATCGTGTGGTTCATGGCGGGACACGGCACAGCGAACCACTCATCCTTGACGCCGACCGCCTGGAGGAGCTGGATGATCTTTCAGGTCTGGCGCCACTTCACCAGCCGCACAACCTGGCCGCTGCGCGTCACCTCATGCAGCGGCGCCCCGACTTGCCCCAGGTGGCCTGTTTCGATACGGCCTTCCATCGCAGCCAGCCCTGGGTGGCACAGCAGTTCGCCCTGCCGGGGGAGTGGCAGGAGCGCGGCGTGTTGCGATATGGCTTTCACGGACTTTCCTACGAGTACATCGCCGGCCGGTTGAGAGAGGAAGATCCGGTTCTGGCCAGGGGCCGGGTGGTGGTCGCCCATCTTGGCAATGGTGCCAGTCTCTGCGGGATGAAGGATGGTCGGAGTCAGGCCACCAGCATGGGTTTCACGGCACTGGATGGCCTGCCCATGGGGCAGCGTTGCGGCGCCCTGGATCCGGGGGTAGTGCTCTACCTCATTCAACAGCAGGGAATGAGCGTGGAGGCGGTGCAGGATCTTCTATACCACCGTTCCGGCCTGCTCGGCATGTCCGGCATCAGCCATGACATGCGCGAACTTCTCGCCAGCGGCGAGGCATCCGCCGCCCGTGCCGTGGACGTGTTCTGCTACCGGGCGGCCCGGGAAATCGCCTCCCTGGCCGCGGCCCTGGGCGGGCTGGACGGACTGGTCTTCACCGCCGGCATTGGCGAGAACTGCGCGCCGGTGCGCCGGGCCATCGTCGAGTACCTGGCCTGGCTGGATTTCGACCTCGATGAGCCGGCCAAGGAGACCAATGCCGCCCGTATTCACTCCAGCGGCAGCCGGCCCGTTTACGTCTTGCCTACCGACGAGCAGGCCGTCATCGCGCGCCACACTCGCCACCTGCTGACGACGAATCCGTCGGGGTGATGCCAGCCGGCAATCAGCGCAGCTCGAAGAATGCGCTGTAGTTGCCACCGGCCATGCCATCACCATCGCCGTCCAGCGCATCGCCGTGGCGACCGCTGACACCATGAGCCGGGTCACCGATCACGCGCAGTTCATAGTGGCCGGCCTGCCATTCGGCATGCGGCAGCGCGAGTGCCACCGTCGTCGCCGGAGCAAGGCGGGTGATTCGAACAGTCGCCTTGTCCATCAATTGCATGACTTCCGGTGTGGTGTCTGTTTCAGTCAGGCGAAACAGCTGGATGGATTGCCCGTGCAGGCGGCTGGCATCCATTTCCCGGTCGAACTGCAGGAGTAACCACCCAGGCCGTCATCGAGATCGCCAGCAGTGTGATCGGCAACAGCAGGGCAGGTCGAAACGAGGGGTGTATGCGGAACACGATGGTTACCTCCCCGCCCGACAGGGGCGGTCCATGCGGCCATCGCTCTCCCTGGTTCAGAAGAAACTGTGGAACTGCAGGAAGTATCGGGAGCGATTGTGTAAGTCGATCTCCGAAGGCCCATCATGGAGACGGGCGCCCAGCCGCAACTGCACAAAGGGAATGGGTGCGCACTCCCACACCAGGCTGTAGCGATTCCGATCATTACCCCTCGCGTCCACATCCGGATCCAGATACTCCAGCGTGAGCTTCAGGTTGTGTCCCTGCCGGACTAGCCAGTTCGCCTCCACCAGGCCAAGCCATTGGCGCAGGGTGTCGTCAGCCAGATTGTCGTCACGGATATGGTTGATCTCGGCCAGCCAGGCGATGGACCCCGTACGCAGCCCCGCAAATGCATTCTGCATCCAGCGTGTGCCATCATCGCCATGATTGCTGTTGAGACTGCCGCCGGCACGCCACCGCTCACGCACATGCTCCGCACGCAGACTGAGCTGCTTGCCTCGCCGGGCATCACTGCCCTCGGAGACAGTGCTCTGGATGCTCCAGCGGCGGGGTTCCCATCCCACCGAGACCGCGGCCTGGGGTGTATTGAAATTGATGCCGGGGGTCTGGCGCACGAAAGCCGAGTCATCTTCCAGGCGCAGACCATAGGGCAGATACATTTGCCCCGCCGTCACGTGCCATTCCCGGTTGGCAAGACGATAGCGGCCAAAGGCTTCCTGATTGCTGCTACCCCCCGGCCCCATGCGCTGGTCGATATAGATTTCAAGACGATCGGGCAGGGGGCTCAGCTGAAGATACAGGCGGGTTTCCTCGTGCTCGAAGGCAAAGCCACTTTCCTGATTGGGTATTTCGTCGTAAACGGCATTGGCGCGCAGATTGGCGCCAATGGCGGCATAGGCATTCAACATCCCGGTCCAGGGGCCTTCGCGCGTCTCGATCTGTCTGGCCGGCAGGCTGTTCTGGGCCCAGATGTTGCCGTAGGTGTTGCGCATGCCACCGCCGGCAGGGTTGACGTGACAATTGGCGCATTTCATTCCGGTTTGCACGGCAATCCAGGGTTCGGCACCCAACGGTGGAGCCGACAGCAGCGCCAGGCAGAACAGTATGAGGAGCAAATAGCTGCGGGCGCCAGATTCTCTCCTGCTTCCCAGTGAGCAGCTACGGGCGTTCACGGTTCCATGCTCAACTCAAAGGTGGTGCGATAATCTCCACCGGGATGACCATCTCCATCGCCGTCAATGGGTTCGCCAGCGCGTGTGCGTACAGGCCAGTGGCCGCTGCCCGCCACTCGGATTTCGTAGTGCCCGGAAGTCCACTGCCCTTCGCCGCGAGTGATCAATACCGTTGTTGGAGCCAGATGGCTGATGCGCAGGGTCAGATCGGTGGCTTTCACTGACGCTGTCGTGTCGGGGGAATGAGTATCCCGGTATATCAGCTGGATCGAAGCCTCATGAATGAGGCTGGCATCCATTTCCTGGTCGAACTGGAGAATGAGCGGATCCGGCGGGTGATGGATGTGGCTGCCGTCCGGGGGCCAGGCGAGTTGCACACTTGCCGCGGCGGTCGAGCCAGCCACATTCGCCAAAGCACCGTCCTGAATCCACTGGCGGATCACCGCGATTTCCGACTGGCTGAGAAACGGACCGCCCTGGGGCATGCGAGCACCGACGGCCTGACGGCCTTCCAGCTTGTGAATCAGGTAGCTGTCCTCGGGATTCCCGGCCTCCACACGCAGCAGATCAACCTGATTGCTTGGCACCCCCACCAGATGGGCGTGAGACTGACCCTGTGTCAGGCGCAGGCCCTCCGGGGCACTGCTCCCGATGTGGCAAGCGGTGCAGATGGGGGTAAAGATATTTGCCTGAATGGACGCCAGGGTCGGCTCGAGCGCGCCCCCATTACTGTCATCGCCATTGCCGGAACTGCTGCTGAAGCAAGCCGTCAGGCCGAATGAGATGACCGTCAGACTGATGGCGAGCGAGAGACGTGGGGCCGAAGTACGATGGTGGTGCGCGAGACTGGTCATGATATCCCCCATCCCGGTTGGGGCGGGGGGAACCGTCGCCCGGTTCACCGGGTGTGGTGACTGTCAGGCAGCCCTGACACGGGCGGACAAGGGCGGGGTACCCTTGATATTGAGCGTAGTCCAAAACACCGCTTTTTCCAGTATTTTTGGTACAAACTAAAGCGAATCCGACAGGAGGCCGTGTTCATGAGCAAACCGGGATTGCCACCACTGGCGGCCTTTTCCGATCGCCAGCAGACGCTGATGCGGCGGCTGCTGGCGGCGCCCGAACCCCTCACCGCCGACAGTCTGGCCAGTCGTCTGGGTCTCAGCCGCAACGCAGTGGATCAGCACCTCAAGAACCTGGAGCGGGACGGGTACGTGGAGCGTCAGACACTACCTTCCACGGGCGGCCGCCCCTCCCATGGCTGGCGCCTGACCGCCGATGGCATTCACCTCTTTCCCAAGCATTACGCCATGTTCAGTGATCTTTTGATCAACATGATCAAGGATCAGAGTGGTGGCGAGGTACTTGGCCGTTACATGGAGAGCCTGGGTGCCAGCCTGGCCGACCAGCTTCGTGAGCGGGTACAGGGACGCAGTGAAGCGGCACGCATTGATGCGCTGGTCGAACTCATGAAGGAGGTGGGCTATGAGGCCGACAGCCAGCCGGAACCCGGTGCCGAATTGCCCCTCATCGATGCCCACAACTGCATCTACCACCACCTTGCCAGCCGCCACGAAGAAGTCTGCCGAATGGATCTCGCTCTGATGGAAGGTTTGAGTGGACGGCAGGTCGAGCACGTGGAGTGCATGGTGCGTGGTGGCACGGTGTGCCGTTTTCGCCTGGGCCGGCGCCTGACGGATTCGGATGAATCGTCCTAGGCCCTGTCGACGTCAACGCCCGGGGCAAATGGATCAGTCGGAGGTTTCCTGAGTGGCCACGGCAGAAATCCCGGGCCGGGGGGAACCGTTTTGCCTTGAAACGGGACTAAGGTCGATAATCTGTTCGAGTTCGTCCTGATTCTGCTCACATCACGGTGCTGATCCCCGTGATGCACAAGGCCGGGGCAGCCTGGTTGAAGGAAACTTCATGCCCGCTTACCTGCAGCAGTTCTTCAACGTTCGGCGCAGTGAGGTTCTGTCCGTCTTTCTGGCCGGCCTGTTCTTTTTCTGCGTACTGACCGCGCTCATGCTGCTGCGTCCCGCGCGCGAAGCGTTGGGCCTGCAGGGTGGCATTGAGGCCGTGCGTTGGCTGTTCGTGGGAACGGCTGTCATTACCCTGCTGGTGAACCCGTTCTTCGGGTTGCTGGTCAGCCGCCTGCCACGCCTTTATTTCATCAGTGCCACCTATGGCTTCTTTGGCCTCAGCCTGATTGTCTTTTACATGCTGATGACCGTGACGCCGGATGTCATTGGCGTGACGACCGGTCAGGTCTTTTACGTCTGGTTCAGCGTCTTCAATCTTTTTGTCACCATGGTGTTCTGGGCCCTGATGGCCGACCGCTTTTCCCTGGAGCAGGGCAAGCGCCTGTTCGGCATGATCGCCGTGGGCGGCACCTGTGGCGCCATCTTCGGTCCCTGGCTGGCGTCCATGCTGGCGGATCCCCTGGGTACGCCGGCCTTGCTGCTGATTTCCACTGCCTTTCTCGGTCTGGCCGTGGTCATTGCCTGGATACTGGCCTGGCAGCAGCCCCACCGCCGCAGCCCGGACCTGGCCTCCGACCCGGAGGCCCCGCCGGTCGTGGACGAACACGCCGTGATTGGTGGCAGTGCCTGGGAGGGCTTCAAGGCGGTGTTCCGATCCCGCTATCTCATGGGCATCGCCGCCTACGCGGTCATCCTGGCCATCATGGCCACCTTCCTCTATTTCACGCGCCTGCAGATGGTGGCCGAACTGGGTGATGATCTGGATTACCGAACCACGGTCTTTGCCCGCATCGATCTCATCACTCAGGTGGCCACCCTCATCATGCAGGCCCTGATTGCCGGTCATCTCATGCATCGGCTGGGGGTTCACATCACGCTTGCCCTGTTGCCCATCACGGCGGCACTCGGCTTCATCGGCCTGGCCGTGGTCGGATCGCTGGCGGCTCTGATCGTGTTTGAAGCGGTCTTCCGCGCCGTGCAGCGGGCCATTCAGCGCCCGGCCCGCGAAACCCTCTATACCGTGACCAGCCGCGAAGACAAGTACAAGTCCAAGGCCTTCATCGATACTTTCGTCTATCGTGGCGGTGACGTGGTCGGTGCCCAGGTGGAAGGGCTGCTTGGGCGTCTGGGCATGGGGCTGGCCGGTGTGGCCAGTGTGGCCGTACCACTGGCGCTGGTCTGGGCCGGCCTGGCCCTGTGGCTTGGACGCAGCCAGCAGAAACTGGCCGGGCAGCATCTCGGTGACCAGCCCGCCGCGAACGGCGGTGATGGTCACGCGTCACCCGAATCGTCACTGAGCCCGGGGACAGGGCGAGGTTAGTGGGCCCGGGCCTGCCAGGCCGTGCCCCCCATTGATAAGGAGGAGCATTGCATGATCACACGTCGTGAATACTTGAAGATGAGTCTTGCCGCCGGGGTGGCCCTCGCCCTGAAGCCCGGCCTCATGTGGGCCGGTGATCGCGAGCTGCCACTGATTACACGCACCATCCCCGGTACTGACGAAGCGGTGCCGGTGGTGGGCCTGGGCAGCTCCGCCACCTTCCGCAGCGTGGCAGAGGCAGGAGAGTATGATCGAATCCGTGATGTGTTCGCCAAACTGTCCGAGCACGCCAACAGCGTCTTCGACACCGCCCCCGGCTACGGGGGTTCCGAGGAAGTGGCCGGTCGCATCGTCAACGAGCTCGGAATCCGGGAGCGAATCTTCTGGGCCACCAAGCTCAATGTGGCACCGCGTGGTGGTGGTGCCGCCGACCCGGAACGAGCCATGGCTCAGCTGGAACGTTCCTTCGAGTACGTGCGCAAGGATCCCATTGACCTCATTCAGGTGCACAACCTGGGTGATGTAGAGACCCAGCTCCCGATTCTCCAGGAACAGAAGGACGAAGGGCGTATCCGTTACATTGGCGTCACCACCACCTTCCCGCGCCAGTACGAACAGCTTGAGAAGGTAATGGAGCAGTACGAGCTGGATTTCATTGGTGTGGACTACGCTATTGACAACCACACCATGGAAGAGCGCATCTTCCCCATGGCAAGAGACAAGGGTATCGGCGTGCTGGTCTACGCGCCCTTTGGCCGCACCCGCCTGTGGGAGAAGGTGGACGGCAAGGAAGTGCCGGACTGGGCGGCCGAATTCGACGCCCATACCTGGGGCCAGTTCTTCCTCAAGTGGGTGGTTTCCAGCCCGGTGGTCACTGCCGCCACACCGGCCACCAGCCGCGCCCGCCACATGGCCGACAACATGGGCGCTGCCCTGGGTCGCCTGCCGGATCAGGAGATGCGCCAGCGCATGGTCCGTCATATCGAATCGCTGTAAATCGCCATCGCCCCGGTCCGGGCCTGGAATCGCCCCCGTCGCCATCACCGTGACAGGGACGATTCAGGTCTGCGGCAGCGCCGGTGAGCGCTTCACGACGCCATAGGCAAAGCTGGTATCGATCGAGCCGATACCCGGAATGGTGTGCAGGGTATCGCGCACGAAGCGCTCGTAATCCTCCAGGCTCGACGCCACCACCCGCAGCAGATAATCCCGCTGGCCGGTCATCAGAAAGCAGTCGATGATCTCGTCGATCTCCTTCACCCGGCGCTCGAACTCGGCCACCGTTTCGGTGTCGTGGCGCTCCAGGGCCACCCGGGCGAACACCGTGATGGGGTAGCCGTAGGCCTTCTGATCCACCACTGCCGTGTAGCCCCGGATCACCTTCTGTTCCTCCAGCCGCCGCACCCGCCGCAAGCAGGGGGAGGGCGAGAGGTTCACCCGCTGGGCCAGCTCCTGATTGCTCAGACGGCCATCCAGTTGCAGCTCACGCAGGATCTTGCGGTCAATCTTGTCCATATTCCTTCTCTATTGGCAGAATCTGCCAAAAGACTGCGCCCAGGCGCCATGAATTGCAAGCAAATGCCCCGAAATAGGGCATAGCATCAGGGCATCGCCAACGGAAGACAGTCGCAAGACGACGGGAGCAGCACCATGGCCGCAGACAAGCACTCGGGTTTCGCCACCCGCGCCATCCATTACGGATACGACCCACTGGAAGAGCAGGGCGCGCTCACCCCGCCCATGCACGTCACCTCCACCTTCGCCTTTGACAGTGCCGAGCAGGGCGCGGCCCGCTTCGCCGGCGAAGAGGCCGGCCACTTCTATTCCCGCATCTCCAACCCCACCGTGGAGCTGCTGGAAAAGCGCATGGCCGCCCTGGAAGGCGCCGAGGCCGCGCTGGGATTTGCCAGTGGCATGGGCGCCATCACCGCCCTGATGTGGAGCTTCCTGCGCCCCGGCGATGAGATGATTGCCGATACCACTCTCTACGGCTGCACCCACGCCTTCTTCAACCACGGCCTGACCGAGTTCGGCATCAAGGTCCGTCATGTGGATCTCTCCGACCCGGCCAACCTGGAAGCCGCCATCAGCGACAAGACCAGGATGGTCTACTTCGAAACCCCGGCCAACCCCACCATGGACCTGGTGGACATCGAGGCCGTGTCGAAGATCGCCAAAAAGCATGGTGCCCGCGTGGCCGTGGACAACACCTATGCCACCCCGGTCAACACCCGCCCCATCGAACTGGGCGCGGACTTCGTCGCCCATTCCGCCACCAAATACCTGGGCGGTCACGGCGACCTGGTGGCCGGCGTGCTGCTGGGCAGTGAGGAAGACATGTTTCATGTCCGCCTCACCGGCCTGAAGGACTTCACCGGCGCGGTCATGTCGCCCTTCACCGCCTTCCTGCTCATGCGCGGCCTGAAGACCCTGGAAGTGCGCATGGAGCGCCAGGAAAGGAATGCAATGGAAGTGGCCCGCTGGCTGGAAGCCCAGCCCAGGGTGAAGAAGGTCTACTACCCGGGCCTGGAAAGCTTCCCCCAGCACGAGCTGGCCAAGAAGCAGATGCACGGCTTCAGCGCCATCATGGCCTTTGATGTGGAGGGCGGCGTGGAAGCCGGCCGCACCCTCATGAACAGCCTGCAGATGATCCGCCGCGCCGTCTCCCTGGGCGACGCCGAAAGCCTCATCCAGCACCCGGCCAGCATGACCCACTCCGTGCTCAGCCCCGAGGAACGCGCCGAACACGGCATCAGCGATGATCTCGTCCGCCTCTCCGTGGGCCTGGAAACCCCGGCCGACATCATCGCCGACCTGCAACAGGCCTTCGACAAGCTTGATCAAAAGGTCGATCTTCGCAAGGCGAGCTGAATCGGCCCGAACCCACACGCAACACGGCCCGGGACACTGAAGGGTGTTCCGGGCCGTGGTGTCTGGCGTCCGAGTATTCTCCCCCAGGCAGCACGATATCGCTTCTTCACGGCTTAGGCGTCTTATACGTAAGACATCAGGGCCCCAATGTCTTGCGTATAAGACAAAGTAATCATTCGGGTCTATACATCCGGGAAGCCCGAGGCTGAGGGCCGGCAGTTTCTCAACGACACCGCCCAGGGTGAAGAAGGCCTGAGCGGCTGCCGGCAATGCCTGGAAACCAAGCAACATGGCGGGCCCTGGTACCGACAGCTACACTGAGGTGAATCATTAGAGTCGAGCACAGGGAGCCGTGCCATCAAACCCCGAAAGCCACCGCCTGAAGCGTCAGATCATCTCCATCGGACTGCGCACCCCGGCAAAGCCCGTTCCGAGCACATGGGTATAGATCTGCGTCGTGTTCAGATCCACATGCCCCAGCAGCTCCTGCACCGTGCGTATGTCCGCACCCCCGCGAAGCAATTCCGTGGCAAAGCTGTGTCGGAAGGTATGGCAGCTGGCCGGCTTGCCGATCCCGCAGGCTCGAACCGCTTCTCTCACGCGGCGCTGAACCGCACTCACATGCAGATGATGACGAACGGCCCTGTCCTCGTCGTCCAGGCTCAGGCCCGGCGCGGGAAACAGCCATTGCCAGGGCAGGGAAGTGGCCGCATTGGGGTATTTTCGCGCCAGAGCAAAGGGAAGACTGACCGGCTGGCGCCGATCCAGTGGCGTTCGTCGCCACTGCGTCTCAACCCATTGCATTCGTTCCCTGAGCGCTCCTGTAACGGCAGTCGGCAATATCGTCGTCCGATCCTTGTTCCCCTTGCCATCCCGAACCGTCAGAACAGCACGCCCCAGATCCACATCCTTCATGCGCAGCCGAGCCGCCTCCGTCACCCGCAGCCCGCTGCCATACATCAAGGAAGCCATCAACTGATAAGGTGCCTCCAGGCGCCGAATCACTGCCATGGCCTCCTCATGACTGAACACCACCGGCAAGCGCCGCGGCCGCTTCGCCGGCCGGATGCCCTGAATCTCACCCAGCGGCCGCTCCAGCACCGCGCGATACAGAAACACCAGCGCATTCAGCGCCTGGCTCTGAGTCGAAACCGCCACATGCCGCTCCGTTGCCAGAAAACTCAGGAACTCCGCCACCTCCGCCTCCCCCATCTCCCGCGGATGGCGCATTCGGTGGAAGCGAATGAAATAGCGTATCCAGTACCAATAACTCTTCTCGGTCTGACGGCTGTAACGCCGAGTGCGGATCACCCGCCGCACCTGTTCCCGCAAACGCGGCCGCCCCTCCCGGCCTTCCTGCCGCGCAGCGTCCGCCCCCGCAGCCGCCACCGATCTCCCACCAGATCGCCACTGACCCATCTCGCCACCTCCCCTTTTGGTAACTGTATGGATATACAGTATTATTGGGAGAGGAAAATGCGACTGTCAAGGTATCCCCGGACGCCAAACCCCGAAGTTTGCGCTATGTTATTGAAAGAAAACACGAATCGCCGGGCACCGAACTACCTGGCGACGGACTTATCGAGACGGCGCGTTATCCCCAATAAACGCGCCAGTCGTACAATCAACTGTTAGCGCATGCGAATCGGTGTCTATTGATGAGTAAGTTTTGGTTCATTTCAGCGCTTCTTCTGACCACTGCGCTTGGTGGATGTATTGGGATTGCTCATCAGTCTGCTGATGTTCCTGTTCTCGAGATATTGGTTAAGCCTGATCCCCTAGAATCGTGTGGTGAACTTAGTCCGATGGTATTGGTAGCGCCAGTCTTCTATGGTGTGCCAGAGGCATTTCGAGATTTGGTGGCTGACGAGCTGAAGGATGGCACCTATTACGAGTCAGTGTCCGTTGGTCCTGATATTGAGGGTGACTTTCAGGTCGAGTTTCCACCGGAAACACGGCATATCGGTCATCTGGCCACGCCATTTTCGTCTGGTCCGAGCCGGAATGTTACTACTAGTCGTATCGTTCTAATAAGGCCAGGGCGCGGACAGGGGATCTTTAAGGTAACGCTCGAGGGCGATCGTGCGTTGGTGCAACGGCTTCAGAACCTGGACTCCCTGGCAGATCGACCAGAAAAACAAAGAGAAAAGGAAGGGTTCGGAGAATACTCCAAGGAAATTTCGGGTTTTTTCCACTCCGCGAGATGGCGACCAACTGAAGCGATGCAAGTTAGAAGCATTGAACGAAGCGATAGACGGGATTTCTTTGTCATTGAGTTTCAGGAATTGATTTGCGCTAACAAAGGGTTTAACCGGACGCCGGAAAGCTCCGCGGTGGCAAAGCCGGTCAAGCTCAGTGCCGGCGCCGGTTAACCCAAGCGTTATGTGCCTTTATGGATTGGACAGAACTTAAGCAAGTAGCCTCATGGGGGCACTATGTTCACTGGGCACAATTAAACGGTGACCGTTGGATATGTGCTGAAGACGAGACTCCGGCTGAATCATTGGCCATTTCGTTCCAGTTTTTTGCGTCCATGTATGTCGCAATAGAAGGATGGCAGGAGCTCAAGCTGCAGGATTCAGAAATCGATAGACTCCTGATGAAACATCAACAGGGAGTTGCCTTGCTTAAGCGTGCGAGGAATGCGGTTTACCATTTTCAGAAGGAGATGTATGGAGACAAAATGGTCGGATTTGCCGAAGAAATCGGAAGAGACGGCTGGGTTCTTGATCTATACCACGAGTTCGTCCGGTTCCTTGCTGAATATCCCAAGAGGGTATGTCCGTTTGAGGAAAAGCAGGACCATTTTGCCCATCAGTTTTATGAAATACTGGGCTGGGAACCGGAGCGCTGAGCACATAACAAAGCCTTCAACCGGACGCGGGGCAAGCTCCGGGCCGGCTTCGCCGGGCTGGCTCAGTGGCCGCGCCGGTTAAGGCAAACGTTATAAGCCAATATAAGCCAAGGAGAGTTCGTGTTATCTCAAGTTTTCAATGAGGCTTTACAGGCTTTTTTCGAGGCCGAAGCTCAAAACATACTAAGTGGGGTGAGCGAGCGAAATCTTTGCGCTAGGTTGGCTATGCCTTTGCAAGTGTTTGCCAACGAAAATGGTTACCCCGGATACTATGCAGACCCAGAATATAATCGAAAGCAAAATGGCAGGGTGAAAACCATCCTCGATGACGACATGCAAGTAGTGACTATCACTTGTGATTTAATCTTGCATAGTCGCGGCGAAGTCATGAGGAAAGATAATCTTATTGCCATTGAAATGAAGAAATCTGAGCGACCAGAAGAAGAAAAAATTAGTGATAGATCTAGATTGAGGGCATTGACAAAATCTAGCTTTGATGGTGTTTGGTCTTACGATGGGGAAGCACACCCAGAACATGTGTGCGGCTATGAGCTTGGTTACTTTGTAGAGCTGAATCCAGAGAATCGATCTTATGTAGTTCAGGTGTTTAAGGCAGGAGAACTCATAGATGAATTTGGTGGCCAATTCGGCTTATAACAATCGCAAGCACGCGGACCAAATTTCCGCTTCGCTGCAATTTGTCCGGTGTTGCGGACGTTAGACCAAGCAAGGAGATTCCGGGTGTCGAGTTCCGCGGTTGAAAACCTTGTTTTTCTACTGATCGGCTGGGCGCTCAGTACATTTACTGCGCTTGCAGTCTATTTGTGGAAGACGAATGAGGAAAAACGTCGCGTATTCTCTAGGGTCTGGCGGGTCTTGGAAGATATTTTTATTGATGTAGAAATATCAAAGGCGTGGCGACAGGCGGGTGGGATAGAAAGTATCAAGGCACTGTTCGACCTTGACGAAGGTGATTTCAAGGAGCTTCCGCCTTCTCCGCCGACCCTTCCGCAGGATTATGATCAAGTCTTATCAGATGTGTCGGATTGGGAAGCCCGGAAGGGAGCGGCGGACATCAGTAAATCATTGGGGGGTATTTCGGGATTGGTACAGGGGTTGACGCAGATCTACGCCGGAATGGCGGTTTATGTTGAGAACTCACGGTATGGCCCAGTCCCTGAGCGAGCTCGGTCCGCCTATATTTCGCAACTGGCGCAGTTAGAGAAGAACTTGCAAAGCCTATTTAAAATTGTAGATAGGCATCGGCAAGGTCCAATTAGTCGGCTGTTTGGTGCTATAGGTAGATGGTGGAAAACGAATAACAGGCAGTGAGTTCACCCAGTTTATGGTCTAACAACAGCGTGAACGCGGACCGGTTTACCCTCTGCGTTCGCACAGGGTAAACCGTCCGGTTACGCTGGGCGTTAGGAAGTCGAATCATGAAGCTCTTTCTTTCCCTAGCTTTCATTCTTGTGGCGGTGGATGCCCCGGGCAAGGCGTGGTGGGTGACTGAGCGGGTTACCCCTAGCGATACGAGATACCTTGGTCAGTCGGTTGATACGCTAAGGGTGGATTTTGAGAAAATTGCGATTTTTGACTGTGGATCTGACAACGTATTCTCGCCTTCCCAGTGTCAAGAATTGGCCGAACAGCGGGCGATGTTTCGCGTTGATATGTCAATCGACAAGTCATCTGAGATTTTACGTTGGGAGGTAGGGCTGGCTGAAACGGAGGCGGGCCAGGATTATAAGATTCTCATTGCCTCGAATCTGCAAGATGATGAAATTGAGGTGGTGTTTTCTGAGTACACAGTCGACACGCACTTCTCTGCCCTTTTTGTGCGCGAAGGCAGGCTATTTTGGGCACATTGCCTGGAGTGCGGGCAGCTTGCCGAGGTACTTTATGAAGATGGCCGGTGGGTCCTGGATTGGGGTGATGAATACTAAACTTCCTAACCAGTCGCTCGAGTTCGCTCCGGCCCTGGCCGGGCCTGCGCCGGACGGGCTTTCCGCTCCGCTTCAAGCCCGCCGCTCAGCTTTGCGTTAGGAGTATCGCATGAGGTGGATCCTCTTGCTATTGGCTCTCGTACCTATCTTCGTATCCGCTCAATTGACGCCGGAGCAAGAGGCGATGCTTGAGCGAATGGACGAAATTGATCGCTACATTCACCGTGCCCCCATATTTCTCGATGACTCATCCCAGGGAGGTCTTCGGGCAACTGCCAAGGTTCTTGATGAAAGCTGTGAGGACGTCGAAAACCCCCACGCAGATGGGGTTTTGACGTATTGCACCATTCAGTTTCAGGGAGGTCTGGAAGCCCGGTATCGCGTGTTTGGTGATCCTCAGCAGCTTCATGTCATTTGGATTGATATTCAATCCTCTAGGTGGGTTCTCGCGCGTGATGTCGCGGTGGGCCAGTCATTCGAGCATGTAGTCACGGCGTTGGGCGAACCGACAATTAGAGAAGAAGACAGGGTCGTCTATTCTGGCGTGACCGAGCAAGCATTATTCGAACTTAGCAATGGAAACGTCAGCCGGATTCGGCTGAAATATTATGTCGATTGAACTCCTAACCACAGCGTCAACACGGATCG